>JAKQKF010000180.1 GCA_029560815.1 bacterium
GGCCGTCCGGCAAGCCTACAATATACAGGCCAATATGGACACCTACCAGAACGCCGTATTCTCCAATGACGGGCGGCTGGCCGGCGCGTTTGAGACCGACTCGGCGCTGACCGAGGGCGCATTCACGCGGCTAAAGGAGCAGGTCAACCAGAGCTTCCGCGGGGCCAAGAACGCAGGCAAGATCCCTGTACTGGAATCCGGTCTGCACTACAAAGAGTACAGCCTGGCACCCAAAGAGCTGGACTTTTTGAACGGCCGCAAGTGGGCACAAGAGGAGATCGTTGACGCATTCGGCCAGACGCTGGCGCTCTACGACAAGAACACAACCCGCGCCAACTCCGAGACCGCGCTCTATTTGTGGATGGCGCACACCATAGCGCCCAGGCACCGCATGGTCGAGCAGAAGATCAACGAGCAGCTCCTGGCCGCCTACGACCCGTCGCTGTTTGTGGCGTTCGATGACTGTGTGCCCGAGGACAAGGAGTTTGCGCTCAAAGAGCGCCAGACCAACATCCAGACCGGCTACATGACCATCAACGAGCTGCGCGAGCGCGAGGGGCTGGAGCCGGTGCCGTGGGGCGATGAGCCGCCGACTGAACGGGCCGCGGCGCGCTCGGCTGACCAGGCGCAGATGATGGCCGATGCGATGGCCGAGGGTGGCCGCGAGGAGGAGGACGAGGACGAACCGGCCAAGAGCGTAAAAAAAAAGACTTTTCGTCACGGCGGGCCGATAAGTGGCATGCGTTTGTAAAGGCCACCGAGCCGGTCGAGGACCAGTTCAAGCAGCGCGTCGGCAAGCTGTTCGCCGAGCAGAAGCAGGAAGTTCTTTCGAAGGTTGACGCACCCGTGTTTGACGCCGACAGCCAGATTGAGGTCTGGATGTTCGGCCGCAAGACGTGGGAGAAGCGTTTCCGCGACGTGGGCCGCGAGCTGATCAAGATGGCCGTCTTTGTCAACGGTCTGCGCATGATGGAGGAGCTGCCCGGCGTGGGTGTATCGTTCAGCGTAGAGAACCCGCGCGCGGTCAAGTGGATCAAAGACAAGGTGTTCAAGTTCGCCTATGAGGTCAACCAGACCACGGAAAAGGAGTTGCGGGCTGCGCTTCGGTCTGCTTTGGATGCTGGCTCCTCTATACAAGAGATCAAGAAGGAAGTCCAGCGCATCTTTGGCTACGCCGAGGGATTCCGCAATGAGCGCATCGCCCGTACCGAGACTATAAGCGCCACCAATTACGGGGCGCTTGAGGCGATCAAGCAGAGCGGGATCGTGGGCGTCAAAAAGGAGTGGATTGCCACCCTGGACGAGCGCACCCGTGACACGCACGCGGCGATGGACGGCGAGGCCGTGGGGCTGGATGAGGAGTTCTCTAACGGGCTGCAGTTCCCGGGCGACCCGAACACCGATGACCTGGCAGAGATTATTAACTGCCGCTGTACGATAGCACACATATTCCCTGACGAGGTAGACGACTAATGGACATTATCACCCAACGGCTCAAGATGGCCGATATCAACCGCGAGAAGGCCGAAGCCTACGCCCAGATTATGGGCTGCGCGCCTGAGGATGTAGAGTACATCCGCAAGGGGCTTGTCGCCGCAGACGTGCAGTTTGACGAGGGCGAGCGCGCCGCGGTCAGTTACATCACCACCAAGGATATCGACCGCGACGGTGAGATTGTTGACCCGGCCGGTGCTGACCTTGAGGCGTACCGCAAAAACCCCGTTGTACTGTTCGGCCATGATTACAGCGAGCTGCCCATCGGCAAGAACCTCTGGATCAAGTCAGACGACCGCGGGCTGATAGCCAAGACGCAGTATGCCTCGCATGAGTTTGCCCAGAAGGTCTACGAGTACCGCAAAGAGGGCATGCCGCTTGCGCAGTCTATCGGCTTTATTCCGATGGAGTGGGAGGACACGCCCATTGACGTCAAGGGTTGCCGCCGCCGCTACAAAAAGTGGGCGCTATTGGAATACTCGGACGTGCCGGTGCCTGCCAACCCTGAGGCGGTAGGCATCGCTATATCCAAAGGACTGATCAGCCCGGAATACATACCTGTCGAGGAGCCGGTCGAGAAGGAGGGCCGCGTACTCTCCAGCCGCAACCGCACGCTGGTCATGGCCGCCGTGCAGCAGATGGATGAAGCCGCCGCTGCCCTGCGCGAGCTGCTATCGGCGACCGAACCGGCGCAGGCCGATGAGCCTGCCGGCGAGACCGTGGAGATGGCCGCCGATGAAGTAGAGCTAAAGGCCGCGCCGGAACCTGAACCCGCGCCCGCGCCTGCCCTCGGCAAGCAGGATCTGATGACGGTGCTCAAGGATGCGCTGGCCGCTAACCGTGTGAACATTGCCGGGCTGGTCGATGAGGCCGTGGCCCGGAAGCTGGGAAAAGTAACGCTATAACGACCAGGCGCTGCCGCGCTGGAGCCGGTAGGGGCAACCCGGAGCTGGTAGGCGCAATGCAGGCGCTGGAGGTCATTGCAGTACAAATAACGCAATAACCATCACAATCAATTTAGAGGTGCAAAATCATGGAACTTTCCGAAATCAAAACCCTGTTCGAGGACACCCTCAAGGCCGAGAATGCGGCCGTGACCGCCGAAATCGGCAAGGCTGTCGATGAGAAGCTGGCCGCCCTGCGCGAAGAGATCAAGCCAAAAGAGATCCACGTCGGCGATGACCGCGAGGCCAAAGATCCCAAAGGCGGCTTTAAGAGCCTGTCCGAGTTCACCAGCGCCGTCATCAAGGCGTATTCCAAAGAGAACCCCGTCATCGATGAGCGGCTGGTCAAGATGCAGAAGGCCGCCTCCGGCATGAGCGAGGGAGCCGACATCTATGGCGGCTACCTGGTTCCCGAGGAATACCGCCGCGAGCTGTGGAAGCTCGGCGTCGAGACCTCCCCGATCTATGCGGCCGCGACCAAAGTGCCGATGGCCACCAACCGCGTCGAAGTGCCCTACGTCAACGGCTTTTCTGACCGCGACGATGGCACCATTCACGGCGGCATCAAGTTCTACTGGCTCGGCGAGGCCGAA
>JAKQKF010000182.1 GCA_029560815.1 bacterium
CTTCTGCCTGAAGAACTAGCCCGATGGTCAAAAACAGGCTGAGAACGAACAGAACAGAATATTTAAATTTCATATTCTCTTTCTCCTAGTTATCAATTGAGACTAAAAGTGCGAGTATCTGGCTTCCCGGTTCACGACCGCGAGCTTGAGGATTTTTTGTCCGACATTGGGCACATCAATATGAACGATGTAAACGCCGCTGCCGATAGGCACCGAGTCATCATTCTTGAGTTCCCACTTATCCATTGAGGTGCCATTGTCGTGAACAATAGTCCTGATCAGCTGACCAGAGAGTGTGAACACGCGAATCGTGCACTCATCAGTCGGCAGATTGATGAAAGAGACGAATTGGTCAAAGTTCCCTAGCTCAGCTGTATTGACACCGAAATAGGGGTTCGGGAAAACACTGATCTTTTCGATGTTCTTCGCACCGGTCTCATCACTGGCGACCGCATTCAGGCCGGCCGTCGAGAAGGTGACGTAATCACCCGCCTTGACCGGATGGTAGCAGTGCCAGATGATGCCCCACTCGCCGTTCTGGGTTACACTGGTGTATGCGCTACGGTTGTGCGCCCAGAGGGCATAGAGGACGTCGGCGTTGCGGGCGTTGGGTTTGTCCGCACCGTAGTAAGTCTCAGCGCCATCATCATAGGTGCTTCTCATGATGAAGAGGTATTCGCGGCCACCCAGAGCGTCACCAAAGTCGGCGGCGTTCACATCCCAGTGCATATCGACAGCGTTAGAGGCGCCCGGTGATTCCCTGAAGGCGATGTTGAGGCGGCGCGGAGCGGCCGGATCGCTGATGTCTTCCGCATAACCCGGGAAGGTGCCGACGCCCATATAGGCGTAGCCGCCCGGGTTGTGGTAGACATAGGCCTTGCTCCACTTGCTCTCGTCCGGGGTGATGATCAGTTTGACGTCGACATAGTCAAGCGCGCCCAGTGTCGAACCCAGGAAATTCTCGCCGATGCCGCCGCCTGCGAAGAAGGTCTCCATGCCGGCGTTGACACCGGTGATGGTGCGGGCGGAGTTATTAATAATGGTGACACCGGCATAGGGAACACCGTTGGCGACGTAGGTACCCTTGTTTTTATTGATGCCGTACTGGCCCGGTTCCGGAATGATGACCTTGACCTCAAGGCCGTCGACGACCGGATAGTCGGTGCCGCCGGCGATGGTGTCCCAGGAGTTGATCAACACCGCTCCGGTGGTGACATCGACCAGACGCCAGCTGTTGGCAAAACCCGCATAGTCGCCGCTGTCCAGGTAGTTGAAATCGACCTTGTAGTCGTGGCCCGTCACAGCGGCGGGATCGACGACCGTGACCATGGCGGTGATATCGCCGGCGCTGACGCCGTCACCCGGAACGATGTTGGGGGTGAGTTCCGAAGTGGTCTCGGCGCGCAGCTCGGTTTTCATCTCGGGCTTGTGCGGCACGCAGGTGATCGCAGTGATCACATTTTCGAGCGCCTTCGGGGTACCGGTGATGTTGACGGTATAGCCGGTGACGGCGAAATAGTACTTCTTGCCGTTGACCAGGGGGGTACCGCCGGCGTAATAGTCCTTGTCGATGATCATCTGATAGGCCAGGCCGGCGTCCGTACCGAACTGGACCGGCTTTTCCACGATGGCATCGGACTCATTGTCGAAAGCCTCGTCGTAGACCTTGGTGATAAAGTTGACCTTGTCGAGGGTGGCGATGCGCTTCCACTTGCCCTGGGCATCACCGGAAGCGGCGGGCGCCTGATAGATATTATAGCCTTCAAAGGCGTAACCGGCCGCATCCGCATAGTCACGGGCGGTCTCATCCCAGGTCAGCACGATCTCCTGATCGCCCTCGAAAACCGTCACCACAGGCTGCGGCGGGGGATTGCCGACGACAAAGTTGTTGTCATAGGCGAACTGGGCAACCTTGTCGTTGTACTTCATGATGGAGACGGAGTTGAGATTGTTGTTGCCCAAGCCGGCAACCAGACCGGCGACCACTTCCATCGGCTGGCCCTTGACGAGCTTGAAAGGACCGGAGGCGATGACCATACGATGGTCGGCGGGGGGCGCCTCGTAGAAACCCAGCCAGCCCGTTCCGGTGACCGGATCGCCGGGGTTGACGAACTTGGAGGGCAGGCCGGTGAAGGGATCGATGAATTCGGAGCCGTCCCAGATCAGGCCCTGGACGTAATTGTAAGCCTGATAGCCGCCATTGGCGCTCTGCAGGTCGGGATCCGAATAGGTGGCATTGCTGTTGATGTACTTGACGAAGGCGGTCATCGGCAGAACCTTCTTGTCCGGGAAGACGCCGCTGGGCAGATAAGCGGTGTCGCCGGGGGAGTCAGCCAGCGGGCCCTGGAAAAAGTCGCAGCCGATGGCCGGGATGGAGCTGCCATATTCCTGATCGTAGGCATCACCGTTATAGACGAAACCGAGGCTGAGGTCGGTATCGCAGGCGACATAATCGTCGGTGGCGTCGCCGAGATCGGGATCGAAAAAGAGAGCGACATAGGTCGAATCCAGGTTCGAGAGGCCCTTGTTGATGAATTCGAACCGCATAAAGGCGCAGTCGCCGAGGGAACCGGCCTGGGCGTAGCCCCAGACGGTCTGACGAATCTCCACGCCGATCGGCTGGGTCATCCAGACTTCAGCATGGAGGGTGGGGTTGGCGTCATTGTAGATAAAGAAGAGCATCTGGTCGCCAAGGACCTCGGCGGGAGCGCCCTGTGCGATGGCCGCGGCCGGCACGGATTCGCCCTTGTTGACCTTGTAGACGATGTACTCGGATTTGGTCGGATCATCCGGGGCACCGCTGTCGAGGATGCGGCCCGGTTGCATGTCGGTGGAATAGTCGGCCGCGCAGGCGCGCAGTTCTTTGGTGTCCTCAGTGATGCCGAGGAGCCACAGGCCGGCGGTAAAGATGGCATAGTGGCCGGAGCCCTTGGGGTAAATAAGGCCCGCATCTTCGGTCACAGGATCGCTGGCGAAGAGGCCGTTATTCAGAAACCAGCTGTCGATACGGTTGACGTCGAAAGTATCGGCATGTCTGCTATCCATGCTCTTGCCCAACCGCGGCACCCCTTTCTCGGCCTTGGCCCAGAGGGGATTGAGGGCCAGGGTGAAAAAGACGGCCAGCGTCAAGAAGAGAGTCAGGCTCTTTTTAATCATATTAAAATTCTCCCTATCAATGTAATTTTTGGGTAGAACGATCTTTTTCCGGTTCTTGCTTACAGATCGATCTTGATGCCTGCGCGGAGCTGACGCGGCGTCTGCCAGCCGAAGGTGCCGAGCTGGGTCAGCATGGCGCTGTACCAGCGGGCATACTCCTCCCCGCCCAAAGTGGACGAGGCCATCGCCTGCCGGCCGGCGGCGCTGTCAATCCAGCCGTCCGAGGTATTGGTGCCGGTCTGCAAAAAGACCGCAGTGACCGACTTGGTATCGAGCAGGTTGAGCGCCCACAGGTAGACGTTGAAATCGATGCCGGCGACCTTGATGGTCTTGTCCAGCTTGGCGTCGATGTTGTAGAACCAGGGCATGCGCGACTGGTTGAGGGCCTCGATCGGCAGTCCCTGCGTGTAGCCATGGACCTCGCTGTAGCCGCCGCCCGATTCAATGCGGGTGTAGGGAGAGCCGGAGTTAAAGCTGAAGAGCATGTTGAGGCCGACGTTGGCCAGCGGCTTGAGACCGAAGAGGTTCGGTCCATCCTCTGCGCCCAGACGCACATCGGCGCTGATCGTGCCCTTGTGACGGACGTCGAAATCCAGCGGCGCAATGGTGACCGGGAAGACCGGACTACCTTCAGCCCAGGCGATGTCAAAATGGCTGTCAGCCGCGGAACCGGTGCCTTCGGAGAAGGAGTAGGTATAGTTGGCGCTGGCCGCGATACGTTTCCAGCGGCGCAGCTGAAAATCAAGACTGACACCCTTGATGGTGCCGAAATCCGCATTGGAGAAGAGGTATGGCGAGGAGTAGACCGTGCCGGGGGCCGGCGCGACCTTGCGGATCGCGATCAGATCATCGGTGTTCTTGTAAAAGAGGGTGGCGTCGAAGGCCGCGGACTGGCCCAGCTGCTGACGGAAACCGAACTCATAGGCGGTGGTGCGTTCCGGTTTGAGATTCGGGTTCGGCATCGTGCGGGCATACCCGGAGGCGAAGGTATTGAAGGCCATCGTGCCCCAGCTGCCAAAGAGCTGATCGAAGCGGTTCATCTGCACGAACTTGCCATACTGAGCATGGAAGACCGTCATGTCCGTGACCGGGAAGGAAAAGCCGATGCGCGGGCTGATATAGATGTCCGGATCCGATTCGACGAAGACCTCTTCATCGAAAAAGCCGCTGCTGGCCTGGGTCAAAGTCTCCCAGTTTTTCAGCTTGTTGATGCCGCGGTCGAAATAGTCCATACGCACGCCGAGGTTCAGCACCATATCCTTGAGTTCGATCTTGTCCTGGATATAGGCGCCGGCGAGGATGGGATGGGGCGGAGCATCATGGCCGCTGAAAGGAATTATCTCACCCGCCACGTTGGCGGTGTAGGTCTGGTCTTCACTGATCTCGTTGCCGTAAATGTCATAGCCATAGTTGGTCAGGAAGCTGCGATAGGCATAGTAATCGGTGATCTCGTTGATCGTGCCTTGCGACTTGGCCTGGTTGGTGAGCGAGGTCAGCATGCTTCTGGCAGCAAGCGAGTAGCGGCGGATGGTGTAATAGTTGAACTCGCCGCCCACCTTGACCTCGTGCTGGCGTCCGAACTGCTTGGTCAGATCCAGCTTGGTGCCGATAAAGCTCTCCGAGGCCTTGGTGATGGTACCGCTGGTGCCAATGGCTCGATCGTACCCGGTGAGATCCATGAAGGAGTAGGTCTTGGCCGTGCCGGTGTCGGAATAGGCCTTGTTGAAGGCCGGATCGCCCCACTTGGCCAGATCCTGCCAGTAGACCGGATGACCGCTCTCCTGATTGTCCGCAAAATAATTGACATTCCAGGTGTAGAACATCGTCGGGTTGACGTTGTGCGTCATCTGGAGATAGGTGCTGTAATTGGTCTGCCGCCAGCGCTTGGAGGCCTCGGTGTTGTAGATCGAATTGCTGGCGTTGATCGGAACGGCCGCGGGACGGTCCTGGGAGCGCTGCCAGGTGTAGGAACCACCGACCTTGAAGCGCAGGGCGCCCAGATCCCAGAGCACGTTGCCATTGGCGACGTTGAACTGGTTGCCACCGCCGGGGATGCGGCCGGGAGCGATATTCGCACCAAGGTTCAGGGTATCGTAAACCGTGGTGCCTTCAGTGGTTCTCCAGGAGCCGGGAACAAGATACTCGGGGCTCTCCCACCCTGCGAAACGGGTGGCGTTGCTGAGGCGGTAGCTGTGCTGGCCGGCAACGAAGAAACGGAGGTTCTTCTGGCCGGGGATCAACGGACCGCTCAGGGTGGCGAAAT
Organism: bacterium; assembly: GCA_029560815.1. The sequence goes on from JAKQKF010000182.1 coordinate 5,420, forward strand.
AATCGTCGTAGCCGTAGGAGTAGAGCTTGTTGATGCCGAGGATCTGATAGCCTTCCTCTTCATCATTGAGCGCCCAGAAATCATCCGAGACCGCTTCGAGAGAGGCCTTGTAGGTCGGACCGCCGGTTTTGATGGTGGTGTGGACCACGCCCGAATTGGCAAAGCCGTATTCAGCCATGAAACCGCCCGCCTGAAAATCAATGAGCTCGATGGAACGGTCGACGATCGAGATGTTCTCGCCGCCATCGACGATGGAGCTGGTCATCATGCCTTCCACGTAACGCGCGGTTTCGTGCGAACGGCCGCCGCGGACGTAGAGGTTGCCGCCCTGCTGGACGGCACCGGCAAGGGTGGCGACCACGTTCTGCACGGAGCGAACCGGCAGATTCTCCAGATCCTCAGCCCATACCGTCTTGGTATAGTTGGTGACGTTCTTGTCGACCAGCGGCTTCTCAGCCACGATCGTGATCGTCTCCCCTTCCAGGGCGACCTGAGGAAGCTTGAAGTTGGATTCCGTCGTGACATCCGGAACCACCTTGACGTTCGACATGGAGACCTGAGTATAGCCGACAAAGGTCGCCTTCAGGACGTACGTTCCGGGTGGGACGTTGAGAATCATAAAGTGGCCATTAACGTCCGAAGTGGCGCCCATCTGGGTGCCGACGACAAGAACGTTCGCGCCTGGTAGAGCCTCACCCGTTTCCTTGTCCAGCACTGTGCCTCTGATTTTTCCGGTATTGCCGGCAAAAAGGACAAAAGGCAACAAGACAAGAATGAGCACACAAATACCTTTTTTTAGCATTGCTTTCCTCCTTGAACAGTTTGATAACTGTGTGGTTATGGCAGCCCTAGAACGGCTGTTTCCTCGGCCTCAGGTCACAATGCGATGACACTGCTGCTTCAGAGGAGTCTGTAGCCAAAATCCTGAAACTTTCTGCACCTCCTTTACGTTCAATGATGGAGTCCGATGCGTGGATTGGAATGTGAACAATTGATTGATCTTCGTGTCGCGTTGTCGCTCTGGATCGTCAGCTTGCAGCCAATTAAAAAAATGAGGCTCCTGCACAGCAGCTTGCAGAGTGATGCTGCCCGGCAAGAGGCCCCCTTTAAAAAATTATGCTCCCGGCGCGCGAAAAACCGGGTGATCCATCAACAAACGGTACTGCCGCACATTGACCAGGGCGGCACGGGAATAGTTGCAGGTATATATCTATATATATGAAGTTTATGGGGGCTATTTGTTCTGACTATATAGTTTAAATATTATCATATATTTAAATATATTTCTGCTCCGCAAGCGCGGAACAGCTTTATGTTTTCGCAAATATACACAAATTCTTGATTTCCGTCAAGTTTTTTTTACAAACCCGTTGCTCCACTTCTCACTGCCGGGCCCCGAGCGCTCCCTGCAGCAGCCGCCAGACCTCCTCTTTCCCCCGGCCGGTTTTGGCCGAAAATAGCACGATCCTTCCCGATTCCACTTCCCCCAACGCCTCGCGCAGCTCCGCCACATTCTTCTGCAGTTCGCTCCCGGAGAGTTTGTCCGCCTTGGTCGCCACCACGATGAAGGGCCGCCCCTGCAGCCGCAGCCACTCCAGCAGCTGGGCGTCGAGATCCTGAAGCGGAAGGCGCACATCCACCAGCACCACCACCAGCCTGAGCTCCTCACCCCCGGTCAAATAGGACTCGATCAGTCCCTGCCACTGCTGGCGCAGGCTTTTCGGGGATTTGGCGTAGCCATACCCGGGCAGGTCCACCAGGTAGAATTGATGATTGACAAGGTAGAAATTGAGCGTCTGGGTCTTGCCGGGCGTTGAACTCACATAGGCCAGTTTGCGCCGGTTGAAGAGGACGTTGAGCAGGGTCGATTTACCGACATTGGAGCGGCCGGCGAAAGCGATCTGGGGCAGACGGTCCCGGGGCAGATCCTCGAGCCGGGCCACCGATTTCAGGTATTCAGCGGAGAGGATTTTCACGCCGCCGATTCCTGCGCCGGGTCCTCCGGCGGGAGCTTGCGCTTTTTGTAGCGCGGCTCTGCGCCGCTGGTCACGACCCCGGCGGTGATCCGGCAGTGGGAGATCTCTTTCCGCGACGGCAGCTCGTACATGATCCTGAGCATGGTCTCCTCCAGTACCGAGCGCAGACCGCGCGCCCCGGTACCCCGCTTGCGGGCGATGCGGACGATCTCCTGCAGCGCCGCCCGGTCGAACTCAAGCTCCACACCATCAAGGGCCAGCAGCCGCTGGTACTGGCGGGTCAGGGCGTTGCGCGGCTCGGTCAGAATCTTGAGCAGGGCATCGTCGTCGAGTTCTTCGAGCGTGCAGATGATCGGCAGCCTGCCGATCAGTTCGGGGATGAGGCCGTACTGCAGCAGATCCTCGGGCTCGACCCGGCGCAGCAGCTCGCCCAGTTCGAGAGCGTCGCCCTTGACACTCTCGGCGCCGAACCCGATGGCCATCTTGTTGAGGCGGCTGGCGATGAGCTTTTCCAGGGATTCAAAGGCGCCGCCGCAGATGAAGAGGATATTGGCGGTGTTGATATTGATGAATTCCATCTCCGGGTGCTTGCGCCCCCCCTTGGGGGGCACCGCGGCGACCGTCCCCTCGAGGATCTTGAGCAGGGCCTGCTGCACGCCCTCGCCCGAGACGTCCCGGGTGATGGAGGGATTGCCGTTTTTGCGCGCGATCTTGTCGAGTTCGTCGATATAGACGATGCCGCGCTCGGCGCGTTCGAGATTGTAATCGGCCGCCTGCAGCAGCCGCACCAGGATATTCTCCACATCCTCGCCGACATAGCCCGCCTCGGTCAGGGTGGTGGCATCGGCGATGGTGAAGGGCACCTTCAGCAGGCGGGCGAGGGTCTGGGCGATGAGGGTCTTGCCCGTGCCGGTGGGGCCGATCAGCAGCACGTTGCTTTTTTCGAGCGTCACCTCATCGGCCGGAGCGGTATGGTTGATCCGCTTGTAGTGGTTATAGACCGCCACCGCGACCGTCTGTTTGGCGTGCTCCTGACCGATGACGAATTTATCGAGTTCGGCCTTGATCTCCGCCGGGGTGGGCACACGCTCGACCGTAGCCGAAGTGCGCCGCGATTTTTCCCTGGCGATGATCTTGTTGGCGATGATCACGCATTCGCTGCAGATGGTCACGTCCGGGCCGGTGACGATGGTCTCCACCTGCTGGCTGCTCTTGCCGCAGAAGGAGCAGATGACCAGACGCCGGCTGCTGTTTTGCTTTTTTTGATCCATAATACTGCACTGTCCGCTAAGGGTTCTATTTCTTCTTCGGTTTGATCTGGTCTTTGCGCACCATGATCTCGTCGATGAGGCCGTATTCCCTGGCCTCCTCTGCGCTCATAAAAAAGTTGCGGTCGGTATCCTTGACGATGCGGTCAAGAGGCTGACCGGTATGGCGGGCGAGAATCTGGTTCAGCTTTTCGCGGATCACCAGGATCTCGCGGGTCTGGATCTCGATATCGGTGGCCTGACCCTGGGCGCCGCCCATGGGTTGATGGATCATCACCCGCGAGTGGGGCAGAGCGAAGCGTTTGCCTTTGGCTCCGGCGGCCAGCAGCAGGGCGCCCATGCTCGAAGCCTGGCCGATGCAGATGGTGGCGACATCCGGCTTGACGTACTGCATGGTATCGTAGATAGCCAGCCCCGAGCTGACGATGCCGCCCGGGCTGTTGATGTAGAGATAGACGTCCTTGGCCGGATCCTCGGCGGCGAGGAAGAGGAGTTGGGCGATGGCCAGGCTGGCCACATTATCATCGATGGCCGAGCCGAGAAAGACAATGCGTTCCTTGAGCAGGCGCGAAAAGATATCGTAGGCGCGTTCGCCGCGGCCGGTCTGTTCGATGACGATCGGTACTAATCCCATAGGGGCTCCTTCATGCTTAGGCGGATGGATGTTCGTGTTCGTGATCGTGATGCTGATAGAGCGATTGCCGGACCTCGGTCACCTTCGCCTTGCGGGCGAGTAAGGCGTAGACCTTGTCGTCTTCGAGGGCATCGCGGAAGCGCTTGCGCTGCTCCTCCACGCTCCGGATCTGTTCGGCCTGTTTGGCCCCCTCTTCGCTTTCGGCGGCCATGGCGGTCAGGGCCGTCTCCAGCTCCTCATCGCTGACCTCCAGACCCTGCTGGCTGATGAGGCGGTCGCGGATGAGATACCACTTGACGCCGTGCACCGCGGAGGGGCGGTAGTGTTCGGCCAGGCGGGCCTCGTCGATGCTCTCCTTGCTCTGCCGCTTCATATCGGCGATGAGCATGGCGAGATAGTTGTCGACCAGCGAGGGCGGGGCTTCGAGCGGCGTCTGCTTGATCAGCTCATCGGCCAGGGCGTCGCGGAAGCGTTCATGGGTTTGGCGCTCCGCCTGGACCTGCAGCCGGGCGAGGATATCGGCCTTGAGTTCCGCAAGGGTATTGAAAGCGCCGAGGTCCTTGGCGAATTCGTCATCCAGATCGGGCAGGCGCCGTTCCTTGACCTCCTTGACCGCGACCAGGTAGTGCTTTTCGGCGGGGGACGTCTCGCTGCCGGGTTCGGCCTGGGGCTGCAGGATGATCCTGCGCTCCTCGCCGGCCTTGACCCCGGTGAGCTGGGAAGTGAGCTCGGGGCGGTCGGCGTGCAGCCAGATGACCTCGTTATCATACTTTTGACCCACCATCGGGACGCCGGTGCGGTCCACCTCCTGCAGGTCGGCCATGATGTAATGGCCGGGCTGGGCCTCGCCCTCGACCGTGTAGATCATCGCCTGCCGGGACTGGAGTTCGGCAAGGGTGTGCTGAACATCCCCCTCATCGGCCTCGTAAACAGTCCGTTCCACCTTCATCCCGGAAAAACCGTCGACCTGAAAATCGGGGCGGACGTCAAAATGGAGGGCGAAGGTCAATCCCTTCTCTTCATCCCAGACCAGGTCCTGGACGTAGGGGGTATTGAGATAATCGAATTTGTGCTCCTTGAAGAGGCGGTCGAGGGCCTGGCGGACATAGCTGTTGAAGAGTTCGGACTCGATGTTCTTGCCGAACATCTTTTTGACCAGTGCGGGCGGCACTTTGCCCTTGCGGAAGCCTTCGAGGCGGACCTTCGCCATCGTTTCGGCAAATCTCTGTTCGAGCTGCGGTTGGATATCGGCAGCCGGGACGGTGAACACGACGGCCCGGTGCCAGTTGGGTTGTTCGGTGATCTGGTACTCCACCCTTTTTCTCCCTCTGTTTGCAGGTTCAGCCGCCCGGAGCGGCGGATCAGAATAAAAAAATCGCCGTCTGCAGGCTGGATGCCAGGTTCCCGGTATCCAGGTGCATCGGCTGTCAATGTGGGCAGGCGTGCGAGAGGGGGGACTCGAACCCCCAAGTCTTTGGGACACTAGATCCTAAGTCTAGCGCGTCTGCCAGTTTCGCCACTCTCGCTGATCGGCACGGATAAATATAGATATTTGGCCCCTCAAAGTCAATCGCTTTTTCCCGATCAGGCCGGGGCTTTTGGAGCGCCCCCGGCGCCGTTGGCAGCAAATAAAAAGGCCCGGCGGAGATATTTCCGCCGGGCGCAGTGGGAAGAAACAAGGAGCGCGAGGCGCTCAGGGCTTGATCACACGCACGTTGCGCGGTGCAGCCGGGGGCTCGCTGTCGACGTCGCTGCTCTGGCCGAGAAAGCGGAAACGCATGGCGTCGGCCAGCACCACCCCGTCCGCGCCGGCATTGGTGAGGCGGACGGAACCGCTCTTGCCGGCGGGCAGATAAACCACGGCGATCCGGTTCCAGCGCCCGGCCTTCTCGCGCTGATTGATCCGGCCCCGGAATTTGGCGACCCCGTTGACCTCCACCGCGACCTCGGCGTTGCTCGCCTCGCGGCCGCTGTTGCCCACATTACCGGCCCAGCCATGCCATTCGCTGATCTCGTAAAAGCCGGCAACACCGATGGTGGGGGTGAAGAGAGCCGTGGCCGCCCGGTCGGGGTAATTGGCGGCAGCGTAGCCGATGCCGTCTTCGGTCTCATCGCTCCACTGCGAGTAGCAGGGATTGCGGTTCTCGTCGAAAACCTGGGTGGAGGGATCCTTGACCTCGGTCCAGGCTCCTTCCAGGAGCAGCTTTTCGCTCGCCGGTGAGGTGTCGTTGTTGAAGCAGTTGCCGACCATGATATCCGAGACGATGGTATCGGGTTCAGTGAAGAGCAGGATGCCGTCCCCCTTGATATACTTGGGCGGCGACTCGAGCGTGCCTTCGAGCTGGACGAACTGGAAGCGCTCGCCATTGTTGGTCACGGGGTCCTGGCCGCCGAGGAAGCGGTAATAGGGGCCGGCGTAGCCGCTGGCGGCGCGCAGCTCCGCATCGGTGACATTGATGCTGGCGCCGGTGGGATTGCTGATGGCCACCCCCTTTTCGAAAAAACGCGCCCAGGCCCCGCTCGAGAGTTTCTGCGGGGGCGAGGTCGGCAGGCCGAGATCGCTGTCAAATTCATCATAGTAGAGGGAGATGTAATAATAGTCGCCGAAAGTGCGCCCGTAGTAGGCGCCGGCCATCAGCGCGGTGGTCAGGCCGTAGCGCATGTAGGCGAACTTGTTCTTGGCGTAGGCGCGGCGTTTCTCCGGATCGTAATCCTCGATCATGGTATAGACCGGATCATGGCTGGTCTCCCAGACCCGGTTGACCCGCACCATCTCCTCCCAGCTCTCCGCGAAGCGCATGAATCCCTCCCACATCATGCCGTCACAGATCTCGAGGCTGTAATCCTCGAGGGCGCTGCCGGTGTTGAGGGCGATGAGCGGATACTGGCCCGGGTTGAGCTCGAGCAGTTTCTGTTTTTCATAGGTCAGCATCTTTTTCACGCCGTCGGCCCACTGGGCGTTGACCCACTTCAGGCCGTGCTCCTCGAAATCATCGATGCGATTATAGTCGAGATCGATGCCGCCGATAATGTCATCCGGATAGAAAAAAGTGCGGTAGGCGTCATAAAAAATGCCGTCGAAATAGCTGAAATCCTGTTTGGCCGGATCGAAACGCTTGTCGATAAAGTGCTGCCAGACCGGTTTGCCCTCCACCAGCGGGGCGAAGGGGGTGATATTCTGGAGCATTCCGAAACCGACAAAGCGGATGGGGGTTTTGATGCTGTCACCGACGGGATGGATGCGCTGGAGAAAAAAGTCGCCGCTGGTGCTGACCCCGGTGAAACTGGTGGGCGTGAGGTCGGTATAGTTGAACCACTCATCGCCGCCGATCATGGCGTAGCGGTATTTCTCCGAGGCCGGCGGAAAGCCCGCCGTGCTGGTCACAAAGATCTCGGTGTCGCCGGGTTTGGCCGCCTGAGTGAGCTCGGCCACATGCGGACGGTAGATGAAGCACTCCGGCGGAAAGCTCCCCGGCCAGACGCCCTGCCGGCTGGTGCCAAGGATGAGCGTGCGGGGATTGAGGGCATGAATGCTCTCGTTGAGGGCGTAGGCGCTGGGTCCGGCGCCGCCGTGGACCACCAGATCGAAACGGGAAAAGAAATGCTGGATAGCGCCGCCGCCGATGCCGGCGGGCCGCTGAAACAGAATGCGCGGGAAAGACCCTTGCTCCTCCTGCGCCCATAGGCCGGAAATCATCAACAAGACCATCCCCGCACCTCTCCACCCCGCTTTTCCCCACCATCTTGAAAAAATCATTACACCTCCTGATTTGATGCGATATAATAATCCCGTCCTGCCTTTCAGCTCCCGTGTCCCCGCCAGGCCCCACCGCCGCCGCGCAGGATGGCGGATTTGGGCCATGCTGGCCAGGAAACAGGCGGATGCGCGTGCTGGCCTGGTGGCCAGCACGCGCGCCTGCTGAATGCTGCAAATTTCCAGCCACTTTTCAATTCAAGCGGGAATTACCGGGTGGAAAGAGTGCGGATCAATAATAGCGTCCGATCAGCACCGCCGTCGACACTCCCAGGGCGAAGGCATAGACCAGCAAGAATCCGGCACCCGCCAGAGCCCGCCAGGAGCGGGCCGGCCGCCAGCGCCGGTTCTGCCAGAGCAGCCAGAACATCGGGGCCACGGGGATGAGATAGCGTCCCTGAAATCCGACGCACCACGGAGATCCCAACGGAGAGGCCGTCAGATAGAGCGCCAGCAGCGATTGAAAAAGGGTGCCCAGAAAGAGGGTCAGCAGCACCCCTTTCTGCCAGTGGGTGAGCATCATCCCCTTTTCGAGCAGGGCCGCCGCCAGAATGGTCACGAGCACCGGCAGGAGCGCGTGCCAGGGCAGGACGACATCGAGCGATCCCAGCTGACCGAGGTGTGAGCGCAGATAAAAGCCCTTGAAGGTCCACAGGCTGCTCAGCGCCGCCTTGATAAAAACCAGCGGATTTTGCATGAGCAGCTGCCTCTGCCCGGGATAATCGGCAAAGGGGGCGTTCCTGTTGAGATCGCTCTGCACCACCGCGTTCCACACCAGGCTGAGGCCGTAACCGAGCGCCAGCAGGAGAATCCCGGTGAGCAGATGCCGGCGCAGGGAGCCCCACTTGTGGCGGGGGAGCAGGAACCAGAGCAGGGCGAAAAGTGCGAATCCCGGTTTGGCCAGCGCAAATACCAGCAGGATCAGCCCGAAGAGGGCGAGCTGGCGGCCGGTCACCACACCCGGCCTGCGGGCGATCTCCAGCATGAAGGCGAGGGCGAAAAAGGCCAGTCCGTTGGTGACCGCATCCGGATTGAAGGCGCCGCCCAGAAAAACGCTCATCGGCATCAGGGCGACCGCCAGCAGCAGCCAACGCCCCGCCGGCATGATCCGCAGGGCGAGGCCGGTCATCGTCAGCCAGAAAGCCAGGGCGCTGAATCGCCCCAGATACATCATCACCAGCGGCGAGGCGTGCATTAACCGGCCGAGGAGGATGCCGGCGGCATGGGGGAGATAGGCGGCCGGAGGATAGAGCGCGCTGGAGGGAAAAGCGTAAAATCGTTTGTTCTCCGGCTCCAGGGACCGCCGCAGGTAGCGGCGGAGGAGTTCGGGATCCTGCCGCTGCTCTTTCGAATGGAAACGCAGGCCGGGATTGACCTGTTCGATGGTCTCGATGACGCTCGAGGGCAGGGTTCCCCCCTGCACGCCGTTTTGCTTCTCCGGCAGCAGCCCGCCGGTGGAAAGCTGGTAGGCGCGGCAGAAATGGACGTGCTCATCCGGGGCCTGGAAAGGCGGCGTGACGATCGACCAGGCGAGGCCAAAAACCATCCCCAGGATCAGGAAGAGGCGCACAGGCGTAAAGGTGCGCTGCAGCCAGGCGGCAGCCGCCGATCCCCGGGCAGTTATTAAAGACATCGGGGCTCTCTCCTTATGGCTGCGCCGTTTTATGAACCCGATAGATCTTGACCTCGGGCCCGGGATTCCGGGGTGTGGGCTTGAGATTGTAGATCAGGTCGGCATAGCCGGCGATCATGGCATAGGCCTTGCGCTCGCCGAGCACGCCATCCTCCTGCACCGGGCGCTTCCAGAGCTTGTCGGTGACGATGATATAATCGATGTCGTGGCGCCGGACATAGTCCGCATTGACCGAATCGTTGAATGTGAAATTGACCAGATGGACCTTGTAGCCGGCGAGTTCGACCTCCGGGGTATACTGTTCGCGCAGGACCAGCGACTCTTTGGGCAGGTTGGTGACCGCCCAGTCATAGGCGATCTTTTTGGTGTTGGTCTTGAGGAGATAGGCGTTAAAATCCCAGCTCTCGCGCAGCATCTGCGCCGCCGGCAAGAAGAGGATGAGCACGATCGCAAGCAGGAGAAGAGCGGCAGTGCCGGGCGAGGACTTGCCCCGGAGAGCGGCGGAACCGGCGGATGGCTGCGGCTTCGAAACACGGCGTGCCCGGTGTTGCCGGATGAAATCGGTCAGACTGACGATCCCCCAGGCCGCCCAGATCGCGATTACCGGCAGCATCGGCACCATATAGCGGTCGAACATCAGCTTCCAGGAGCCGATATAGAGGTAGTAGGCCAGGGCGAAGGTGATGAGGATCCAGTAGCGGATCCGGCGGGCGCGGATTTGCAGCACCAGTCCGCCCGCGGCGGCGAGAAGGAGCAGCGGGCCGAAATCGCCGTAGAGATAGGTGGCGTTGGTGATATAGCCCGGCGCCTTGCCGGCGAACATGCCGCTCCAGCTCGACTGACTGATCACCATCTGGAAAAGAAAATCGTGAGCAAACGCCTTGAAATCGAGAATCGCATAGGGGGTGGTGGCGAAGAAAGTAAAAACCGCTGCCGCCACCAGCAGCAGGAGCTTGCGGAACTGCGGCAGCCAGAGTTTGGCGGTATAGGCCAGGACGATGATGGCGAGAAAGACCACGAGAGCCAGCTTGGGACCCATGGCGGCGGCTCTGGCCGCGATCTCGTCGTAATATTTCAGCCACAGCTCCACCGGAATGCGTTTCATAAGCCCGGGGGCCCACGAGCTGAACCGTGCGAAGAGGAGGTAAACCGCCGCCGCGGCCGCAGCGGCCCCCATGACCGCGAAGAGCAGCTTGCGGGAGTTGCGCCACTCATCCGCCAGAATGCGTCGGTAATGGAGCTGGCGCTCGCTGGCCACGCTGTAAAGATGGGCGACTAGGATCGCCAGAAAAATGACCGCCCCGGGGATCTTGATCGAAACGGTCAGGCCAAAGGCGATGCCCGCCAGGAGGTAGTCGGCCAGAGCGCGGGTCTCGGACATGCGCAGGGTCGCCCACAGGGTCAGCATGATGAAAAAGGTGAGCGGGACGTCGGTGGTGGCGAAATGGCTGTTGATGACGTGCAGCGGACTGAGGCAGAGCAGAAAGGCCGCAATCAGTCCGGTGCGATAGTCGTGCAGCCGCTTCCCCAGCCGGTAAATGACCCAGAGCGAGCCGACGCCGAAAAGGACCACGGTGACACGGCAGAGGGTATAGAGGGTGGAGAGATTGTCCCGGCCCGAGGCGAAAAGAAAATAGAGCCGCTCGAAGGCATACATGATGTACATGAGCAGCGAGGGATAGAGGAAATTGTGCGGATTAAAGTCGCCGCTGAAGAACTGCCGGGTCGCGAGCACCAGCACCCACTCGTCATTATGATAGGCCATGGGCAGGCCGAAGCGGATGCCGATCAGCCGCAGGAGCGCGCCCAGCGCGAGGATGATGCCCAGCACCAGTCCGATCAGCCAGGAATTGTTTTTCGTCGTCTTCATCTTCTTCCGTTTGGAGAGGGTTTATTGGAGGCGGCGTTCAGCGAGCAGCTTTTTCAGTTCCGCTGCGAACAGCGGGGTGAAGGCCCGCCCGCCAAGCTCGTTCATGTGAATCAGATCCGAATAGAGGGTTTTGTCGTAAAAGCGGGGATGCTCCGCGCTGACGATGCTGATAAAGGGAACCCCCGTCTCCAGCGCCAGCCGGCCATAGAAGGAGAGGATCTCCTCGACCTTGGGCGAAAGGGGGGTTGCTGTCGGGGAGAAGCTCAGGACGACCAGAATCCCCCGTTCCTGCGCCGAACGGATGAATTTCTTCAGCACTTGAATGCGTTCGGAATCGTAGACCACTTTGGGATCCTTCGCCACATCATCGGGAAAGCCGTGCAGGGCGCGGAACTTGCTCTTGCCGACATGGACAAAGCCGTTGTCCATGGCGCCGGGTTTGTTGAAGTAATTGGCCGCGAGGCTGAGCAGGCGCGAGTTGTAGCGGTAGAGGCGCGAGCGCAGTTTGAGCTTTTCGTTGAACCTCCCGCCGGTGAGCAGTTCGGCCACGGCGGGATGACCGGCGTAGGGGGCCATGGAACTCATCCGGCCGATCTCCTCCTCCTTGCTCTCCGCGGTGGTGACATAGTTGGGCAGAAGGTCGAGCACAATCACCTTGGGCGTATAGCGCTCGAGCATGAGCTGTTCCAGAGCGTAGGCGTAATAGAGATACTGGCCGTTCGCCCCGGCGTTAAAAACCGAAAGGTTAAGGCTGTCCTGCATGATCGCGGGGATATAGTGGCGGAAGGTGCGCGACGAGCCGAAGCAGACCACATCGTAGGGCTGGCTGAGCAGCCAGTTTTCCTTGGACCAGTTTTCCCCGTAGAGGGTTTTCCGGAAAAAGTGGTCGATCACCCTGCCCAGGCCGTAATCGACCGCGGCCAGCAAAAGCAGGAAGAGGAACAGCCGGGTGAGGAAGCGGCCGATCCTAGAACTGGGCGTAGATGAACTGGCTGCCATTGAAAATACCCATGAGTAAGATGATGACCAGAACCGTTATATAGATCGCCCAGCGCAGGGGCAGCGGGCGGGCGTCGAGCCAGTGCGCCAGGGAGCGGCCCTCCTGAAGGAGGTCCACCGCCAGCAGCATGGCGATGGCGGCCAGGCTGTAGACGAACTGGTCCGGAGCCGGTATGAAGAGGCGTCCATAGTCAGCCGACAGGATCCTGGCGACCATCAGGTTGGCGGTGGCCAGGTCGGCGGCGCGGAAATAGATCCAGGCGAAATTGGCGAGCATAAAAGTGAAAAAGACTGCAAATGCCCGCCGGAGTCCCGCCGGAATGCGCAGGGCGGCCGCGAGCCGGTCGCGCCGGCCCTGGGTGAATTTGGAGCTGACGGCGTAGAGGCCGTGCAGCCCGCCCCAGATCAGAAAGGTCCAGTTGGCGCCGTGCCACATGCCGCTGACAAAAAAGACGATGAAGAGATTGAGATAGGCGCGCGGCACGCTGACCCGGCTGCCGCCGAGCGGGATATAGAGGTAATCGCGGAACCAGCTCGAGAGCGAAATGTGCCAGCGCCGCCAGAATTCGGGGATGGAGCGCGAGAAATAGGGCCGGTCGAAATTCTTCTTCAGATCAAAGCCGAGGGTTCGCGCCACCCCGATGGCGATGTCGGTATAGCCCGAAAAATCGCAGTAGATCTGGAAGGTAAAAAAGAGCGAAGCCACCAGATTGGTCGCCCCGCTGTGGGGGTCGGGGTTGTTAAAGACGGCGTTGACATAGATGGCCAGCCGGTCGGCCACGACCAGTTTTTTGAAAAAACCCCAGAGCATCAGCCGCAGGCCGGAGGCGACGCGGGCGCCGTCAAATTCGAGCGGCTTGCGGAACTGGGGCAGGAGATTGGGAGCGCGTTCGATCGGCCCGGAGACGATATTCGGAAAAAACGAAACATAGGCGGCGTAGAGTCCGAGATGACGCTCAGCGGGCAGCTTGCGGCGGAAGACATCGATGACATAGCTCGAGGCCGAAAAGGTGTAAAAGGAGATCCCGACCGGCAGCACCCATTTGAGCAGCGGCACCTGCAGCGGCCCGCCCAGCGCGGCGCTCACATCCATGATGGTGCGCGAAAAAAAGTTGAAGTATTTGAAAGTGAGCAGGATGCCGATATTGACCACCAGGCTGAAGACCAGCCAGGCGCGCCGCCCCCCCTCCCGCTCTCCATGCTCCTCGATACGCAGGGCGCTCCACCAGGAGACGCCGATGGCGATGATGAGCAGGATGAGGTACTCCGCCTTGAAACAAAAATAGTAGAAAAAATTGCAGAGCAGCAGAAAGATCCAGCGCTGCCGCCGCGGCAGAGCGAAAAAGAGGGCGGCAACCAGGATAAAAAAGTAACCGAAATGTAGGGTATTAAAGAGCATGCCGGGCCTCGAATTAGCGCTTATTCGGACTCTTGGTCCCGCACAGCCGGCTGGGTCTGCTGCACGGCATGGCGCAGCAGCGCCAGCTCCTGGGCGAGCTTTTTGATCTGCTGCTCGGATTTGCTGGCTTTGACGGAAAAATAGAGGCTCACCAGAGTGAAAAGCCCGAAAATGATCGGGATCATCAGAGCCGGCGCGTAAGCGATCCCCGCCATGACGGCCAGCCGCTCCAGCAGCCCCCGGTTCGAGGAAAAGAGGATCAGCAGCACCGGAATGACCATCCAGACCAGGGCGAACCGCTCGCTCATCTTGCGCTTGCGCACCAGCTGGACGATGAAGAGCAGGAAGAAGAGCCCCGCGGCGATCGAAAGATACAGGATCCGGTTGCCGTAAAGGTAGACATGAGTGCTATCGGGCATCTAACGCCTCCTCCTGATTTTAACAATGATAATCGCAAAAATGACCTTGATCATGTAAAGGAGGGTATCCAGGCCGGTGATCGACGAGGCCCCGTGCTCCCTCTCCTTCATGAGGATCGGAACCTCGCCCAGCTTGAAGCCGTTCCTGAGCAGGTCGATGGCGATGATGGGCTCCGGGTACTCCTGCGGATAATAGTGCCGCAGGTATTCGAGGGCGTGACGGTTGTAGGCGCGGAATCCGGAGGTCGGATCGGTCACCCTCTGGCCGGTCGCAAGGCGGATCAGCGCCCCCAGCAGCCCGCCGCCAATGCGGCGCGCCCGTGAGGAGACAATCTGGCTTCCCGCCGCATAGCGCGAGCCGATGACCGCATCCAGCCCTCCCTCTCTCATGGCCGTCAAAAGGTGCGGAATCTGCCCGGGGGGGTGCTGGCCGTCGCCGTCCACCTGCATGACGATGTCGTGCCCCTTTTCCCAGGCGTAGAGAAAGCCGGTCTGCACTGCGCCGCCGATGCCGAGATTGACCGGCAGGGAGACATGATTGATCCCCTCTCCGGCGAGGATGGCCGCCGTGCGGTCGGTGGAACAGTCATCGACGACCAGCACCTCCACGCCGGGCGCGGAGGCGAGCGCCTCGCGCGCGACCCTGACGACGCTCTTCTCCTCGTTATAGGCCGGAATGACGATCAAAATGCGCGGCGCACGCGCTGTTTTCCCGGTTGTGGACATGCTCCGCCTCAGCGCGTGAAAATTCGGTAATGGCCCAGGCGCATCTTTTGCAGCCGGAAGGTCAGCGCCGTGCGCAGGACCCCAAAGCCGTATTTGACGCTGCGCCGGAAATTGATCGAGGAGGCCTCGGGGAAATATTTGGTCGGACAGGAGACCTCGCCGACGCTGTAACCGAAATAGACCGTCTGGGCGATCATCTCGTTGTCGAAGACAAAATCGTTGGAGCATTGGTGAAGGGGCAGATCGGAGAGCAGCTCGCGCGCAAAGGCGCGGTAGCCGGTGTGGTATTCCGATATCTTCTGCCCGAGCAGAATGTTCTCGAAAAGGGTCAGGAAGCGGTTGCTGATATATTTGTAGAGGGGCATGCCGCCCTTGAGGGCGCCGCCGGAGATGATGCGCGAGGCCAGCACCATCTGGTACTGGCCGATGGCGACCATCGAGGCCATCGCGGTCACCAGCTTGGGGGTGTACTGGTAATCGGGATGGAGCATGACGACGACGTCGGCTCCGCGCTCAAGGGCCTCGCGGTAGCAGGTCTTCTGGTTGCCGCCGTAGCCGAGATTCCGGGGATGGACCACCGTATGGATGCCCAGCTGGTTTGCCACCGCAACGGTCTCATCCGTGCTGGCATCATCGACAATGATCACATCGTCGACGATGTCGAAGGGGATTTCCGAATAGGTTTTCTCCAGAGTCGCCGCGGCGTTGTAGGCGGGCAGCACGACGACCACTTTTTTGCCGTGAATCATGGTATAAATCTTCTCCTGTGCGTTTGCGGACGGGTCAGGCGAGGAAACGATCGAATAGAGCCTCGAATTCCATCACCTGTTTGCCCAGTGAAAAATGCTCTTCCACCCGTTTGCGGCCGCTGCTCCCCATCCGCTGCCGCAGTTCTGCGTCTGCGGCCAGCTCCAGCATGGCCCCGGCCAGCGCCCCGGCATCTTCTTTCGGGACCAGCCGCCCGGTCTCGCCCTCCACCACCAGCTCGACGCTTCCTTCCACCGAGGTGGCGATCACCGGCAATCCGCAGGCCATGGCCTCGAGCAGGACGTTGGGGAACCCCTCCCAGAGGGAGGGCAGAATAAAACAATCAAAGCTGCCGAGCAGATCCTGGACGTCGCTGCGGCTGCCGAGAAACTCTACGGCGTGGGCGACGCCCAACTCACGGGCCCTGGCCTCCAGCCCGGCCCGCTTCTCACCATCTCCGGCGAAGCGCCAGCGCGCCTGCGGAAACCTGGCCAGAACCTGCGGGATCGCCTCCAGCAGCCAGATATGTCCCTTCTGATGGACCAGCCGCGCCACGGTGCCGAAAACCGGTCCCTCTGCGGCGGCCTCGCTGCGGCGCGGACTGTATTTCTCCAGATCGACGCCGTAATAGATGGTGCTGATCCGCCCGGGTTTCATGCCGCGCAGACCGCGGATCATCGGGTGGATCGAATTCGAGACCGCAGCGACGTGGGCGAAGCGCCCGGCCAGGAGCCGGTAGGCCAGCACCTGGTACCATTCGAGCTGGCCGGTGATCACCTCCCAGGAGAGGAGCGCCTTGGGCCTGTAGAAAAATGTGGCCAGCGCCGAGATGATGTCGGCGTAAAAGAGGGTACTCATCACCAGCTCCGCCTTGCAGAGGCGCATCACCCTGGCCAGCCGCAGGGGCAGCCGGGGATCAAAGCCGAAGGCCTTGGGGAGCACATGGACGGGGCAGCCGAGGGCGCGGAATCTGTCCTCCAGGGCTCCCCCCTGCCCCACGCTGGCGATGGTGAGCGCATATTTCTCCCGGTCAAGCAGCGCGGCGAGCTCAAGCAGCTTTAGCTCGCCGCCGCCCACTCCAAAGCCGTTGACCACCAGAAGCAGGGAGTGTTTGGAATCAGCCAATGGTTCCTTCCTCATTTATCTATGCATACCAAAAAAAGTCCAGAGTGCGGAGTGCCAAACTCCGCGCGAGATGACCGGACTGCGCGGCGGTCAGCGCGCGAGAAAGCGCTGATAGATCTCTTCCATGCGCTGCAGATGGGCCTCCGGCCCGAAAAGCCGCTCGGCTTTGGCCCGCCCCGCCCTGCCCATCTCCGGCCACTGCGGCGCGCATTCGAGCATGCGCCCGAGGGCCTGCACCAGGCTCTCCTCATCCCCGGCGGTGAAGAGAAAGCCGTCGCGGCCTTCATCGATCAGCTCCGGGATGCCGCCGATGGCCGCGCCGACCACCGGCTTGCCGTGCGCCAGGGCCTCGTAGATGGCGAGGGGAGAGTTGTCATAGACCACCGAAGGCACGGCGACGAACATCGCGCGGCGCACGATCTCGCGCAGCTCCCCGCCGCTCTTGTAGCCGAGAAATTCGACGTTGGTCATCCCCTCCTCCTGGACGAATTTTTGCAGGGGCTCGCCCAGCCGGCCGGTGCCGATCACCTTGAGGTGCGCCCCGGGCACCCGCTTCATGGCATGCACCAGCTCGGCCACCCCCTTCTCGTGCGAGAGGCGCCCCACATAGACAAAATAACCGTCATTCTCGTAGCAGGGCTCATATTCGTCCATCGGAATGGTATAGGGCAGCCACTCGACCATCTTTTTCGGATAGCCGTACTGGATCATCTTGCCCTGCAGAAAACGGCTGGGCGAGAGATAGAGGTCGACCTGACGGTGATAGGTGCCGAGCAGGCGGTGGAGATAGGATTCGACGGTGACCAGCCCTGAGGCGGGCAGCGAATTGCGGAAGCAGCGCCCGGCCGTGGCATGCCAAAAGTGCTTGCCGGCGCAGCGCTCGCAGACCCTCCCCTCGCGGTCGAGAAAGAGATAATCGGGGCAGAGGATCTTGTATTCGTGCAGGGTAAAGATCACCGGCAGTTTTTTCTTTTTCAGGGAAAAGAGCACCGACGGCGAGAGGTGGTGATAGACGCCATGGACATGGGCGAGGTCGGGCCTGACCTCGTCGATGAGGGCTTCGATCCTGGCCCGGGCCTGACGGTTGTAGACCACGCGCGCCGCCGATTTGAGGCCGTTGACGAGACCAAGCCGGGCCAGTTCCTTGTCCGGCTCGAAATAGTCGACAAAATGGCTGCTGTAGGGAGTGGCCAGGTTGCGCGGATGGTGCATGGCGAAGGGGATCACTTCATGCCCCCTGCGCTCGAGCAGCCCGGAAAGGTTGAAATAATAGCGCTCAGCGCCGCCCTCGATATAATAGAACTTGTGGACCATCAGGATCTTCATCGCGCGTTCCCCTCTTGCGCGGGGCGAAGGCGGTGCTCCGTGATCACCTGCTGGCAGATTTTTTCATAGGCCTGGGCCTTGTGCCGCCAGGTATGCTGCTGGATGATGGTTTCGCGCGCATTGGCGCCCATCTGCCGGGCGATTTCCGGATCTTCGAGCAGGCCGGAGATGGCCGAGATGAAGGTGTCGAAATCTCCGGGTGGGCAGAGCACACCATCCCAGCCGTCGCGGATGATGCGCGCCAGCTGGCCGATGCGGGTGGTCACCACCGCCTTGCCGGCGGCCATATATTCAAAGACCTTGACCGGGCTGTAGTAAAAGAAGGGCAGGTTGGGATAGGGCGCTAGCACCACATCCATGAGCTGGAGATAGTGCGGGATCTCGACGTGCGCCACATAGCCGGTCTGGATGACATGCCGGGTGAGGTCGTGCTTGACGAGATAAGTGCGGATCAGCTTCTCCTGCCCGCCTCCGGAACCCACCAGCAGAAAGCGGGTATCGGGATATCTGGCCACGATCGCCTTGACGATGCGCAGCAGATTGTTGATGCCGTGCCAGGCGCTCATCGAGCCGATGAAACCGAGCACCGGTCCGCCGGTGAGCCCGAAACCGTGGGCGAGACCGCGGTCGGGCTCCTGGGGCGAGAATTTGTCGACATCAGCGCCGTTGCAGACCACAGCGGTGCGCGCGGCATCGAGATCATGGGCGTCGATGAAATAGCGCTGCAGTTCGCGCGACTGCATCACCGTAAAGTCGCCGCCGCGCAGCAGCCGGCGTTCGATCCGGCGCGGTATGGCCGGTATGCGCCAGTACTGTTTCTGAAAATGGACCGCCTCGTAGAGGGGAGGGCTGTCCGCTTCGATGATGATCGGCACTCTGAAGGCGCGGGCGGTCCGGAGGGCCGAATAGAGATAGAGATCAAGACGGGCGATGATGATATCGGGCTTGAAGGCCGCCGTTTTCTCCGCCTCGATGCGGGCAAATTTTCGGTTCTCCAGCAGCAGCCGCAGATCGTGCACCAGAAAGGCGAAATTGCGCTTTAAAAAATCCCGCGCCGAACGATTGAGGGTGCCCGCCGGCGGCCCGCCGGGCTGGTCCTTGAACCAGACCATCTCCACCTCGTGGCCCAGCCTGCGCATGGCGGCGAAGAGTTCCATGGGCTTGATCGCCGAGCCCAGAGAGGCCCCGTAGATATCGTACAGATAATTGAAATAGAGTATTCTCATGATCATTCCGCTCTTTTAAACTGCCAGATTTCCTGCCAGGTGATCGTCTTCAGGGCGAAGAGGAGGGCGATGTAGACGGCCGCTCCGGTCCCGGCGACCAGCAGAGCCGGCAGGCTGCGGAGGCCGAGGAGGCAAAGGCTCATCACCGCGGCGGCAATGACCGCGTCGCGGATGAAGCGGCGGCTGGTCAACCGCACGATCCGGCGGAAGGCCAGGATCAGAGTCGCCGTCAGCACCGCCGATTCGGTCACCAGGGAGGCGATGCTCGATCCCACATGGGCGTAGCGCGGAATGAGCAGATAGTTGAGTGTGGCGCTCAGAACCAGTCCGCCGATCTGGATGATCACCAGCTTGCCCTGGTTGTTGGTCGCCCCGAAAACCCCGGCGGTGAAAATATTGAGAAAAAGCACCGCCGCCGTGCAGCCGAGGATCTGCAGGGCCGGAATCGAGGGGGCATAGGCGGCGCCGTAAAATCCGAGCACGACCGGACGGGCGAGCAGCACCACCCCGGGGACCATGGGAATCGCCAGCAGCAGCAGCCATTTAAAGCCCCGGGTGAAAACCTGATTGAGATGATCGGCGAACGGGGTGGCGGCGCGCGCCATCGCCGGAAAAGTGGCGATCATCAACACCGTCGGCACGACATTGCTGAGGTCGATCAGTTTGTGGGCCGCCGCGTACCAGCCCCAGTAGTCCGGCCCCTTCATCAGCGACAGCATCACCATGTCAATGCGCGAATAGATGGTGGTGAGAAAGACCGAGATGCCAAAGACCACCGCACCGCGCAGCATGGGCCCGAATTCGGCGAGGCTGAAAGCCATCGCCGGCCGGACGAATTTGCGAAAGAGGGGCCGGAGAGAGTAGAGCAGACTCGCCGCGGCCGAGACGACAAAGACCCAGGCCAGTCCGGTCAGCCCCCCGCCCGTGAGCAGGACGGCGATCCCGAGGGCCGTGGTCAGCACTTTCTCGACACTCTGCGCCAGCGACTCCCATTCCATCTCCTCGAAGGCGCGAAAGAGCGCGATGGCAAGATCGCGAAATGAGGTCAGCAGAGCGTACAGGGAAAAGATCCACACCGCCTGCACCGTCTCCCGGTCGTAGGAACCGAGTTCGAGATAGAGGGCCACAAAAAGCAGGCTCAGGGGGATCAGCACCACCTTGATGCCTACGGTATAGGCGAAATAACGCTGGGCGCGCTCCTTGTGCTTGGCGATCTCCCGCGTCACCCACATGTTAAGGCCGAGGTCATCCGCCAGCATCGTAAAGAACATGATGGTGGTGGCGAGATTGTAGCGGCCGAACGAAGCGGGCCCGAGGATGCGCGAAGCTACGGGCAGGAGCAGCATCGCCATGGCGATACGCAGCCCCTGCCCGATGGAGACGAAGAGTGTATTGAGACGGATGCTCGACACCGCGCTCTACTCGCGCGACCGGGCTTTTTCGGGCGTCGGCGAAGGCACGAGAAAGTTGGAGATGGCCAGATATTCGAGATAGCCCTGGGTGAAGGCGCGGATGGCGTCACCCGGGGAGCAGACGATGGGCTCCTCATGCATGTTAAAGCTGGTATTGATGACCGAGCTCAGGCCGGTCAGCTTTTTATACTCCTTGACGATGTTGTAATAGACCCGGTTGGTCTTTTCATCGATGAGCTGCGGCCGTGCCGTATTGTCGACGTGCACCACCGCGGGACAGCCTTTCTGCATCGACTCGGAGCAGTTGAAAGTGATGGTCATGAAGCGCGCCGGATAGTCATTCTTTGCGATGCCGTGATAGTTCTCCTCCATGTCCTCGGCCAGGGTGACCGGGGCGAAGGGCATGAACTCGGTACGGTGCAGCTTGTGGTTGAGCCAGTCGTTGACGCTCTTGTCGGTGGACTGGTAGAGGATGGTGCGGTTGCCGAGGGCGCGGGGACCGTACTCCATGCGGCCGTCGAAACGGGCGACGACAGAGCTCTTGTTGAGCAGGTCGGCGATCACCGGGGCGATATGGTCGTGCCAGGTGTACTGCAGTCCCGCCTTTTTCAGCTCGGCCTCGATCTCGGCGTCGGTGTAGGAGGGCCCCAGATAGACATCATCCAGCTTCGGCATGGTCTTGATCTCGGGCCAGCCCATGCTCTGGTAAAAAGTGTGCAGCGCCGCGCCGGCGGGGATGCCGTTGTCGCCCATGGCCGGGAAGATAAAGACCGATTGGGCGTTGGGCAGTTCGGCGACCGCCTGGTTGACGCGGACATTTGCGAAGACGCCGCCCGCCATCACCACATCGATGGGACCGCTCTTTTGCAGATACTGGTCCACGTACCGGGCGACGACGCGCTCGGTCAGGACCTGCACCCCGGCGGCGACATCGGCCGGAGTGAAGGTTTCGAACTCTTTGGGCAGGGCCGCGCGGAATTTGTCGTAATTGGTGCGGTGGGGATAGGCGTGCTGATACTGCTCTTCGGCCAGGTAGTAGCGGAACTCGCCGTTCTCAAAACCGAACATCTTTTCAAACTGCTCCGCGACATGGTCATAGCGGCCGTGGGCGGCGAGGCCGGTGATCTTGCCCTCATGCCGCATCGGCTTGTAGCCCAGGTACCAGGTGATAAAATTGTAAAAGAGGCCGGGACTGTGGTAGCTGCTGATGCTCTTGAGATGGGTCAGCCTGCCCTCTTCACCGAGCCAGATCTGGCCGCACTGGCCGTCGCCCTGGCCGTCGAGGGTGACGATGAGGGCGCGGGTCCGGCCGGACGAATAATAGGCGGCCGCAGCGTGCGAGCGGTGGTGGTCGACAAATTCGACCGGCTTGTCCCCCAGGCCCACTTTGGCGAGCAGCTTCTTGACCCGGTTGATGCGGAACTGATTGTAAAAATAGGGATACCAGAGCCAGTACTTGTCCCAGGTGATGCTCTTGCTGAAAAGGCTGGCCATAATCCATTTACTATTCTTCTGCACCTTGAAGAGGTCATGATGAATATAAGACTGCATCTCGGCCGCCGGCATGATGCCGATCGCAATCTTGTCGATGTTTTCCGGCCTCGAGTTGGTCATTTTCAAAACCATTTCCAGGCTGAGGATCGGCTCGCCGTCCTCGTTGCCGTTATGGAGTTTGATTCGCGAAAGCCGCTCCTCCTCCACGGCAGCCAGTATCTTGCCGTCCTCGACAACGGCACTGCCTGCGTTGTGATCATCATAGATACCGAGAATGCGCATTCCTCTCTCCTTGTTACGCGTTGAATGGGACTCGATTAAATCCGCTTAAAAGGTGCCCTGCATGCCCGGCATCCGCCGCGCCGCAATGGCCGCCTGCTGTTCCTGAAGGGCTTTTTTGCGCGCGGCCAGCTGCGCCCGCACCCGCGGGTCCGCCAGCATCCGGTTGCGATAATGCTCCATCTTGGCCGCCACCAGGGTGATTGCGTAAACCATCCAGATATGGTTCTTTACATAAAGATTGCGATAGTCCGGTGAGGGCAGCATCGCGATCGCAAAAGCGATGATGCCCGTGACCGCAGCGGAAGAGATGTGGTAGATAAACTGATCCGTGCTCCGCCGGGTCTGAAAACCGATAAAAAGAAAGATGAGAATGAGGGCGATGAAGAGCAGGCCGCCCGGATAACCCAGTTCCGCCGCCACCAGCAGATAAGAGCAGTGCACGATCTGCAGACCGGCGGTCTCCTTGTTGACAAATTCCTTGTAGTTGTTCAGCCCCACCCCCGTGACGGGGTGATCGTTGATGATACGCCAGGCATCGAGGGCCAGACTCTTCCGGCTCGATGAATGGTCACCCATCATCGACTTTTCCGAATCGCTGAAGCGTTCGACGATGATCGTGCCGTAGCGCGCGGCGCCGATCAGGGCGACCACGGCGATCACCGCCAGCAGCCCGCGCGCCTTTTTGGTCAGGGCCTTGCCCCGGACAAAATCAAGTCCGAACATGATGATCATCGCCCCGGCGAATCCCAGCCAGTTGGCACGGTTCATGGTGGCGTAGAGAGCGATGACACCGAAAAAAAAGGCCGCCACGTAGAGCGGATGAAACCTGGGCCGCAGGTAAACCGCCATACGGAAGATCACGACCGACATCAGCGAAAAATAGAAACCCGCCACACTGGGATGGACGAAAGTTCCGCGCGCCTGCCAGTCCCCCGGCTGCTCGCCCAGGAAGTAGAGCCCCACCGGACCGCGCAGCCACTGGTGAATGGCCACAGAGCCCTGAAAAAAGAGACCCAGGGCAAACCCCAGAAAGAGATACTGCAGATCCTCCTTGGTATTGACAAAGTTGATGATCGCCAGAAAGATCAGCAGGGTGCGCAGATTGGCCGCCAGCTCCTGGCTGACAAAGGGGACATTGGGCGCGAAAAAAAGCCCGACCGCCGACCAGGCGAAAAAAGCGTAGGTGAGCGCCATCGAGATCCCGGCCAGCGGCGCCGGACTGATCCGCTTGCGGCCCATGATGTAGAGCAGAAGCAGCGGAAAATCCATGACCAGAATAAGGTCGGGCCCGAAAATGATATCCTGGATGCTTTCGAAGGTGATCCCCTGCGCCACCGTCGCGCAAAAGGTGAAGAGGATCAGGACATATTTAAAATTTTTCTGCACTGCGCCTCCCGCCCGAAATCAGGCTGCAGGCCTCCCACATGGCAAAAGCGGCAAAAATGATCAGCAGGGGAAGCACCGGAATGCGGTAGCGCGGCACCACCAGCATCACGACATGCAGCGCCATGTAATAGCCCAGCACAAGGTGGATAAAGGCAAGCTCGCGCCATCTCCTGCGGCTCAGCCAGACCCCGGCGCAGAAAAGCAGCAGAATGGGGTAATAGCTGAGGGCGAGAACGAGCTGCACCAGCCCGCCGCCCTCGCGTTTCATCCCGCTGGGGGCGCCCTCGTAGACCCAGAACCAGAAGCGGAAGAATTTCTTGACCCCGAGTCCGGCCGCCGCCAGCAGGTCCGCCTTTATATGCTTCAATGCCTCTCCGGTCAGCAGCTCATCGCGGTCGACCTGGTTGAGGCCGGCCGTCATGCTGTCCATCACGGCCATGGTCTTATCGTAACTGTAGCGTCCGTCATGCGGCCGGTAGTTGCCGGTCCAGAGCACATCCCCCGACCCCACGGCGATCGGCACGGCAGCGCCGAAGGTGTGATAGTTGCGCATGGTCCAGGGCACGATCGGCAGCGCGAAGAAGAGGGCGTAGAGCAGCGTATGCCGGAGCGACGGCAGCACTCCCCGGCGGCGCAGCAGAAAAGCCAGCAGCAGGACAAGCGGCAGCAGCATGGTCACGCCCCGGGTCAGGGTCGCCAGACCGCCGGCCAGACCGGCAAGAGCCAGAGCACCCGCTGAAGGTTGTTCCAGAGCGCGCATCGCCAGCCAGATGGCAAGCAGAAAAAGAAAAATGAAGAAACTCTCGGTGTATAGATAGGTGTTGATGACCATCAGCTCCGGCAAGAAGAGCACAAGAACAAAGGCGATCAGACCGGGCATCCGGCCGAAACGGGCGCGGGTGATGAGCCAGGCCAGAAAGGCGGAGGCAACACCGAAGAGCACCTGCAGCAGCTCGACCAGCAGGGGATGAACCCCCGCCACCCGGTAGACCGCCGCGAGGAAAAAAGGATAGAGCGGCGCCACAAAAAGAGTCGGATTGATCCCGTCCTGGCTGAACCCCCTCCCCGCCAGCAGATTCGTCGCAATGCTGTGGTAGGTGCTGCTGTCCAGCGAGGCCACCCCGCCGATGTGCTGCGTCATCAGCACCAGCACCAGCCGCACGGCCAGCCCGGCCGCGCCGATGATCCAGAGCAGACGCGTGACCATCTCCGGACGCCCGATTTCTTCCAGCCATCGCTTCACGGAAGCGGCTTCTCCTCATTGACCCGGTAGAGTTCGACTACGGGACTGATCTGCAGATCGTTGCCGGGCTCCATGCGCACAATCAGTTCGCAGTTCTCCCGGACCCAGTTATAAAAAAGCTCGCGCTGCTCCACCCGCTCCGGATAACGCTGGCGCGAAAGAGGCCACTCATAGCGGGCCCGGGTGAAGCTGTCGAGCACAAGGTACTCGATCCCCTGCTCCTGAACATAGGCGCGCGCGTCGTGATCGCTGGTGCGCTGCTTGCCATGGGCGAACATCTTGGGGACCACACCGTAGAGCGTGTAGATCTTGCGGTAATCCGGCGAACGGCGGATGACCTCCAGGTTCAGGTCCAGGCTGCTCAGCAGCGGAGGGGCAAATTCTTCCGTGCCGATGCGGCTGCGCTCCGGCAGGTTGAGCTCGATCCACTCCTTCATCCGGGTTCTTGTATCAACTTGATACAGGGCGAGGTCGTAACGCAGGCTCTTGACGAGCTGGGGCGCGATCGCGATAGTAAAAATGATAATGTTAAATATCAATAAATTACGCTTCTCTTTAAGCCTGGCCGTGCAGGCGGCCAGGAGTTCAGCGGCTATCAGCAGCAAAAATGGCACCAAAGGCAGCAGATGGCGCATCGCTTTATAGTTCATCTGGCCGATCACGGCATACATCAGCAGCGGAAAGATGAGGATGAGGATATCCTCCCGCCGGCGGCGCCAGAGCAGATAGAGAATGCCGAGGATGAAGAGCAGGGTCACGCCCCAGCCCAGGCTGGCGGGAAAGGTGTTGTCGTAGAAAAAGCCGTAGCCGGGCGAATGGTCGCCGGTGAAATAGGAGAAAAAGCTCCCGCCCGAACCGAGTTTGCCGGTCTGTTCGAACTCGGCGGTGCCGGCGACGCTCGCCCAGAAGCGGCCGGGATCGACGAGGGGCAGGGGGCAGGCGATCAGAAAGGCGGTGATGGTGGCGAGGCCGGTCAGCCAGATGCGGCGGTCGAGCAGCGCCTTGAGGAACCCGGGCCGGGCCGGGCCGCCCGCCGCGGCGCTCTCCTGACCGGGGGCGAGAAAGTGGGCGGCGACGATGGGCAGAAGGATGAGGCCGGCGTTATATTTGGTCGCCACCGCCAGACCGGCGAAAAGGGCGGCGCCCAGATAGTCGCGCAGCCTGCCGCCGCGGAAAATACGGACGCTGAAGTAAAAAGAGAGGGTCGTCAGCAAGGTGAGCAGGATATCGACGGTGCCGAAATGGGAATTCTTGACCGGCAGAAAAGTCACCGCCCAGAAAGCGGCGGCCCAGAGCCCGGTCCGGCGGCTGTAGAGGCGCTTGCCGGCCGCATAGATGACGAAAATGGTCATCACCCCCGCCAGCAGCGAGAGCCAGCGCCCGACCATGTGAAAATGGAAAGGATGAAGATAGTAATAGACCTTGACGGCGGCCAGCGAGGTGGCCGTTCCGCTCACCATCAGCCAGAGAATATAGGGGAGAAAAGCGGCCGCCAGGACGAAAGCGTAGAGGGGTGGATAGCCCCGGAGCAGAAAGAAAGTCTCTCTGGACCAGGCGGTATAGTCGAGCAGATTGCCGGCATGGTAGACCAGCTTCATCTCGTCGGGATGGTAGCGGAAGGGATCGCCGAAGCCGAGCCCGAGCAGGCGCAGGATGAATCCCGCTCCAGCCACGAGCAGCAGCAGGCGGTTTTCTTCCCACCATTTCCGCCGGTCCGTTTTGATCAAATTTTCCAAATCATCCTGCCACTTTTTTAAATAGCGCTTCATAATCTGAGGTCACCTTATCCCAGGAGTAGCGGTCGTGGACGCGCTCCCGGACGATCTGACGGTAACGGGCCACCTCGAGGGGATGATCGAGCAGGTACTGGAGCTGGCCGCGCAGCGAATCCCCCTCCCGGGTGGTGAAATAGCAGCCGGCCTTGCCCAGCACCTCGTGGTGTTCGGGCACGTCGTTGGCGAGGACGCAGTTGCCGTAGCCCATCCCCTCGAGCAGGGCGGGATGGGTGCCGCCCACCTCTGTGGCCTGTACATAGCAGTAGGCGTGCGATTGCAGCTCGCGGTAGCCCTGCCCGAAGACGTAGCCGGTGAAGATGATGCGCGGATCCTGCGTGGCGCGCAGGCCGGCGATATAGTCGCTGGCGTAGGGGGCATCGCCGACCATGACCAGTTTCTTGCTGGTTTTAACTTTTTCAAAGGCCTCAACCACGCGATGGGCGTTGTTCTCCGGTTCCATCCGGCTGACGTAGAGCACATACTCGCGCTCCTCCAGCCCGAAGCGGTCGAGGGTCTCCCGGCTCTTGACCGGCGTCTCCGGAGCCCCATAGGGGATATAGGTCGATTCTTTCTGAAACCGCTCCAGATAATAGCTTTGCACTTCGCGGGCGTCCGAGACCACGGCCGTGGGAGTGAAGGTGGCCAGATACTCGGAGATCCGGTAAAAGGCCTTGCCCGCCCGGTTCCATTTCTGCCGTTTCCACTCCAGGCCGTCGACGTTCAACACCACCGGTTTTCCCGTCAGCCGCGGCACGATACAAAAAGCCGCGTTGGCGCTGTTGCAGATAAAAACGACATCATAGGGAATGAAAAAACTGTAGAGGGTGCAGATCAGGGTATGGGCCACGGTATCGAGATATTTATGGCTGATGGTGGGCAGTATCCTGATCCTCACCCCCTTGTAGAAGGGTTCGCGATAGTCGATGATGTTGCTGCGGCCGTACACCGTGACCTCATGACCGCGCTCCGCCAGCCGCGGCGCCATCTGTTCGATAAAAGTCTCGAAGCCGCCATAGTTGGCCGGAATGCCGCGGATGCCCATGATGGCGATTTTCATGGCCGCACCTCCCGCGCGCCCGGCTCCGCAGCGCTCAGCAGCTGCCCCGGCCCGCCGCAGCCACTTTCGGCCAGCTCGGGGTCGGGAAGCGCAGGGTACTCCTGCAGCCGCCAGATCTCGACCGTCCACCGCGAGCCGCAGACCGTCCCCACCCGGTAATAGCGCTCCTGAACGACCGCCTCGATGGCGGGCCAGTAGCGGCTGAATTTCTTCTGCGTATAGCCGTCGAGGATGATATAGGCGGGGGGATCAGCGCTGAGCCGCTCCTCCAGCCCGGAATCGTATTTCATGAAAAAAACCGTCGGATGCGAAACCCCCGCAAAAGGCTGCATCCCCGCGGCGTAGGTCCAGACCATCGCCCCGCTCAGAACCACATCCTCCGGCTTGCCCTCCTTGCGCAGAATGATCTCCACTTTTTCCAGGGTGCGCGGAGACCAGACGCACTCGTATTGGGGCGTGATCAGCCGGCCGGACCAGGCGGCGCTGATGAAGAGGGCCGCTGCGGCCAACACCAAGGCCGGCTGGAGCCGCCCGCTGCCGCGCCACATGCTCCACCCCGCCATCAGGGCGGCGAAAAGCAACCCCGCGCAGATGACCAAATGCCAGTGGAGCGGGAGCTGCCAGGTGAAGCGAAAAAGGAGAAAGACCACGCCGTAAACCGCGGTCCAGAGCAGAAGAGGCCGGAAGCGGGCGGCGGACTCCTTCTCCGCCGGCAGCCAGGCGGCGCCGAGCAGCAACAGGGCCGGCAGGGCCTCGAGAAAATACTGGGTGTAAAAGCCGCGCGAAGCCGACTGGAAGGCGTAGGCCAGCAGCAAAATTACCAGCCAGATCCAGAGGAAAAGCCGAAAGGGCTCCTTCACCCGGCCGCGCCGCCGCAGGCTCAACAGCGCCGCAGCGATGACCGGAAGCGCAAAGAGAATCGCATCGCGCCAGGCGCCCAGGGTGTAGGCCGGGTCCTGGTCGAGAATGCGAAAACCCGTGCTGTCGACCACCCGCTGCTGCGCGGGCAGGACGCCGAGGGTATGGGCGAGGCGGTTCCAGACCAGATTGAGGGGATTGATCTGCGAAAAGAGGAGCTCGCGCCCCCCGAGGGGACCCCAGTACCAGGCCGCCACCAGCAGGCAGAGTCCCAGATAACCGGCTGCATAGAGAGCCAGATTCCGCCAGCGCGACCCGGCCGCGGCTTCCCTCTGCAGGAGCAGGAAAATTCCGGTAGCGAGCGGCATATAGAGGGTCGACTGCCGCACATAGTAGGCCAGCGCCGCCATGATGCCGCTCAGGATGAAAAAGCTCCACATACCCTTCTCCTGCAGCGCACGCAGAAGGAACCAGGCGCTGAGCAGGCTCAGCAGCACGGCCGGCATCTCGGTCTTGACCACGGTCGACCAGATCAGGGAGAAGGGGAGAAAAAGATAGACCACCGCGGCCAGCCAGCCCCGCAGCGGATCGTAAAGCCGTGCTCCGATCCGGTAGATGAGCCAGCCGATGGCGAGGGAGGCCAGGAGCGGCATGAGCCGGCCTGCCGTGAGCGAAACGCCGAAGAGCTTGATGAAAAAGCCGAGCAGATAGGCATAGAAGGGCTGACGCGAGCCGTAATCGATGACCGGATGGAGCCCCTGCCAGATCAGCCGGCCGTCGAGCAGGTGGGCCCCCTCGTCCGGATTGATCCAGCGCACCGTCATCAGCAGGAGGCGCAGCGCGGCCGCGGCCGCGAGGGTGAGCAGCATGAGCAAAGCGGGCCGCTCCGCCAGCCCTCTCCAGAGTGTATGGAATGCACGTGTCATTCTGCCGGCCACCGCCTTCTCCTAATCCTGGAACTGGTTGATGGTTTCAGCGACATAGCGCACTTCTTCGTCGCCCAGCTCCGGATAGATCGGCAGCGAGAGCACCTCGGCGGCGCACTGTTCTGCGACCGGATAACTTCCCGCGGGCATGCCCGGATCCTTGTAGGCGTTCTGCAGATGACAGGGGACGGGGTAATGGATCTGCGTCCCGATCCCGTGGTCGGCCAGATGGCGGCGGAGGGCGTCGCGCGCCTGACAGCGCACCACATAGAGGTGAAAGACATGCCCGCTCCCCTCCTGCTGCCGGGGCAGGCGGACAGCGGGATGGCTGATGGCGTTGGAATAGAGCGCGGCAATCTCGCGGCGGCGCCGGTTCCAGCTCTCGAGATGGGGCAGCTGGGCCGAGAGGATGGCGGCCTGCATCTCGTCGAGGCGGCTGTTAAAGCCCTTGATCTCGTGATAGTAACGCTCAAGCTGGCCATAGTTGCGCAGCAGCACGATCTGCTCGGCCCGCTGGTCGTCATCGGTGACCACCATGCCGCCGTCGCCAAAGGCGCCGAGATTTTTGCTCGGATAAAAACTGAAGCAGCCGTACGCGCCGAAAGTGCCCGTCCGCTTGCCCCGGTAAACCGCGCCGTGAGCCTGGCAGGCATCCTCGATCACCGCCAGGTTGTGGCGCCCGGCGACGGCCATCACCTCATCCATCCGGCAGCAGTTGCCATAGAGATGGACCGGGATGATGGCCCGCGTGCGTGCGCTGATTTTTTGCTCGATGAGGTCCGGGTCGATGCAGAAAGAGTCGGGATCGACGTCGACCAGCACCGGTGTGGCTCCGGCGAAAGAGATCGCCGAGAGCGTCGGAACGGCGGTGTTGGGGACGGTGATCACCTCATCGCCCGGCTGCACTCCGCTGGCGACCAGGGCGAGGTGGATCGCCTCGGTGCCCGAGCCCACGCCGATGGCGTGACGCACACCAATATACGTTGCAAAGGCCTCCTCAAAGGCGCGCAGCTCGCTGCCGAGGACAAACCAGCCGCTGGCCAGAACCCGGTTCACGGCGGCATCGATCTCACTTTTTATCGCCAGGTAATGCCTGGTCAGATCACCGAATGGTACCTGCATGGTCACTTCCATACTATTTATAGTCGTTGAGAACTCCGTAAATGGTAGCCCGGCGCGGGCCCGCCTCCAGTTTTTTGATCAGCACAAAACCGGGTGCGCTCCCCTCCTCACCGAGAAAATCGAGTGTGGTCAGCCGCCGGTTTTTAACCGCCCACTGGTGCCAGGCCCCCTTTTTTTCGGCCTTGAGGCTGTAGCTCATCCAGGCGGTGTGGGTGATGCCCTGACTGCGCATCCAGGCGTGCAGTTCCTGCGGCCCGAGTTCGGGCGCATCGGAGAGGCGGACGAAATCCCGCCGGGTGTCGAGGCGGGTGAAATAGGCGACGATATTGGGCTGGGAGACCAGCAGCCGGTCGCCCTTCTGATAACTCTGGTCGAACCACTCGCCGATAAGCCTGAATTCGGCCTTGGTATAATAGACATCGAAGAGACCGGCGCCCGAGGCCGAAAAGAGCCGGAAACCGAGAAAAAGGGCCACAGTCAGAATGGCAATGGTTTTGGCCGCCCCCGCCGCCGACCAGCGTTTCGGCCAGTAATAGATCGTCAGGGGAATCAGGGAGAGGACCACCCAGATCATGCGGGGCTGATACTGCGGATAGGCAAAGCGTGCGGTCAGCACCAGAGCGAGGGTGACGCCGGCCGCAGCGGCCGCAGCGAGGGCGAGCAGCCGGGGCCGTTTGCCGATCCGGCTGATAAGGCCGCACTCCCCGAGCCGGCGCCCCGCCGCCTTGAGGAGGGCAAAGAGGCCGGCGAAGATGAAGAGCAGGGCCGCCCAGGAGGCCATGACCAGATAGTCCGCGCCGGGAAAGGGCCAGATCACATGCAGGGCGGCGAAGCCGGCCAGATAGGTGCCGAGCGCCAGGGTTGCGCGCCGGTCACTCCGCCACAATTCGACCACACCGGCGAGGAAAAAGAGAGCGGCCGCCACCGCACCGATCCGATACCAGGCCAGCGGCAGAAACTCGAGCAGCTCGGACCAAAAGCCGGTGAAAAAGCTGAGATTCGGCTGCCAGTGGGCGAAATAATCGGCATAGCTGCCGCCGCCATCTCCGCCGGAGGAGAGCAGGCTCCAGATCACCAGAAAGGAGGCGGAGAGCACCGTCACCAGCACACTCTTGAGCCGCTGCTTGCCGAAGACGAAATCGGACAGTCCGAAGGCTCCGATCGCCATCGCCCCCTCGTAGCGGACGGCC
>JAKQKF010000194.1 GCA_029560815.1 bacterium
CTGGGAGATTCCGGTCAGCTATATCGGCTCGGTCGCCCTGCTCGCCTGGATCTTCGGCGGCACCGAGGGGGCCTTCAGCGGCAACATCCTCTTTCACATCTTCTCCGGCGGCCTCATGCTCGGGGCCTTTTACATGGCCACCGACATGGTCACCTCGCCGATCACCTCCAAAGGCCGCCTCATCTTCGGCCTCGGCTGCGGCATCATCACCATGGTCATCCGCCTGGTCGGCGGCTATCCGGAGGGGGTTTCCTATTCGATTCTGCTTATGAACCTGGTGGTCCCGGTGATCGACCGTTCCATCCGGCCGAAAGTCTTCGGCGGAGGTGTGAAGTCATGAAAGAGATCGTCCGTTTCGGCATCATCCTGATGATCGTTTCGATCGTCGCCGCCACCGCCCTGGCAGCGGTTTACGGCGTCACCAATCCCCGCATCCTCGCTCAGAAGGAGGCCCAGCTCCAGGCGGCCCTGGCGGCCGCCCTGCCCGGCAGCGATCCGGCCAGCCTCAAGACCGTGCGCGAGAATGGCGAGGTGCTTTACTATGCCGCCTTCGCCCCGGGCGATACCAGCAAGCCCATGGGCTACGCCTTTCTCGCCATGGGGGCGGGCTACTCCAGCACCATCGAAACCATCGTCGGCGTCGACACCCTGGGCCGCATTCTCGGTATGAAGGTGCTCTACCAGAGCGAGACCCCCGGCCTCGGCACCAAGCTGCAGGAGGTCAAATACGGCGACAAGGAACCCTGGTTCCCGCGCCAGTATCTCGGCAAAACGGCGGCAAGCGTGGCCGTCGACAAGGACGGGGGGGAGATCCGATCCATCACCGGCGCGACCATCTCGTCACGGGCCGTGACCCGCGCCGTCAATGAAGGCTTTGCCCGGCTGCGCACCAAACTGGGGACAAACTGAGGCAACTATGGCATTTATCAGCGATATCACCCGCGGGCTCTACAAGGAAAATCCCGTGCTCAAGCAGGCCCTGGGATTGTGCCCGACCCTGGCAGTCTCCAGCTCGGTCTCCAACGGCATCGGTATGGGGCTGGCCGCCACCTTTGTGCTCATCTGCTCCAACGTGCTGATCTCAATGATCCGCAAGATGGTGCCGGATAAAATCCGCATCCCGGTCTATATCATCGTCATCGCCACCTTCGTCACCATCATCGATCTGGCCATGGCGGGATTCGTTCCGGATCTCTACAAGCGGCTGGGCATCTTTGTGCCCCTGATCGTGGTCAACTGCATCATCCTCGGCCGCGCCGAGGCCTACGCCAGCAAAAATAATGTCTGGAAATCGCTGGTCGACGGCATCGGCATGGGAATAGGCTTTACGGTGGCGCTGGTCGTGATCAGCACCATCCGCGAAATTCTCGGCAACGGCACCTTCCTGGGCATCCCCCTCTTCGGCGCCGGTTTTGAGCCGGTCATGGCCTTTGCCCTTGCTCCCGGGGCCTTTATCACCATCGGCTTCATCCTGGCCTTCATCGCCTGGCTAGACCACCGCAAGGCTGCCAAATAGAGAGCTTCCCGGGCCGCACTATCCCGGCCGGGCGACCGCGCCGGCGGTGACGCGCGGGTCCGCGACCATCATCTGACCAGAGGCTGTTATGGACCTAAGAATGCTGCTTATCATCGCCATCGGGGCGATCTTTATCAACAACTTTGTCTTTTCACGCATCCTCGGCATTTGCCCTTACGTCGGGGTGTCGGGCCAGCTCGATTCCGCCATTGGCATGGGGGCAGCCGTCACCTTCGTCCTCACCATGGCCTCCGCGGTCGCCTATGTCGTCTATACCTGGCTGCTCGCCCCGACC
>JAKQKF010000100.1 GCA_029560815.1 bacterium
TCTTCACCGGGATCTTCAACACCATCCACCCGGCGAGTCTGGTGCTGCTGCTGGTGATCATCGCCACCGCCCTGCTGCTCAAAAAGGGTTTTTGCGGCTGGGTTTGCCCCTTCGGGCTGCTCTCCGAGTATCTGGCCAAAATTCACACCTGGATCTTCGGCCGGCCGCGGCGTCTGCCCCGCTGGCTCGATTATCTCCTGCGCAGCCTGAAATACCTGCTGCTCGGCTTTTTCGCCTACGCCATCTTTTGGGAGATGGGGGTGCGCGAACTTGAGGCCTTTATCAACACCCCCTACAACAAGGTCGCCGACGTCAAGATGTACCTCTTTTTCGCCAACGCCTCGGCCTTCACCATCAAGGTACTCGCCGCGCTGGTGCTGCTCTCGGTGCTGGTGCGCTATTTCTGGTGCCGCTACCTTTGCCCTTACGGAGCGCTGCTCGGCATTTTCGGCTGGCTGAGCCCCCTCAAGGTGCGCCGCAATGCGGAGAGCTGCATCGACTGCGGCAAGTGCACCCGGGTCTGCCCGGCCAGCATCAAGGTCGACAAGGCTGTCAGCGTGCGCTCGGACGAATGCAACGCCTGCCTGCGCTGCGTCGACACCTGCCCGGTCAGGGATACCCTGAGTTTTTCAGTCACCCCGAAGCGGGGCCGGCTGCCGCGGCGGTTCTATCCCGTCGTCCTGCTCCTGCTCTTCGTGCTCGGCATCGGCGCCGGGCACCTCTTCGACCGTTGGCACAGCAGCATCACCCCGGCGGAGTTCCGGCACCATATCCGGAACATCGACAGTCCCGAGTACAACCATTTCCGCGGCCGGACGCCGCCGCCGTCCGTCCATCAGAACGGAAACAATTCCGGTCCGGCCGCAAACCTGCAGCAATAATTGAACAATAAAGATAAAGGAGCAAATCATGAGTGAACTGATCGACAACAGCCGCAAGCGCAAGGATCTCCTCAAGCACATGATCCTGCAGCTGCACAAGGGCATCGCCCCGGAGGCGGTGCGCAAGCAGCTGGCCGAGCTGATGGGCCAGGTGCCCTACGATGATGTGGTGGCGGTGGAGCAGGAGCTGATCTCCGAGGGGCTGCCGACCGAGGAGGTGCTCAGGCTCTGCGACATCCACGGCGCCGTGCTCAAGGGCAAGATCGACCACAGCGGAGCCAGCACCGCCCCGGAGGGCCATCCCGTCCACACCTTCATCCAGGAGAACCGCGCCCTCCAGCTCGAGGTCGCGGCCCTCGAGGAGCTTTTCACCAGGGCCGCCGCCGGCTTCAGCAACGAGCTGGTCTACGAGATCACCGGCCATTTCAACGCCCTCATGGATGTGGACAAGCACTACCGCCGCAAGGAGTATCTCCTCTTCCCGCTGCTGGAGCAAAAGGGGATCACCGGCCCGCCGACGGTGATGTGGGGCAAACACGACGAGGCGCGCGGCATGCTCAAGGCCGCCCTCGAGGCCCTGCACACCCTCAGGGACGCCGACCAGGCCGCCCTCAC
>JAKQKF010000215.1 GCA_029560815.1 bacterium
TCGCATAGCCTCCCCGGGCCCGGATGTGGTGCAGATCCGGCATCATTTCGGCCTGCCGGATATGACCGGCTGGGATTTCAGCCGCGAAAAGTACCGCCGCGAGCCCTGGGCGATCTATCAGACCGATGCCGGGTGGATCTACCTGGGGATTTTGCCGCAGGGATTCGAGGAAAAGTTGTGGAAGGTGGTGGTTTTCAACCCGGACCATTCGCAAGCGGATATCTGGCATCCCGATGAATCGGCGTTCCTCCAGGGCGGCGCGACTTCGCTGACCCTGTTTCCCTCGGATCAGATCCTGGTGGCGCGGCTGCTGGCCGGCCGCAGCGGCTGTTATCTGCATTCCGCCGGAGCGATCATCAACGGCGCGGGCATGCTCTTTGTCGGCCACTCCGAGGCGGGCAAGTCAACCACCACCCAGATGCTCATCGACGCCGGTATTGGGGTCGAGATCCTCTGCGATGACCGCAATATCGTGCGGCGGTTAGCCTCCGGCTGGCAAGCCTATGGCTCCTGGAGCCACGGCGATATCCCCCTGGTTTCGCCGGCCTCGGCGCCGCTGCGGGCGATCTGCTTCATCGAAAAGGCGGCGGAAAACAGCCTGACACCCCTGACCGACCGGCAGGAGATCACCCGGCGCCTGCTGGCGTGCGTGATCAAGCCGTTCGTCACCGTGGAATGGTGGGAGAAAACCATCGATGTGGTGGCGCGGCTGGCGGCGGAAGCCCGCTTTTATCTCATGCGCTTTGACAAGAGCGGTGCTATTGTTTCTGAAATAGAAAGATTGAAATGATAATTAATGCCGGTGTTATTCCGGCGCAATCGATGACGAATCCTTGGAGGAGGAAAGTCACAATGAAAACGAACAAAATGCAGTGGAATAGACCCGAATTGCTGGTGCTGACCCGCAGTAATCCGGAAGAAGCGGTGCTGGTGGGATGTAAGAATCCTAATATTCCCTCAGGAGCTGGCCCTGCTGGAACAGGAAATCGCTGCAAATTAGGCGGCAGTGGTGACTATTGCAACCAAGCTACGATGAGTTAAATTCAAGAGCTTATAATGATAGATGAAGCTTAATGGGAAATTATATTCGGACCACACATTCAGAATATAAACAACTATTCGAGGCAAGTCGCTTTCATCTATCTCATCTTGACATAGAGCTGACCGAGCGCTGCGACAACGCCTGCATCCACTGCTACATCAACCTCCCTGAGGAGGATGAAAAGGCTCGCGCGGCGGAGATGGATACGGCGTTCGTCAAGAATATCCTGCAGCAGGCCGCGGCGCTGGGTGCGTTGGATGTCAGATTCACCGGCGGTGAGCCACTGCTGCGCGAGGATTTCGCCGAACTCTATCTCTTCGCCCGCCGCCTGGGCCTGCGGGTGACGCTCTTTACCAACGCCCGGCGCATCACGCCGGAACTGGCGCAGCTCATGGGCCGCATCATCCCTGGCAAGCCGGTCGAGGTGACGGTTTATGGCATGCATCCGGAATCCTACGATGCTGTTGCTGCCCGGCGCGGCGCTTTTGCTGAATTCCGGCGCGGCATCGATCTGCTGCTGGAATACAAAATACCGTTCGTTGTCAAACAG
>JAKQKF010000222.1 GCA_029560815.1 bacterium
CTGCGGCCGCAAAAAGGGCAAATAAGTGCTATTTTTTCCTAACTTAAAATATCATTGTAGCCCTTTAAAGTCAAGAAATATTTTATTATTTAACCGGCGCCGTTCCCGCCCGCGACTGCCGCCGCTGCCAGACCAGAAGGAAGATGCCGATGACGATGAAGGCCAGGCTGATGCCCTGGTTCATGCTCAACCCCTTGGCGCCGGCGGGCAGCAGGATCATGGAACTTTCGTAATAACGGAAAAGATCGATGATGAACCGTCCGATACCGTAAAAGATGAAGAAGAGATAGAGCAGAAAGCCGTCAGCTCTGGGCTTGCGGTCGATGACCAGCAGCAGGATGAAGACGAGCAGGGCATAGGCCGAGGAATAGAGCTGGGTCGGATGGATGGGAATACCCTGGTACATCGCTCCGGCAGGACTGTCCGGGGGAAAGACCACTCCCACAGCGCAGTCGCAGGGGATGCCGTAGCAGCAGCCGTTGAGATAGCAGCCGATACGCGTGATGGCCTCGCCAAGAAAAAAGAGGGGGATGATCGTGTCGGCGATCTTGAGGATCGGCTGCTTTTTGGCGCGCAGATAAAGCAGCGAGCAGACCACGGCGAGGACCACCCCGCCGAGCATGGTCAGGCCGGCGATACCGATCTGGCCGTTGCTCTGAAAGGGATTGAAGGTGTCCGTCCAGTGGCCGGCGAACTCATCCAGGTGAAAGATGACATACATAAAGCGCGCCCCGATGATCGAAGCGAGGATGATCACCACCGAAAGGTCCATGATCTTCTCTGGGTCGATGCCGCGCTTGCGGCCGCGCCTCACCGCCAGATAGATGCCGAGAAGAAAAGAGACCGCCAGGGCGAAACCGTAGGCGCGCATTTCAAAAGCGCCTATTCTGAAGAGCACCGGGTGCATGGAATTTCCTCCACTAAAAAGTGATCAGCAAAGACGCCGGGTGACGGCATTGCAGCGCCGGGATTAAAAATAACGCTGGGTGACGGCATTGGAGAGCAGGGCCGCCATGGTCATATTGGTCAGCATCGCCGAGCCCCCGTAGCTGATAAAGGGAAGCGGGACACCCGTCACCGGCATGATCCCCATGGTCATGCCGAGATTGACGATCGCCTGAAAGGCGAAAATGGTGGCCAACCCGATCGCGGCCAGACTGGCGAAACGGTAGCTGCTGGTCGTGGCGATCTTGATGGCGCGCATGATAAAGATGAAAAAGAGGGCGAGGACGGCCAGCGAACCGATAAAGCCCCACTCCTCGGCCAGCACGGAAAAAATGAAATCGGTATGCTGCGCCGGCAGAAAACGCAGCTGGGTCTGGGTGCCGTGCAGCAGTCCCTTGCCAAAAATTCCCCCCGAGCCGATGGCCACCATCGACTGGATGATCTGATAACCGACGCCGCGCGGATCCTCGACCAGCCCGAGAAAGGTGAGAATGCGCTGCTGCTGATAACCATGCAGGCCGCTCCACACCAGCGGGGAGAGGGTGCCGACGAATACATTCATGCTGAAGACGGTCCAGGCCACGCGCTTGCCGCGCCGGGAGAGATAGAGAACCACACTGATGAGCAGAATCACAGCGCTGAAAGAGTAATAGTTGAACGAGGCCAGAAAGGCGATCACGGGCGAAACCACCACAAAAATGGTGAAGGGGGCAAGACCGCGCCAGTAGAGCACCGGAATGACCATCGAGAGGTAGACCAGGCTGGTGCCAAGGTCGGGCTGCTTCAGGACCAGCACAAAGGGGGCCAGGACGATGCCGAAGGCGATGAGCAGGTTCTTCAACCGGTTGGGGTTGGCATCCTCCGGCGAGAGAAAGCGGGCCAGGGTCAGCACCACCACCGGCTTCATGAACTCCGAGGGCTGGACCTTGATCCCCCCCACCTCAAACCAGCGCTGCGCCCCGCCGCTGATCGAACCCACCAGATCGATGCCCAGGATCATCACCAGCAGGATGGCATAGAGGGGATAGGCCAGGCTGAAAGCGATGTGCAAAGGCAGGTAGGTGAGGGCGAAGAAAAGAAGCAGGCCGACCACCACCCAGACGATCTGTTTGTAAAAATTGTCATGGATCGCCGCCACCTTGCTGCCGTGGGTCGCGCTGTAGACCGCCAGCAGGCTGAAGAGCGAAAAGAGGAGGACGCAGATCAGGATGACCTTGTCCACCCGGGCATTGCGGATCTCATCAAGCATGATGCACTCTCTAACCGTTTGTCGCTGCTGCTGTCGCCGGAATCTTCTTCTGCAGGTCGAAATAGCGGCGCAACAGACGCCCGGCGATGGGCCCGGAGGTCGCCCCGCCGCCGCCGCCGTTCTCGACCAGAACGCAGATCGCCACCTCGGGATGATCATAAGGGGCAAATCCAACATACCAGGCGTGCGGCTCGCCATGCGGATTCTGCGCGGTGCCGGTCTTGCCGGCTACAACCACATCGTCCAGATAGCTGTTGTGCCCGGTACCGCCCGGACTGTTGACCACCCGGTACATCCCCTCCCGGATGATATCATAAGTGGCTTCTGATATCCCTTCGACACTCTGCGGCTCAAGCTGCTGCCTGAAATAGCTCTGCGAACGCGGATCGTAGATCTTGTGGACCAGATGCAGGGGATAGTAACGCCCCTTGTTGGCGATGATCGTGGTATACTGGACCATCTGCACCGGGGTGACGAGCAGGTCGCCCTGGCCGATGCCCAGGTTCAACATCATGCCGTTGGTCCAGCCGTTCTTGCCGAAAACGCGGTCCAGATAGGCCCGGTCGGGCAGAGTCCCCTTCTCCTCCGCCGGCAGATCGATGCCGGTCCGTTTGCCAAGGCCGAAGCGCGCGGCGTAGAGCGCCCATTCGTCGACGGTGAGACGCATGCTCAGCCGGTAGAAATAGACGTTGCAGGAGACCTTGAGGGCGTCAATCATGGCGAGGGAGCCGTGGCCTGCCTTGTTCCAGCAGGCGAAGGTACGGTCGCCGTAGGTGACGCCGCCCCCGCACGAAAAGTAGGTATCCGCGCTGGCCTTGCGCTCCTCGAGGGCGGCGGCGGCCGCAACCATCTTGAGGGTTGAGCCCGGGGGATAGGAGCTCTGGATCATCCGGTCATAGA
>JAKQKF010000223.1 GCA_029560815.1 bacterium
TGGGACCTTACTCTCCGGAGACGGTGGGCGATTATTGGGCCGGGCCGAACCACATCCTTCCGACCAACGGCACCGGGCGTTATTTCTCGCCCCTGCGCACCGAGGATTTTTTCAAGTTCAGCAGCGTCATCGCCTGGAGCCGAGAGGCCCTGGTCAGGCATGCGGACAAGATCGCCCGCTTCGCCCTGGCGGAGGGGCTCGATGCCCATGCCCAGGCCGTAACCAAAAGGGTGCAGAAAAATGGCTAGATACTTCAAAAAGTCGGTTATGTCCCTGGCCGGCTATGAGCCGCCTCCCCAGGAGCGTGTGCGCGCCAAGCTCAACCAGAATGAGAGCCCCTTCGATCTGCCGGAAGAATTCAAGCGGGAGGTGCTCGCGGAGGCGGCCGCCCTCTCCTGGAACCGTTATCCTGCCAGCGAATCGGGCGCATTGAAAAATGCCCTGGCTGCCCGCCATCGGCTGCAGCCGGAGCAGATCCTGCCCGGCAACGGCTCCAATCAGCTGCTGCAAACCCTGCTCACCGCCGTCATCGAGCCGGGCGACGGGCTGCTTTTTTTCCCTCCGACCTTCGGCCTCTTTGATCTCTTTGCCACCATCAACGGGGCGGATAAAACCGCCATCCTCTGCCCGCCCGGACGCCCCTTTCCCCTCGAGCAGGCCCTAGCGGCGATCCGCACCAGGGTCCCGAAGCTGATCCTGCTCTGTTCGCCGGACAATCCGACCGGACGGGCCCTGAGCCGCCCGGAGATCGAGGCGATCTGTCAGGCCGCGCCCGGACTGGTCTTTCTCGATGAGGCCTATGCGGAATTCAACGGCTGGAGCGGCCTCTCCCTGCTCGAGAGCTACCCCGGGTTGATCCTCTCGCGCACCTTTTCCAAGGCCTTTTGCATGGCCGGACTGCGGCTCGGCTATCTGATCTCCCGGCCCGCCAACATCGCCGAGCTGCGCAAGGCCCATCTGCCCTATACGGTCAACCTCATCACCGAACACATCGCCGTGCGCCTGCTCGCCCGCCCGGAGCTCCTCGAGGAGCGGGTGGCCTGGATTGTGCGCGAGCGCGACTGGCTCCTGGGCGAGCTGCAGGAAATCGCCGGGATCGCCGCCTACCCCTCGGCGGCCAATTTCATTCTTTTCCGCTGCGCGGAGTGTGGCAGCCTCTTTCGCCGCCTCAAGGAGCGGGGCATTCTCGTCCGCGACGTCTCGGGATACCCCCTCCT
>JAKQKF010000226.1 GCA_029560815.1 bacterium
CTGCTGTCTGCTCGGCTCCTCGGGGGTCGGCAAGACCACCCTGATCAACCGCCTGCTCGGCCGCGAGCTCCTCGAGACCCGCCAGGTCAGCGCCACCGGTGAGGGCACCCACACCACCTCGCGCCGCCAACTCATCCGCCTCGAAAATGGCGCCATGCTGATCGACACCCCGGGCATGCGCGAACTGGGGCTCCTCGGCGCCAGCGAGGGCATGGAGCAGGGCTTCGAGGATATTTTCGAACTCGGCGCCGGCTGCCGCTACAGCGACTGCACCCATGTGCAGGAGCCCGGCTGCGCCGTTCGCCAGGCAGTGGCGGCGGGGAGCCTGAGTCAGGCGCGCTACGACAGCTATCTCAAACTGAAAAAAGAGTCCGAGTACTACGAGATGTCCTACGCGGAAAAGAGAAAGAAAGACAAGGAGTTCGGCAGGTTTATCAACAATGCGATGAAGCAGATCAAGAAGAAATAGGGGAAAGTTGGAACAGGAGACCGGCCCTCTCCGGCTTCCCTGTGAGCACCCGCGGGCTGGTCTTAGCTCTCGATCGCGGCCTGAGCCCGCAGCAGGTCGTGCAGGGTGACGATCCCGGTCACGGCATTGCTCTGCGGATCCACCACCACAACGATGTTGGCCGGGGAGGCGATGAACTGGTTCCCGACCTCCCGTATAGTCTGCTCCGCATGACAGGTGACCGCCGGATGAAGCTCTGGGGCTGTTCCCGCTGAAAGGGCCGTGAGGATCTCGCGGCGGCCCGCGACGCCAATCAGCCGACCCTCAATCACCACCGGAAAATAGGCGTAGGGATGGTCCGAGATCGCCACCTTTAGCCTCTCTGGCTCCAGGCTTGTCAACAGCACCGGCCGCGGGTTGGCTAGGGCCGCGACCGGCAGATTTTGCCAGCTGTGCAAGTCGAGGGGCGGCCGCACCTTGTGCAGCTCGTGGCCGTCCTGCACCAGCAGGGCGTCGTAGAAATTGAGGGGGCCGTTGAGGCGGGCAACAATCTGGCTGATGAAAGTGCCGAGCAGCAATCCCGGCACCAGGGCGAACTGGTGCGTCATCTCAAAGACGATCAGCATCGAAGTCAGCGGCGCCCGCACGATCGCACCCAGG
>JAKQKF010000237.1 GCA_029560815.1 bacterium
TTTATTCCATGATAATCATCACCACCAGGCGTTTGGGGCCGTGGGCGCCGAGGATGAGAATCTTTTCAATATCCGCCGTGCGGCTCGGGCCGGTGATCATCACCATATTCCTCGACTCGCCGGCGTCGGGGCGGTCCACCAGCGCCTGCAGGTGCGGCAGCAGCCGTCCGGCGGGGAGGAGGGTGTAGATGGTCTCGGGCAGGACGTGCGCCCAGCCCGAGCGGGCGGCGTCATAGCGCAGCACCAGGGTGCCGGTATCGGCAATGCCGAAATCGGCGGTCACCAGCGCGGCCGGCACCGCCGGCAGCCGCTTGCGGCGCTCCTCCGGCGTGAGGGCGGCGGCGTCGAAATGGGCCATCCCCTTGAGTTTTTCCGCCACCTCGCGGCTGAGGGGATCGCCGTCCAGGGCCAGTTTGGCGGCCGGGGCGATCCTGAGCAGTTCGGTCAGCTTGTCCGCCGCCGCGCTCGCGGTGGTGAGGAGGTAGCACTCGCCCGAGACGGTCTCCACCTCTTTCTTGAACTGGTTGGCGAGTCCGCGCCGGTCCGGCGGCACCGTGGCCGCCATCGCCGCCGCGATGCGGGCTGCGGTATCGGCCGGGGCATCAGGCAGATGGGAGGGGTTTTCGAGGGCGGCGCGCACCCGGGCCAGGATCGCTTCTCGTGCCTGGGTCATGACTGGGCCTCCTTTTCAGCGGATGAATTTTTTTGCGGCCGCTCCTTGAGCCAGCTCTTGTAGCGGTTGCGGAATCCCCGGCCGTCAAAGCGGCCGAGGGCGCGCTCTTTGCCGTATCCCGGCGCCGCGAAGGCGCGCTCGCCGGGCAAAAGCTGCTGCAGCTTGCCGGGAAACCAGGTGGCGATTCTGTAGATCAGGGGGTGGCTGGTGAGCCAGCCGAAGCCGCGGAAGGCGAACCGCTCCATCCAGCCGGAGTTTTTGGTCTCGACCACCCGGTTGCGCAGCTTGAGGAGGTGGTGGGGGATGTTGATGCGCACCGGACAGATCTCAAAGCAGGCGCCGCAGAGGCTGGAGACGTAGGGCGCGTAACGCCCCTCGGCCTCGCCGAGGTACTGGGGGATCAGGGTGATGCCGATCGGCCCCATGTAAACCCAGCCGTAGGCGTGGCCGCCCACCTGCTGGTAGATCGGGCAGACGTTGAGGCAGGCCCCGCAGCGGATGCAGCTGAGGGTCTCGCGCAGCTGGCCGTCGGCGAGGATTCTGGCGCGGCCGTTGTCGAGCAGGAGCAGATGCACCTCCTCTGGCCCCTCTCCGGTCGTCCCCCGGCGCGGCCCGCCGATGAGGTGGAGGTAGCTGGTCGCCTTTTGGCCCGTGGCGCTGACCGGCAGCAGCTTGAGGAAGGGGGGGAGGCTGGCGAGATCGGGGATGAGCTTTTCGATGCCCATCACAGCCAGATGAATGCGCGGGAGGCCGACGGTGAGAAAACCGTTGGCCTCATTTTCGACCACGCAAAAAGTCCCCTCGCGGGCCATGGCGAAATTGACCCCCGAGATGCCCATATCGGCGGTGAGGAATTTCTCGCGCAGCCGGGCGCGCGCGATCTGGAGCAGCGCGTCGGGATCTTCGGTGTAGGGCACGCCGAGCTTTTCGTGAAAGATCTTGCCCACATCGACGCGGGTAAGGTGGAGGGCCGGGGCGGTCAGATGCGAGGGGATCTGGTCGAGGAGCTGGACGATATACTCGCCGAGGTCGGTCTCGAGCGACTCGATGCCGTTTTCCTCGAGAAAGTGGTTGAGATGGAGCTCTTCGGTGGTCAGGGATTTGGATTTGACCACGCTGCGGACATTTTTCTCGCGCATCAGATCGAGGATGATGGTGCGCGCCTCGTCCGCGTCGCGCGCCCAATGGACCACAATGCCGTTTTTGCCGCAGCTCTCTTCGAAGAGTTCGAGATAGCGGTCGAGGTGGTCGAGGGTCTCCTTTTTGGTCTGGTGGGCCTGGTGGCGGAGCTCCTCCCACCAGGGGATCTGCTCCACCTTGTCAGCGCGCTTCTTGAGGGCGGTCTGGGTCGCCTTGTCAACCGCCTCGCGCAGGCGGCTGTCCTGCAGGGCCTCGTGGAGATAGGTCTTGGTGTTGATGGGGGAGGTGTGCATCGCTCACTCCTGGCTTGATATCTCTTCCACACGGTGGCACGGAGTCACGGAGAGAATAATCGTGACTTTATTAATTTCACCATCCCATTAATTTTGCTCTTTTGTGCCCCGGTGTCACCATGAAAGTTACGCTCAGTTCGTTCTTTCAATTTTTTCAAATAGAGCTGTTTTTGTCCTCTTTGTGCCTCTGTGAGAAATATCTTTATGCCAGGCCAAGGCTGCGGGCGAGAAGATCGGCGATGTGCAGCCCGCGGGCGTGCATGTTATGCTTGCGCAGATAGCCGTCGATATTCATCAGGCAGCTCGAATCCGCCCCGACCACATAGTCGGCGCCGCTCGCCTCGACGTAGCGGCATTTGCGCGCTACCATCGCCAGCGAGACCTCGGCCATCTTGTAGGAGAAAGTGCCGCCAAAGCCGCAGCAGGTGTCGGGCTTTTCCATCTCGACGAAATCGAT
Source organism: bacterium (assembly GCA_029560815.1). The sequence continues at coordinate 2,564 of JAKQKF010000237.1, forward strand.
GTCGCTGATGGCGCGGATCAGCCGCCGCGGCTGCTCCCGGACCCCGAGTTCGCGCAGGAGGTGGCAGGAGTCATGATAGGTGACCCGGTGGGGGAAGGAGCCGTCCACTGTGGCCACCTTGGCGACATCGACGAGGAATTCGGTGAACTCGAAGATGCGGCGGCCGAGGCTCTCAAGGGCCGGCTTGAGCGCCGGATCGATCTCCAGCTCCTTGTAAAAGACCCGCACCATGGCCGTGCAGGAGCCGGAGGGGGCGACCACATATTCGTGCCCTTCAAAGAGGCGGATGAGGCGCTCCGCGACCGGCACGATCTCCTTGCGGTAGCCCGAGTTGAAGGCCGGCTGGCCGCAGCAGGTCTGGTCTTCGACATAGTCGATGCCGATGCCGAAATGGTCGAGCACCTTGACCATGGAGAGGGCCGATTCGGCGAACATGTGTTCGGAAAGACATGGTATGAAGAGGGCGACGTTCATTTCACTCCTCGTTGGGAAAAAAGTGCCGCCGGCCGGGGCCGGCGGCGGATCCGGACTCAGCGGGCCAGGGCTCGCCGGGATGGCTTGCCCCCGCCCGTTCTCCCGCCCGCATTTGCTGCGTGAGCGGGGGAGGACTCAGCGGGCCAGGGCCTGCCAGCGTTTCTTCAGGTAAGGGTCCTTGACCGTTTCGAGCAGATAGTCGCAGAAATCGCGGCCGGTGGCGCCGTCCTCGCGGCCGGTGATCACCACCTCTTTCTCGAACTGGCTGCAGACGTCGAGGGCCATCTCGAGCTGTTCGGCCTTGTCGCTGACGCCGATGTGGCGCAGCATCATGGCGGCGGCGCGGATCAGGCTGGAGGGATCGGCGTACTGGCCGCGGCCCTCATCGATCATGCGCGGGGCCGAGCCGTGGATGGCCTCGAATATGGCATAGCGCGTGCCGATGTTGGCGCTGCCGGCGGTGCCGACGCCGCCCTGGAACTCGGCCGCCTCATCGGTGATGATGTCGCCGTAGAGGTTGGGCAGCACCACGACGCGGAACTGGGTGCGGCGCTTGGGATCGATGAGCTTGGCGGTCATGATGTCGATGTACCAGGCGTCCCATTTGACCGCGGGGTACTCTTTCGCGATGCGCTCGGCGGTCTCGAGGAAAAGGCCGTCGGTGGTCTTGATCACGTTGGCCTTGGTCACCACCGTCACCTTGTTGATGTTGTTCCTGGCGGCATAGTCGAAGGCCATGCGGATGATGCGCTCCGAGCCCTGCAGGGTGGTGGCGGTGAAATCGATGGCGAGGTCGGGAGTGACCTGGATGCCCTTGCTGCCGAGGATATAGGCGCCCTCGGTGTTCTCGCGGTAAAAGATCCAGTCGATATTGTCCTTCGGCACCTTGACCGGCCGCACGTTGGCGAAGAGATCCAGCTCGCGGCGCATGGCCACATTGGCGCTTTCGATATTGGGATAGGGCCCGCCTTTCTCCGGCGTCGTGGTCGGCGCCTTGAGAATGACGTGGCAGGCCTTGAGTTCGGCCAGCACGTCATCGGGGATGGCTTTGAGGTGTTTGACCCGGTTCTCGATGGTCAGCCCTTCGATAACGCGAAAGTCCACTTTGCCCTTGTCGATCTCCTCCTTGAGGAGGTATTCCAGCACGCGCTGGGTTTCGCGGGAGATGATCGGGCCGATGCCGTCTCCCCAGCAAAAACCGATGATGATCGGCTTGAGGGTGGCGAAATCAACCGCTTCTTCCCCCTGCTTCATGCGCTCCACGCGGGCGAGCTGATCGGTGACAATTTTTGCAAAGTGTTCTCTGGCGCGTTCGATGACCTCGTTCTGCATAAGTACTCCTCTTTGTGATGCGGTTCATGGTTATCCGCCGCCGGCGCGGGCCGTGCGGCGGGGTGTCAGGTTATGCTCTGCAGCGGCTCAGGCCGGCGCAGACGCTGGTGATAGTCGGCGATACGCTGATTGCGGCGCTGCAGCCGGGCCGCAATGGTTTCGAGATGGCCGCGGATGTAGCGGGCGTAGCGCGGGCCTGCGCCCGCGGCCTCTTCCTCGAGTCCGGCGCGGACGATCTCGACAAAGTCGCTGCAGCACTGCTGTGAGATCGGGCTGGGAAAGGCGGCCCACTGTTCGAGAGCCGCCTCCAGATCGCGGGTGAACTCCTGGTCGGGGCCGCCGGCGCACCCCTTGAAGGGGCGGGGATTGGCCCGGCGCTGGAAGCCCTTGAGGGCGAGGATGAGCGGCTGATAGTCGTATTCGTAGTGGAGCCGGGCGAACTGGTACTCGACCACGGGAATGGTGCTCTCCTCGCCGGGCCGCTGGTGGTGGCGGTTGAGGCGGGAGAGGTGGAGGCCGGTGCCGGGGTGGAGGATCTCCCCCTGGAAGATGCGCATCTCGCGCAGCCGGCCCTCGCCATCTTCGCGCAGGTCGCCGCCGAGCAGGAGCAGACAGATAAAGTATTCGGGATTCTCGAGCCGTTTAAAGGGGACGGTTTCGTCCGCCTGGATGCTGAGATGGAGGCTGTGGGGCTTGATGTCGATGTAGCGGGCCGCCAGGTCGATGAGCTGGCTGAGGACCCAGGGATCCCGGGTGGCGGGTTTGGAGACGTCGCCGTAGAGGCGATAGCGGCCGAAAGCGAGTTCGAGAAAACCGCGCGCGCGCTGGCGCTGGGCGGCGGCGAAGCCGTGGTCGTCGACGTGGGCGCCGAGTTTCCAGCCGCGGCGGGCGAGGTCGAAATCGTGGAAATAGAAAAAACCGTCGAAGAGGGGATCCTCGTCCTCCCGGGCGCCGACAGCGCGCACGCCGAGCTGGGAGAATTCGAGTTCCGCGCCGAGGGGGGTGTCGCCCTCCTGGCGGTGGTCGTCGATCCAGGCGGCCGCGGCGCGGGCGCGCTCCTCCTGCCAGAGCTCCTCGGCGATGAAGAGGGCGGCCACGGCGTAATCCGGATAGGTGAAATCGGAGCGGTAGGTGTCGACCCCCTGCCGGGCCATCGCCTCTTTCAGGGCGGGGAGTTGATCGACCAGGAGCCTGAGGGCCATCAGTGCCGAGAGGCTGCGTTCGTAAAAGGCTTCACCGGTGCGGGTGAGGCCGCGGAAATCGCGCCTGCATCTGGTCTCGATCTGGTTGAAAATCATGAATTTGACCGCCAGGGGCAGGTAGGCCCCGGCGTAGCGGCGGGCCTTGCGGTCGCTTTCGAGCCACTCCAGCCCGGGGAGGTCGGCCTTTTCGATCTCGTGCTTGATCAGCCAGGGGGCGATCTGCTCATCGTGAAGGGACTGGTTCAAAAGCCCCTGAATCTCTTCGGAGAGGAGTTCACCGGTGACGGCC
>JAKQKF010000018.1 GCA_029560815.1 bacterium
TCCAGAGCTTTTTCGCCCGAATCCCCTCGCACCGACAGCTGGAGGGGTGAGGGCGAAAAAGCTGCTCTTGTACCAACTTATTTTTAATCGCCCGTTTGTCCATTTTCCGTTGAACCATTACATGCAATTAATTTAATACAAGCCCGCTCCTTCCAGGGATCTTGGACTGCAGGGGAGAAAGTGCCGGAGCTATGGTGGATATGTCAGGTCGGGTGGGCGCGAGAGCTCCTTGTGAACTCAGGCCGGGTCGGCATGAGAGGGGAAGTGGGGTCGGTACGAGGGCTCAGGCGTGAGAGGAGCCGGGTCGGCGCGAGAGCTAAAGTGCGAGCGAAGGCCGGGTGGGCGGGAGAATGCTCACGCACCGCCTGGTCGTACTCCGCCGACTCGATGACCAGCTTGTACCAGGTGAAATCACCTTCCTTGAGCCGCCAGGTGACCGAGCAGCGCAGCGGCATGCGGATGCCGCTCAGTTCGCCATAGCCCCCCTCCTCCACCTTGACCAGCCAGGGCTCGAGGGTCGATCCCTCCTTGCGGTAATAATAACGGTCGGCGATGAAACTGGCAAAATCCCCTTCCGGAGTGAAGGTGAAGGTGCCGGATGCGGTGACGCCGCCATAACTCATCGTCGCTTTGGCCGAGAGGGAATCCACTGCCTCCCAGGTGATATGCGGGCTGAGTGCTGCCGAGGGGAACCAGACGGTCTCGGCCAGCCAGCGCAGCATCGTCCCCTGGTCGGTCTCGGCGCCGCTGGCGTTGACCACCGGCAGCAGCGAGGCGAGCTTGATGACCATGCGGCCGCGGCCGTCCTGGTACATGTCGCGGCCGGCCATGTGCAGCAGAGGCATCATCCTGACGTCCGCGATCCAGATGAATCCGGGCTCGGCGATGCGGAAATACTGCTCCGAGACGACCGGCAGCCAGGGCCCGCCGGGCTTGTTGAGCATCTCGCCGCGCTGGCGCAAATGCACCAGGCAGATCTCCTCGCGGCCGACCACGCCGCTGCGCACCAGCCAGCGCTGCACCGGCTCGGGCAGATGGGCGATCAGGCCGGGGGTGACCATCTCCCCTTCCGGCAGGCGCGCGGGCAGAAAGGTGGCCAGTTCCTGACGCACCATGCGGTTGAAACTCCACTGCCCGAAAATCAGGGCCAGAACGATCAGAACAACCAATCCCGCCAGAATGCCGAGGGCAATGCGCATCATTTCTCCGCTTTGTTATCCAGATACCAGGCGTAGGTCCGCT
>JAKQKF010000243.1 GCA_029560815.1 bacterium
GTAGACCGGAACGACCTCGTCGATATATTCGTTATATTCAGCCACCCGGGCGGTATAGCTCCGCGTCACCGCGGTGATGCGGGCCCGGGGATAACGAGCGCGCAGCGCCTTGAAGACCGGTGTGGAGAGGAGAAAATCACCGAGCTGGTCGTGCTGCCGGACGACGAGGATCCGCCGCACGGCCGCATGGTCGATCGCGTCCGGAGGGGTTTCCGGCACCCCCAGAATAGAGTCAAAAAACGCGAGCTGGCGGTGCTTGAAATACTGTTCAAAACGGTTCCAGAGCTTCACCTTCTGATCCGATCTAGGCAAGGGAGTGAAAAAGGGATTCGAGCTGGTCGACCATTCTCTCCAGCGTGAAACAGCGCTCCACCCGGCGGCGTCCGGCCTCCCCCCATTCGGCCGCGCGCGCGGGATCGCCGACCACCTCGATCAGGGCGGCCGCAAGGGCGTCGCTGTCGCGCACCGGCACGACCCGGCCGGTCTCGCCGTCGACGACGATCTCGGGCATCGAACTCACCCGTGTGGTGATGCAGGGTTTGGCGGCGGCCATGGCTTCGATGAGGACGATGCCGAATCCTTCCCAGAGCGAGGGCAGCACCAGCAGATCGATATCGCGCATCACCTCCTCGATCCGGCTGGAAAAACCGGGCAGGAGGAGCGCATCGGCCAGGCCGTGCTCCCGGCTCCATGAGTTGATCCATTCGCGCATCGGCCCCTCCCCGACCATGACCAGACGGCTCGCAGGAAAATCCCGATGCAGCGCGGCAAAGGCGGGCAGCAGCCACTCCACCCCCTTGCGCTCGTCGAGCTGGCCGACAAAACCGACGAGAGGTACGCCCGCTTCTACGCCGAGGCTGCGGCGAAAGTTCCCCTCCCCCGGTGCGGCAAAGGGGCGCGGATCGATGCCGTTATAAATGACGTGCACCCGCTCTGGGCTGAGCCAGGGGGCGTTGCGCAGCAGCGAGTTTCTGGTCGCCTTGGAGTTGGCGATGACCGCGCTGGCGAGCACGTTATAGCTGAAGCGATAGCGCAGGCGGTTCTTGAGGGGGTAATCGATGCCCCGCCGGGCGACCACCCGGCAGCCGCCGGCGAGCCGGGCGGCGATCCCCATGAAGCGCAGCTCCTTGTCCATGTTGGTCAGAACAATCCGGTAGCCGTGACGGCGCAGCAGGCGCGCCGCCCGGCAGATGGTGAGCGGACCGAAATCCCCCCGCACCTGCAGGGAGTGCACGGTGATGCCGATGGTCTCCGCCCGGCGGCCTACCTCGGTGCCGGGCCGGCAGAGCAGCGCCACCTCGTGGCCGCGCTGCTGCAAGGCCTGTAGCGCCCGCAGCATCCAGACCTCACCCCCGCCGAACATCCGGATGGTATTGGCGAAGAGGATTTTCATCGGACCTCTTTCATAAAGTTGCGGCCGGGTGCCTGCTGCAGACCGAAAAACTACAGCAGCCCCGCCAGGGCATGGATGCGCCGCACCACGGCGCGGCTGTCGTGATTCTCCGCCACCCACTCCCTCCCCTCCCGCCCCAGGCGCCGACGCAGCTCCCCGTCCTCGATCAGACGGAGCAGCGCCTCCTGCAGCGTTCCGGCCTGGACCTCGACGAAGGGGTGGTCCGGATAGGCCGCGGCGAAGCCGGGGGCCAGACAGCTCGCCGCCGGGATGGTCATGGCCAGGGCCTCGAGGGCATTGATGCCATAGCCGAGATCCCCGATCTGATCGACAAAGATGTCGCAGCTCCCCTTCAGCGCCAGGGCGGCTTCGTACTGCATCCCCTCGATCAGAGCCACCTCGACCCCCCGCTCCTCCGAGAGACGGCGCAGCACCGGCAGGATCAGATCGCTGCCCTTGGCCGCCCGGCTGGTGGGCGCGTGGCCGATGCGCAGGGGCCGGCTGACAAGCGGTTCCGGCCGCATTTGAAAACGGCCGCAGTCGAAGGGAAAGAAGACATGGTGAAGGTGTGGATGGAGGGCCTGGTGATCGAATTCCACGGAGACATTGAGATCGCTCAGGGCGTCGATGCCGGGAATGACTCCGCGCGTGCGCAGGTCGCTGCCGGTATAGCAGCAGATGAGCTTGCGGCCGCGGCGGTGCATTTCAGGGATGAAGCGCGGTTCCCGGGTGAAATCGAGTCCGCCGTCGAGCTGGTAGACGTCGAAGCGGTCGAGGCCGTGGCGGGCGATGGCGGAGCGGATCGCCGGCCCCCACAGGCGGTCGCGGAGTCTCACCAGCATGCGCTCGGAGAGGCTGTGAGGCCGCCAGACCGGCGGGATTTCGCCGGGGATGCGCAGCCGGTTGTCGACCCGCAGGCGCGCCGGCGAGGAGACCCGCCGCTTGATCCAGCGGGTGCCGGCGAAATCGATGAAGGCCAGATTGAGACAGATGTCCTCAAAATAGCCGCGCCGGTCGCGGAACAGAGTGACCAGCCGGCTCTCATGGCCGAGGGCCCGTTCGGCGCGCACCAGTTCGCCCGGCACGCCCGAGGTATTCATGGGCGCAATATGGAGGATTTTCAGCTTGGTCAAGGAATGCTACGCAGTTTGGGTGACCGCACCGCCCTTGCGGGCGCCGGCAAATGGCTCGATGAGCAGGCCGGCTATTTCAGGATCAGCCGGAGGCTGTCCCGGAAAACCCCCTGGGCGCCGAAGCTCTCTTTGAAATGGGCGAGACCCCAGTTGGGATCTTCATTGACCGTGAAAATGCCGAAATCAAGAAAGTTGTAGCCCCCTTCAAGCCCCCAGTCGATGATGTCATGAAAGAGGGCGTTGACCCCGCGGTACTGCTGGAAATCATCGTTATGGCTGATGTAAAAGGCCAGCACCACGCGGGGATTGCAGATGAACATCACCACGCCGGCGACCATTGTCTCCTCATGAAAGGCGGCGAAGAGCTTGATCCGCTCCGGGAAGAGATCGCGCACCCGCAGCAGCTCCTCCAGGGTATGGGTGGGATGGACATTGTGCCGCAGCCGCAGGTTCCGCTTGAGGATCTCGTAAAACCCGGCGTAATCATCCGACTCGCGCACGATCACCCCCTGTTTCTGCGCGCGGCGAACGGCGCGGCGCGAGCTCTCGCTGAAGGTGGAGAGAATCGCCTCGCGGGGATAGTCGAGGGGAATGACGCTCGAGATCTCGCGCTTGCGGTAGGTAAAGCCGTTCTGCACCAGGGCGAAGTCGATATAGTTGCTCGGGCGGCGGAAATAGATCTGCGGCGGCGGGGTGAGATCGATGGCCTCAAATCCTTCGGCCCGGGCACAGGCGATGGCCGACTCAACCAGGTCAAAGCTCTCGCGAATGCCGAGCGTGTCCCGTACCGTAAAGCCGCCGTAGGAAGCGCCGCGGTGCGAAAGCAGGATGCGGCGCTCGCCGTCGTGGAAATCGACCGCGGGGAGGACGGCGATGCGCCGTCCCCCGCTGAAGAAGGAGAGCGAATGGTCGGTAAAACGCCCGGCGGGATGGTAGGAGAGAAACCGCCGGGTCTGAAAGAGCGTGCCGTTGTTGGCCGACCAGACGAACTCGTCCCAGGCGGCGGTGTCAGCGGGGTCGAAGCGATCGATAGTGATTTTCAACGCGCTCTCCTGCCGCTACGCCATCAGCTTGACCATGATCGCCTTCTGGATATGCAGGCGATTCTCGGCCTCATCAAAGACCACGGAGTGGGGGCCGTCCATTACCTCATCGGTCACCTCTTCGCCGCGGTGGGCGGGCAGGCAGTGCATGAAGATATAATCGCGCGCAGCGTGCTCGAGCAGCTTGCTGTTGACCTGGTACCGCTTGAAGGCCTTGCGCCGCGCTTCCGCCTCGGCCTCCTGGCCCATGCTCGCCCAGGTGTCGGTATAGACGACATCGGCGCCGCTCACCGCTTCAACCGGATCGCGCACCACCGTGATCTTGCTCACCGCTTTTTCGCGCGCGGCTGCGAGGATCTCCGCATTGGGCTCGTACCCCTTGGGGCAGGCCACCCGCAGATCGAGAGGCAGGATTCCGGCCACGTTGATGAAAGAGTTGACGATGTTGTTGCCGTCGCCGACGTAGGCGATCTTGACTCCCTCATAGCCGCCCTTGTGCTCGATGATGGTGAGGAGGTCGCCGAGGATCTGGCAGGGGTGGAGCAGATCGGAGAGGCCGTTGATCACCGGCACCGGCGCCCACTTTGCCAGTCCCTCGACCAGGTCGTGGCCGAAGACGCGCGCCATGATGCCATTGGTAAAGCGGGAGAGGACGCGGGCCACATCGGCGACCGATTCGCGCGTGCCGAGGCCGATCTCGGCCGGGCCAAGATAGATGGCATGGCCGCCGAGTTGGTACATGCCCACCTCGAAGGAGACCCGGGTGCGGTTGGAGGGCTTTTGGAAGATCATGCCCAGCACCTTGCCCCGGAGGATATGGTGCTTCTCCCCCTTTTTAACCTTTTTCTTCAGCTTGCGGGCGACCTTGAAGGTCTCGATGATCTCTTTTTTCGTAAAATCGGTCTCGGCCAAAAAATCACGTTTCACGGCAACCTCCAATATTTATAGAACATAACGGCTCAAATCCTCGTCGGCGATCACCTCTCTCAGTTTGTCCATCACCATCTTTTTATCGATGCGGATGGCCTTGAGTTTGGCATCGGGCAGTTGAAAAAGATAATCCTCGAGCAGAATCGTCAGAATGGTGTGGAGCCGGCGCGCACCGATATTCTCCGCCCGCTCGTTGGCCTCGGAGGCGATGCGGGCGATCTCGCTGACGGCCCCGCGGGTGAAGGTCAAAGTGACGCCCTCGGCTCCGAGCAGGGCGATATACTGCTTGATCAGGGCATTACGGGGTTCCACAAGTATGCGCTCGAAATCACGGGCGTTAAGGCTGTGCAGCTCGACGCGGATCGGGAAACGGCCCTGCAGCTCGGGGATGAGGTCCGCCGGCTTGGCGAGGTGAAAGGCGCCCGAGGCGATGAAAAGAATGTGGTCCGTCCGCACCATGCCGTACTTGGTGATGACATTGGTACCCTCGATGACCGGCAGGAGATCGCGCTGCACACCGCTGCGCGAAACATCGGGCCCCATGCCGTCACCCTCGCCCGCGATCTTGTCGATCTCGTCGAGGAAGACAATGCCGGTCTCCTCGACCCGGTAGACCGCCTCGTGAATGACATCGTCCATATCGATCAGCTTTTGCGTCTCCTCCTGCAGCAGCAGCATCACCGCTTCGGCCACGCTCATTTTGCGCCGCTTGTTCTTCCTCGGCAGGAAGGGTCCGAAGAGATCCTGGATGCTCAGCCCCATCTCCTCGATGCCCACCGGTGAGATCACCTGCATCATCGGAGTCAGTTCACTGGCGACCTCCAGCTCAACGATGCGGTCATCGAGCTTGCCCTCGAGGAGGAGTCTGCGCATTTTGCTGCGCGACCTTTTTTGGCGCGCCGCTTCGGCCCCCCCGGCCGTGCCCCGTTTATCGGTTGCCCGTTCGCCGCCGTCGCCGCTTTCGTGCCTGGAGCCGGGCAGCAGCAGATCGAGGATGCGCTCGATCGCCTGTTCCCTGGCGCTCTCCTGCACCTGTTCCATCCTTTCGCCGCGCACCATGTTGACCGCCTGGTCGACGAGATCGCGCACGATCGACTCGACATCGCGGCCGACATAACCCACCTCGGTGAATTTGGAGGCCTCGACCTTGATGAAAGGGGCGCTGTCCAGCTTGGCAAGTCGGCGCGCCAGCTCGGTCTTGCCGACTCCGGTCGGGCCGATGAGGATGATATTATTGGGCATGATCTCTTCGCGCAGATCATCCGGGACCAGCTGCCGGCGCCAGCGGTTGCGCAGGGCGATGGCGACGGCCCGTTTGGCCTCATCCTGGCCGATGATGTACTTGTCCAGTTCGCGGACGATCTGCTGCGGGGTCATTTCCATGATTATTCCAGGGTCTCGATGGTCAGTTTGTTGTTGGTAAAGATGCAGATGCCCGCAGCGATCTCCATCGCCTCTTTGGCGATATCGACGGCCGAGAGCCTGGTATGGGCGATGAGGGCCCGCGCGGCGGCCAGGGCGAAAGGGCCGCCCGAACCGATGGCGATGACGGTGTCATCGGGTTCGATAAGGTCACCCGTGCCGGAGAGCAGAAAGACCTTCTCCTTGTTGAGGACGACCAGCTGGGCGTCGAGCCGGCGCAGATAGCGATCCATGCGCCAGTCCTTGGCCAGTTCCACGACCGAGCGCGGGAGGTTGCCGTTGAATTCATCAAGCTTGGCCTCAAAACGCTCGAAAAGGGTGAAGGCGTCGGCGGCGCCGCCGGCGAAACCGGCCAGCACCTGATCATGATAGAGTTTGCGCACCTTGCGTGCGCCGGTTTTGAGCACCATGTCGCCGTAGGTGACCTGGCCGTCGCCGGCGAGGACGGCCACACCCTTGTGGCGCAGGCCGATGATGGTGGTGGCATGGAGGGTCTGGAGATAGGACATCTGCACTGCCTTTATGTTGGTTCCGCCGGTGAGCGCCGCCATGGAGGAGGGCACCGGCGGAAGGATCATATCTTGCGTCTCAGCCGCGATACCGGGAGCCCCATCTGTTCGCGGTATTTGGCCACGGTGCGGCGGGCGACATTGAACCCCTTCTTCTTGAGCATCTCGGCGATCTTTTGGTCGTTGAGGGGTTTTTTGGAGGGCTCGGCGCTGATAATCTCCTTGATCAGATTCTTGATGATCTTGTTGGAGACATCATCCCCCTCATCGCTGTGGATCTTTTCGCTGAAAAAGTATTTCAGTTCAAAGAGGCCCCATTCGGTCTGGACATACTTGCCGTTGGTGACGCGGCTGACCGTGGAGATGTCCATGCCGATCTCGTCGGCGATGTCCTTGAGGATCAGGGGCCGCAGTTTTTCCGGGCCGGAGACAAAAAAGTCGTGCTGCTTCTCGATGATCGTCTCCATGACGCGCAGGATCGTGGCGCGGCGCTGGTGGATGGAGTTGATCAGCCAGCGCGCGGATTCGAGGCGGTTCTTGATATAGTCCCGGGTCTCCTTGCTGGTGTGTTTGCGGTCGAGCATCATCCTGCGGTACTCGTTATTGATGCGCAGCTGGGGCACATTCCAGTCGTGCATATAGATCTTGAATTCGCCGTCCTCCTCGCGCACCTCGAGGTCGGGCGTGATATAATTATCAACCAGCGAGGCGTAGCCCTCTCCAGGCTTGGGGTTGAGCCGGGTGATGTGGCTGAAGATATCCTTGATGCTCTCCAGATCGAGGTCCAGGTCCTTGGCGAGTTTTTCGAAGCGTTTGTTCTTGAAATCCTCAAAATGGTCGCGGATGATCTCGATGGCGGCCTCATTGTGCGGCTGCTCCTCGAGCAGCTGGACCAGCAGGCATTCCCGCAGGTCGCGGGAGCCGATGCCGACCGGATCGAAGCGCTGGATGACTCCGAGGATGCGCTCAATGGTGGCGACGTCGATCTGCAGGCTCTCGGCGATCGCCTCGACGGGGGTGCCCAGGTAGCCGACGGGATTGATGTTCCAGATGATGTACTCCCCGATGACCTGTTCCTCGGCCGAAAGAGGCGAGAGACTGAGCTGGGTGAGGAGGTGGTCGGTCAGGCTCTCAAGATAGACCTCGGGCCGCTCATAGGTATCGACATTTTTCTCGCGCGGAATGCGGACCTCATAGCTCTCCTCGTCATTGAGGATCTCCTCCCAGTTGATCTCCTCCTTTTCGGCGGTATCCTTCTTCTCGGCGGGATCGATCTCCTCGTCGGGATCCTCCAGCTCGAGGGTCTGATCGGGGTTCTCGTCCTGTTCCTGGGTGAGTTCCTCCTCCGCCTCCAGTTCGAGCAGAGGATTGGTTTCCAGTTCAAGACGGATGCGCTGCTCCAGACTGAGTACCGGCAGCTGCAGCAGCGAGGAGAGCAGCACCTGTTGAGGCGACTGCTTGAGCTGCATGACCAATTTTTGAGAAATTTGTACCATGTGTTAATGCTCCAAAACCTGGCGTTGCGATGGTGTTAGGATGCCTGATGATGCTGTTTGCCTTGAACTTGACTCCCCGGCCGAACCACCGGCCGGCACACATGCCACTACCGATCCAGCTTGAATTTATCCCCGAAGTAAAGTTTGCGCGCCTCTTCGTCATTGGCCAGGTATTCTGCGGTGCCCGATTTCAGCACCTTGCCCTCGAAAAGCAGATAGGCACGGTCGGTGATGGAAAGGGTCTCGTGCACATTATGGTCCGTGATCAGCACCCCGATGCCGCGCTCTTTCAGATCGGCGACGATGTGCTGGATATCCTCAACAGCAAGGGGATCGACGCCGGCGAAGGGCTCATCGAGCAGCATAAAGCCCGGATTGGTCACCAGCGCCCGGCAGATCTCCACCCGCCGCCGCTCTCCGCCCGAGAGCGTGAAGGCCTTGCTCTTCGCCACCCGGGTGATGCCGAGGTCCTCGAGCAGCTGCGCACAGCGCTCACGGCGCTGGCTGCGGGTGAGCGGCAGGGTCTCGAGGATCGCGAGGATGTTCTCCTCGACCGTCAGGCGGCGAAAGACTGAGGCCTCCTGCGGCAGATAGCCGATGCCCATGCGCGCGCGGCGGTACATGGGCAGGGAGGTGATATCCTGATCATCGAGGAAAATGCGGCCCGAGTTGGGGCGGATCATGCCGACGATCATGTAAAAAGTGGTGGTCTTGCCCGCCCCGTTGGGGCCGAGCAGGCCGACGGTCTCGCCCTTGCGGATCTCGATGCTGACCTGATCGACCACCCGGCGTTTGCCGTAGGTCTTGTTCAAATCGCTGCAGCGCAATATCCGTACATCAGCCATTTCGTGTTCTCTTTTATTCCAGCGATTCCGGCGAGAGCCCGAAGGGCTGCAGAAAGGGTTCCATCTCCTTCAGCAGCGGACTCTCCTGTCCCGCGGGATGGAAGACGCCGTTGGAGGCGGCCGGAGCGCTCTTGACCCCAACCCATGCCACCTTCTGCTCCTTAAAGTTCATCATGATCTCGTCGCCCAGCACCTTGTTGAAGCCCTGATATTTTTTATCGTCGTAGAGATGATAATAGCTCGTCGCCCGCCCCCGGACGTGGAGGGAGTCGATGGCATTCTTTGTGATCCCGACATAGATCTCTTCGCCGCTGATGAGGTCGTATTTGGGGTCGGGGCTGGCCAGAGTATCGACCCGGGTGACGACCGCAGCGCTGCCGCGGATGCCGATGCCCCTCAGCACCCGCTTGTCGAGCAGGAGGTCGATCTCCGAGCCGCGCAGGAAATCGCCGGCCCGTCTGGCCTCCGGCTGGATCGTGAGCAGCACCTTTTCTCCATTCCGCATGAAGAGCAGTTCGCCGCAGTCAGCGGAAACCTCCCCCTGTGCGATGGTCACCTCCTCGCGCGCGAGGATGCGCTCGCCGTCCTCAAACATCTCCATGATCCGGCTGCGCACGGTCATGCTGTCCGTCCCGGTCGAATCGCGGCGGACGAAGAGGGGACCGCCGTCGACGCGGGCGTAGCCCTTGAGGCGCAGGTACTCGATGCGCGCGCCCGACAGATAGGCGCGTTCCGTCGAGTCGGAGATCACGGCGCGTCCTTCGGCCAGAGCCCGCTCCTCTTTCTCGAAATAGTGCAGGGCATCGGCGGTCAGCAGCTGCCGGGGGGTGATCAGACGCGCCCTGCCGCGGGCAATCTGCTCGCGGCGCACCTCATAATGATAGATCTGGTCGGCCAGCAGCTCGCGCGGGGGGGTGACGATCCGGACCCTGCCGCTGAAGATGGCCAGCTTCTCGTCGGGATACTGCAGGGCACGGTCGCAGAACATCCGGCTCGAATCCTGCATGAACTCGACGGATCCCATCAGCTCGCGCACGATGCGGCCGTTCTCCACAAAGCCGCGCGCCGAGTCGGCATGCACCAGCTGCAGTGTGCCGCCGCTCTGGCTGCAGAGCCGGCCGGCTGCGAGCAGCCAGACAGCCGCGAGCAGCAGCGCCGCCCGTTTCACTGCTTCGCCCCCGTCGAGTCGGCCGCCCGCACCGCACTCGAGTCGGGCCTGAAGGCGGGCCGCCTTTTAAAGCGCTCGCCCGAGATATCGATGCGCGCATGGCTGGCGCCGGAGAGCTGCTTGATGCGCCAGTTGCGCATCTGGGTATCCGACTCAAAGCCCCGGCCGTAAAGGGTGTCCCCCTTGTCGCTGATCAGGGCGACATCCACATCCGAGTAGATCTTGCCGGTGGCCTGGCGGTAGCCCAGACTTTCGGTGAAAACCGTGATGCCGGTGTCCGAGACCACAACGACATTGCCGTGGGCGATGATATCGTTGGTGGCCTCATTCATTTCGCCGCTTTCGGCCTCCAGGCGCGAGCGCATGCGGCCGTTGAGATCGTAAAAATCGACCGCCACCCCTTCATCGAAAAAGACCTTTTTGCGGCTGTTGAAGCGTTTCATGTGGCCGTAAGCCACGATCGCCTCGGGCCGGCCTTTCTTGGTGGCGTGGACGCGCGAGTTCCACCCCTCCTGGTCAGGAAGATCCGCCTGCTGTTCCTCCACCGGGGCAGCGGGCTTTTGCTCGTGGCAGCCAGGGGCAGCGGCGAGCAGCGCACAAGCGAGCAGCACTCCGGCGCCCCGCAACCGCCGGCCGAAAAAGGGATGGACTGTGATGAATCCCATCTCAGCCGCCCTCTCCCGGCTGCTTTTTCCAGCGCTCGTGCATCCAGACCCACTGTTCGGGATGGCGGCGGATCGCGCGTTCATAGGCGTCCGAAATCTTTTGCGTGTTCAGGACGAGGTCGTGCGCCTCGTCGCCCGTGGCGGCCAGCGTGATCTCATCGTCGAATTCGATCAGATAGCGGCCGTCATCCTTCAGGTGGATGAAAGCCGGCAGCAGGGCGCAGCCCAGTTTTTTCGCCAGGATCACCGGGCCGACAGCCGTGTGGGCCGGACGGCCGAAAAATCGCACAAAAACCCCCTCCACTTTGGTATCCTGGTCGATGAGCATGCCCAGCACTTCGTTGTCACGCAGGGCGCGGATGATCTCGCGCGTCCCCTTGCCGCGGGCGATGTTGGTATAGCCGGCCGCATTGCGCAAGCCGACGATCAGCCGGTCCAAGCGGGGATCATAGGCGGAGGTGCCCACCACCTTGACCGGGAATCCGTTCTGCGCCACCCAGGCTCCAAAGAGTTCCCAGTTACCAAAGTGACCGGTCAGGACGATGGCGCCCTTGCCCCTTGCCAGAGCCGCCTGCAGCCGCTCCACCCCCCTGGCCTCGACGAGAGTGTTGATGCCGGCGGCGACGATGCGCGGCAGCCGGACGGCGTCGACGGCCATCACGCCAAAGTGGCGCCAGACCGCTTTGGCCAGAACGGCGATCTCCCGGGGGCTTTTTTCCGCGCCATAGGCCCAGGTGAGATGGCGGATGGTCTTTTCCCGCTCCTTGCGCGCCAGCCGGAATCCGAGTCCGGCCAGACCCCGCATCAGGGCGGCCGCGGCGCGGCGCGGCAGCACGCGCAGCAGGGAGATGAGGCCGACCACCAGCACGTAGATCAGATCATTCTTGATCCGTTTCGCAAGCGGGGCCATCAGGATCCGATCCCGGCGTCGAGAAGGTCATGGAGATGGAGCATGCCAACCGGATGGCTTTCTGTATCGATCACCACCAGCTGCATGATATTAAAGTGCTTCATCACCTGCAGTGCTTGCAGAGCGCGGTTTTCGGGGCCGATCGTTTTGGGCGCGGAATTCATGATATCGGCGGCGCTCAACGCACTGAGGTTTTCACGGTCCTGCATGGTGCGGCGAAGATCGCCGTCGGTGATCAGCCCCGCCAGCCGTCCCGAGGACTCCACCACGCAGGTGCAGCCGAAGCGCTTGCGCGTGATCTCGTAGATCACTTCGCGCAGGGTCGCACCGGGCGGAACGGCCGGGATCTGATCTCCGCTGAACATCAGCTCCGAGACCCTGAGCAGTTTTTTGCCGAGGCTGCCACCGGGATGGAGAAAAGCAAAATCATCGGAGCAGAACTGCCGCTTCTTCAGCAGCGCCACCGCCAGGGCATCCCCCATCGCCATCGTCGCGGTCGTGCTCGCGGTGGGAGCCAGATCGAGGGGGCAGGCCTCCTCGGCGACCCCGACATCGAGGACGACATCGCTGCGCTGGGCCAGGGCCGAGCGCAGATTGCCGGTCAGGGTGATGATCGGCACCCCGATCTGCTTGAGCACCGGGAAGAGCTTGGTGATTTCGTCGGTGTTGCCGCTCTTGGAGATGCAGATCACGACATCATTTTTCAGGACCATGCCCAGATCGCCGTGCACCGCCTCGACCGGGTGGAGAAAATAGGCCGACGTGCCGGTGGAGGTGAGCGTGGCCGCGATCTTTTTGCCGACGATCCCAGATTTGCCCAGACCGGTGACGATCACCCGCCCCTTGCAGGCCAGGATCAGCTCCACCGCGCGGACAAAGGCCTCGCCCACCCGAGGTATCAGGGCTGAGACCGCCTCGCTCTCGATGCGCAAAACCTCCAGCGCCGTGGCGACGGGATCAATATTTTCACTTTCAGGCCGGATAACGGGCCTCCAGCTCGCGGCGGAGATCGTCGATCTTTTTCGCCTGGGTGAGCAGATTCTCGAGCCGGTCGAGCGGCCACATGCTCGCGGCATCGCACAGGGCCTCGGAACAGTTGGGATGGGTCTCGACAAAGAGCACCTCGCAGCCGGCCGCCAGAGCCGCGCGCGTCAAGGCCGGCACAAACTGCGGGTTGCCGCCGGCCGGATCGCTCGAAGAGATCCCGTAGACGCGGATGGCATGGGTCGGATCGATGACCACCGGATAGCCGAGGCTGCGCATGATCGGCAGGCTGCGATAGTCGATAACCAGATTGTGATAGCCGAAAAAGGTGCCGCGCTCAGTGAGCATGATGTTCTCGTTGCCCTCGCCCTCGATTTTGGCGATGACGTTTTTCATGTCGGCCGGATCGAGGAACTGCCCCTTCTTGACATTGATCGCCCGGCCGGTACGCGCCGCGGCGAGGGTGAGCGAAGTCTGCATCGAGAGATAGGCCGGGATCTGGATGACGTCAAGGACCTCACCGGCGATGATCGCCTCATGCTCGTTGTGGACATCCGACAGCACCGGCACACCCAGCTCGAGGCGCACCTTTTCGAGGATGCGCAGCCCCTCGTCGAGGCCGAAGCCCTGGAAGGTGGCGGCCGAGGAACGGTTGTCCTTGGTATAGGAGGATTTCAGAATGTAGGGCATCCCGAGCCGGTTGGCGATCTTTTGCACCGCTTCTGCCGTGCGCAGCACCAGGGATTCACTCTCGATCACGCAGGGTCCGGCGATGAGGGCCAGCGGCTCGTCCGGGCCGATGGAGATGGAACCCACCTTAATCGTCTTCATGCAGAATCTCCTTCGGGTCGGAGGATTTCGTGTTCAGCTTGTAGGCGAGGGCGGCTGCGACGAACTCCCGGAAGAGGGGATGAGCGGCGAGCACCCGGCTTTTGAGCTCGGGGTGGAACTGCACCCCGACAAACCAGGGATGACCGGCGAGTTCAGCGATCTCGACCAGCCCATTCTCCGGGTTGCGGCCGGCGATGATCAGCCCCTCACTGGTCAGCCTCTCCAGATAGCGGTTGTTGACCTCGTAGCGGTGACGGTGGCGTTCGCTGATCTCCTCGCACTTGTAGGCTTTGAAGGCGTGGGTGCCCGGCTGAACCTGGCAGCGGTAGGCGCCGAGGCGCATGGTGCCCCCCTTCTCCTCGACCTTGATCTGGGTCTCCATCAGGTCAATGACCGGGTGGGGGTTCAGGGGATCGAACTCGGTGCTGTTGGCGCCCGCCAGCCCGCAGACGCTGCGGCTGAATTCGATCACGGCGCACTGCATCCCCAGGCAGATACCGAAAAAGGGGATGCCCTGCTCGCGGGCGTGGCGGATGGCCGTGATCTTGCCCTCGATGCCGCGCTCGCCAAAGCCGCCCGGCACGAGCAGACCGGAGACGTCATCGAAGAATTTGGCCGCCCCCTTGGCCTCGATCTCCTCCGAGTCCAGCCATTTGAGCTCCACCCTGGCGTCATTCTCGACCCCGGCGTGGATGAAAGCCTCGATGATGCTCTTGTACGAGTCCTTGAGATTGGTGTACTTGCCGCAGATGGCGATGCGCACATAGCCGGCCGGATCCTTGGCCTTGCGCACAAAGTTCTTCCAGCCTGTGAGGTCGGGTTCGCAGGGCTCGAGGCCGAGGCGCGCCACCACCCGCTCGCCGACGCCGTCCTGCTCGAAGAGCAGGGGCAGTTCGTAAATGGTATCGCAGTCGCGCGCTTCAAAGACCATCTCCGCCGGCAGGGAGCAAAAGAGGGCGATCTTTTCCCGCGCATCCTTGGGGATGGGCACTTCAGTGCGACAGAGAAGCATGTCGGGCTGAAGGCCGATCTCGCGCAGTTTCATCACCGAATGCTGGGTCGGTTTGGTCTTGATCTCGCCCGAAGCGCGAATGTAGGGCACCAGGGTGAGATGCACGTTCATGACATTCTGATGGCCCTGCTCGAGAGTGAACTGGCGGATGGCCTCAAGGAAGGGCTGGCCTTCGATATCACCGACCGTCCCGCCCACTTCGATGAGGACGACGTCGTAGGCCACCTCACCCTCGGCGGCGGCGAGGATGCGCCGCTTGATCTCATCGGTGATGTGGGGGATCACCTGCACGGTCTTGCCGAGGTAATCCCCGCGCCGCTCCCGGGTGATGACCGTGTAATAGATCTGGCCGGTGGTGGTGTTATTGCGCCGCGTCATGCTGGTATGAATAAAGCGCTCGTAATGGCCGAGGTCGAGATCGGTCTCGGCGCCGTCGTCGGTCACATAGACCTCGCCGTGCTGAAAAGGCGAGAGGGTGCCGGGGTCGACGTTGAGATAGGGGTCGAGCTTGATAATGGTGACGCTGTACCCGCGCGCCTTGAGCAGACGTCCGATCGAGGCCGCGGAGATACCCTTGCCGAGGCTGGAGACCACCCCGCCGGTGAAAAAGATGTATTTGGTATGTCCTTTACTGAGCATGGGATAGCTCCCTGATTCGGCGTTCGACCGCAGCAATGTGTTCGGGAAGATCGACGCAGACCGGCCTGAAATCGCAGAGTCCGACCTTGATGATATGCCCGTTTTCAAGGGCGCGCAGCTGTTCCAGTTTCTCCGCCTGCTCCAGCTGCGAGGGGGGCAGCGACCCGTAGCCGAGCAAAAAGGGCTTGCGGTAGGCGTAGATGCCGATCTGGTCGTAGAAAGGGTAGAGCCCGGGCCACGCGCGCACCTCGCTCACATCGCGGACGAAGGGGATGGCCGCACGGCTGAAATAGAGGGCGCGCCGGCTGCTGTCGATGATGACGCGGGCGGTATCGTGGCCGAGGAGTTCCTCGCCATCGCTCACCCTGCGCGCCAGGGTGGCCATGACGGCCTCGCCGTCGGAGAGCAGGGTCTCCGCAACCAGCTCGAGCGCCGCGGGTTCGATGAGGGGCTC
Organism: bacterium; assembly: GCA_029560815.1. Next base: position 15,435 of record JAKQKF010000243.1, read on the forward strand.
GTCGCCCTGCAGGTTGACCACCACCTCGACATCGAGGTCGCGGGCGACCCAGGCGACGCGGTCCGTGCCGGAGGCGAGGTCGGCGGGGGTCATGACCGCGCGGCCGCCGAAAGCGGTGACGGTGTTAAAGATGCGCTCGTCGTCGGTGGCCACGATCAGGTGGTCGAATCCCTTCGCCCCGGCCGCCCGCTCGTAAACCCGCTGGATCATCGGCTTGCCTGCGATCAGAGCCAGGGGCTTGCCCGGGAACCGGGAAGAGGCGTAGCGCGCCGGGATGATGACGGCTTTGGCGCTGCCCATCATCCCTCCTCTCCGCCGATCACCTTGGGAACGCTGAAAAAGCCGTCGTGACCGGCCGGAGCGTTGCACAGGGCCTCCTCGCGGCTCAGCGAGGGCGTAACGACATCCTCACGCAGGGGCGCACCCGACTGCAGGGGATGGGTCGCGGGCTCAACGCCGGTCAGATCGAGTTCGTCAAGCTTGCTGACATAGTCAAGCATCTGATTGAACTCGGCGGCGAACTGCTCCTTCTCCGCCTGCGCAAAGCTCAATTTGGCCAGTGCGGCGATGCGCTCGACCTCGGCGACGGTTACCTTCATAAGAAATCCTTCTCCGCCTTCAAAAAAATGCCCTTTCGTAGCGCCCCCGCAGTGAAACCGTCAACAGGGTGGACTGGAGCGCCGAAAGGGATTTAATAAATTATGCCGCCTCCTCACCCGGAGGGTGGACCGGCCTGCAGCCGCCGGAGGCCCCGGGCAGCTGCACTCCCGCGGGCGTGCCGCCGGTTGCCCCTGCGCCCACCCGTATTGCAATTAATATAGGGCAATTGGCCTAAAGAGTCAAGTCCTATTTCGAATGAATGGCATACTTTTTGTAGTAATACAGGGGCCTGCGGCCCTTCCGCCCTGCCCGGACCGCACCGCCCCCGGGGATGGCCGCGCGGGCGCTCAAAACGCGCCGCAGGGCTTTGAGGCCGCCTTTTATTTGGCCAGCACCATCTTTCTCACCTGCCGGAAGGAACCCGCCTCCAGACTGTAGAAATAAACCCCGTTGGCGAGATGCGCGGCATCGAACGTGACGCTGTGCTGACCCGGCGCCAGCCGCTGATGGAGCAGAGTGGCGATTTCCGCCCCGCGCAGGTCGAAGACTCTGAGGGTGACCAGCTCCGGCCGGTCGACGTGAAAGGGGATGGTTGTCACCGGGTTGAAGGGATTGGGATAGTTCTGCGCCAGCGCAAAACGGACGGGCTCGCCGGCGCTCTTCTCTCCGGCCGAAACCACTGCCGGCGTAAAGATGGCGATCAACCGGCCGGGGGCATTCAGCGTGATGCGAACGGTATCCGCGCCCGAGCTGGAGAGGCCATGCCAGCCGGCAAAGCGGTAGCCCGGCGCCGGCCGCGCCACGCAGGTGAGCGGTATCTCTTTGAAATAGAGCAGGGTCAGGCTGTCGGGCATCGCCACCCCCTCCAGCTCCACCCTGCCCCAGGCGGGCTCGTTGGAACTCAGCGTCAGCGCCGCAGTGCCGCTGAGGGCGAAGCGGCCGGCGAGATGAGCCATCATATGCTCCGGCCGCTTGCGCGCGAAAATGCGCATCGTCTCCACCTGCCCCTCCCAGGTCGGCCCGAAGGAGAGCGCATCCGGCCAGCGCACTCTGTGCCGCGGGATCTCGGGCGCGATCAGGGCCTGCAGGCTGTCGATCTTGCCGATCACCCTCTCCGGCGCAAAAGTGGTCTGGATATGGCCGGCGAAACGCTGGATGAAGCTGTTCTTAAAGCTCTCGTTTTCAAGCAGCTTGCGGATCAGCAGCGTGGACCAGAGCGGATTGGCATAGTAGGTCTGCTCCGCGACGGTGACATTGGCCAGGGTGTTGCTGTCATATTTGCCCTGGCTGTGGGCCCCGAAGCCCAGGTCGGTGTCGAAAAGGATCCAGCGCCAGCGGCTGCTGTCGCCCCAGGCGCGCCAGTATTTGATGTTCCCGGCCGGCCAGTCGATGTTGGCATAATAGATCTCGGCGATGAGGTAGTTGAGATACTCGTTGACATCGATCTGGCTCCGTACGTAGTTATAATTCTCCTTGACCGCGAGATTCCGGGAGCCGATCCACTGGATGAACGCCTTGTAGAGCGTGGCCGAGCCCTCATGGACCGAGGCGTTATCCGAGAGGATGTCGACCCGGTCGGGATCGATGCCGTAATTGGCCTCCAGATAGTGCTCGTTGTGCTTTTCGCGCAGGGAGTGGATGCCCCAGTATTCGCCGTTGATGAAAAGGAGCGCCGGTTTGTAGGCGACCCAGTCGATATCCATACGGTCATAAACGAGGTTCTGCATCAGGCCGTCGCGGAAGAAAGTGCGCCACCAGTCCTGACCGCCGTTCGAGAGCACGAGATTGTTATAGACCTCGGCGCTTTTTTCGGGGAAGAGCGGGTAATTGATCTTACTGCTGCCATAGATGCTGCGCGCATAGATGGCGAGGGGCTTTTGGGGATACTTGCGCGTACAGCCGCCGCCGATCTTGATGCCGGCATCGAGGCGGAACTGTATTGCGCCCGACTCATCAAAGTACTCCAGGGTGACGGGGCGCTCCCAGTCCTGATTCCAGTTGCAGGGGGTGTCACTGCAGTAGCCGGTGATGCCGTTGGTCCCGACCACATAGATGCCGGTCCGGTCATCCCAAAAGTTTTCCGGATTGCTCGAGAGGGAGACCACCGGCAGGGTGGCGGTTTCGCCGATGAAACAGGTGCTGGTGATCACCCGGCTGGGCAGGCTGCCGGCGCGGAAGGCCCGGGCGCGGAGGACGGTGGTCCTGTCGATGACGATGGGCTGAAGATAGGGAGCGGAGTTCTCGGTGGGCACAGAGCCGTCGGTAGTGTAATGGATGGAGGCGGCGGCGCCCTCCAGGGTGATTGCGATCGTCTGCGCCGTATTGTAGAAACCGCCCGGCGGGGAGAAGAGCGGGTCGGAGACCACGCCTTCGAAGGGCTGGTTGCTGTTGGAGGCGCCGGGGGTGGGAGTGCTGAAATAGCGCCACTCGCCGCCGCCGTCGGGGTAGCGGCCGCAGGAGACGTTGGTTGTTTGGGAACCGAAGCGGATGGTATCGACGGGTTTGAGGGCATAATCGAAGAGGCCGATCTCCTCGCCGTCGGCGGAGAGCTTGTAGTTGGCGTGCAGGCCGGTATTGCGGTCGTCAGCCCAGATGAGCAGCCACGATTTGGGCTTGATGGAGATGTCGGCGGTGATCTTCCACTTGTCCGGCCGGGAGAGATTGTCGGTCAGGTACCAGCCGATCAGG
>JAKQKF010000291.1 GCA_029560815.1 bacterium
GACGAACACAGCGAACCCGGCCGGGCGAGCCATTCGTGGCAGACCGGCACAGCCGCCTGGATGTACCGGGTGATGATGGATTACTGCCTCGGCGTGCGCGCCACCTTCGACGGCCTCCTGGTCGATCCGGTGATTCCCGCCTCATGGCCGGGCTTTACCTTCGAACGCGTCTTCCGCGGTACCCGCTACGTTCTGCGCGTCGCCAATCCCGACGGTGTGCAGCGCGGGGTGCGCAGCATTCTCTTCGATGGTCAGCCGCTCACCGGGCGGCTGCTTCCCCTGACCGATAAAAAGAGGGTGGAGGTCGAAGTGGTGATGGGATAGGACGCCCTCCCGTGTTCGCCCGCTGCCTCTCCGGACCGGCTGCAGCTTATTGCAGCACTTCAGCTCCACCACCTGCTCATCAAACCACGAGGAAATCGCATGAAACGCCTGCTCGTTATCCTCCTGATCGCCCTGCTGCCGGGCGCGCTTCTTGCGCAGACCGGGGAGTCTCTGCAGCTGAGCCACGGCCTGGCCTGCCGCCTGCCCGATCACCAGCGCCGCGCCATGATCCCCGCCGATCCGGTTGAGGCCCTCGTCGCCGCCGGCAAAAAAGTTGCGCCCATGGCCGGCGACCCGCTGGCCCCCGGGCAGGGGGACGGCAGCTGGAAGGCGATCACGGCGGACAGCACAGGCTGGTTTAGCGATCCCGCCCTGCGCAGCGGCTGGGTCCATTTCCGCGTCACGCGGCTGCAGCCCGCGCTCTTTCTGCTCGAGGGCATGGGCCACAATATGGTCTATGTCAACGGGACTCCGCGCATCGGCAACCGCTACCGCGCGAAGGATCAGTTTGAATCCTGGGAGCCGCGCTTCGACTATGGTCTGGTGCCCATCCAGCTCGAGGCGGGGGAAAACCATCTGCTTTTTCGCTGCAGCCGCGGCCGCCTCAAGGTCGTGCTGCATCCCCTCGCCAAAACCGCCCTTTTCAACCCCCTGGACCTAACCCTGCCCGACCTGCGCGTTGGCGAGTCCCTGGAGAGCCCGGGGGGGATCGTGGTGCTCAATGGCACCAACGCGCCCCTGACCGGCCTCTTTATCCGCGGTCGAGGCGAGGGGGTGGAGGTCCCCGTAACCGCTCTGCCGGAGCTGCTGCCCCTGGGGCTGCGCAAGATGATCTTTCCGATTTCGGCCGGCCTCGCCGGTGCTGCGGGCGAGGTGCCCCTCACCCTCACTCTGCTGCGCAGGAGCGCCGCGGGTGAGGAGATCCTCGATGAGACCGTGATCACTCTGCGCCGCGTCGACGCGGGAGCCACCTGCAGGATCACTTTTATCAGCGGTATCGACGGCAGTGTGCAGTACTACGCGATCAATCCCGCCGCCGGGCGGGACGATGCGCCCCGCGCCCTTTTTCTCTCCCTGCACGGCGCCAACGTCGAGGGGGCCAATCAGGCCGCTTCCTACGCTCCCAAGAGCTGGGGCCATATCGTTTCGCCGACCAACCGCCGGCCCTACGGCCACAACTGGGAGGATTGGGGGCGCATGGACGCCCTCGAAGTGCTCGCCCTGGCCCGCCAGCGGCTCAATATCGACACCAGCCGCATCTACCTGACCGGCCACTCCATGGGCGGCCACGGCACCTGGCATCTGGGCGCGACCTTTCCCGACCACTTTGCGGCCATCGGCCCGAGCGCCGGCTGGATCTCCTTCTGGTCCTACGGCGTCCGCGACACCAGCGGCACGGGCGATCCGGCGCAACAGCTGCTGCGCCGCGCTTCGACGCCAAGCAATACCTTCGCCCTCGCCGGGAATTACCAGCAGCACGGCGTCTATATCATCCACGGCAGCAAGGATGATAATGTGCGCGTCGATCAGTCGCACCGCATGGCCGAACGGCTCAAGGATTTTCATCATGACTGGTATTTCCACGAGCAGCCGGAGGCGGGCCACTGGTGGGACCTCTCCGATGCCCCCGGCGCCGACTGTGTAGACTGGATGCCGCTCTTTGACTTTTTCGCGCGCCATACCCGTCCGGGCGCGGAGCGCATGCGCATGATCGACTTTAGCACCGCCAATCCCGGCATCTCCGCCCGCAGCGGCTGGCTGACGGTCGTCGATCAGGAAACGCCGCTCGCCGTCAGCCGCGCCCGTATCGAGTTCAATCCGGCCACTCATCACTTCCAGGGGAGCACTGAAAATATCGCCCGCCTCGCCCTGCGCACTCCGGCCGGCGCCCATGCGGGTGCCTATCAAGTCGAACTGGACAGCCAGAAGGTTGAACTCGAAGGGGCGGAAACGTTGTGGCTGGAGAAACGGGGAGGGCGCTGGAGCGCTGGTCCGGCTCTGCGTGCGGATGAAAAGGGACCTCACCGCTACGGTCCCTTCAAGGAGGCCTTCAACCACCGGATGGTCTTCGTTTATGGCACCCGCGGCTCGGTGACGGAGAACCGCTGGGCATTGCATAAAGCCCGCTTTGACGCCGAATCTTTCTGGTATCAGGGCAACGGCGCCGTCGATGTGGTCGCTGATGTCGATTTTGATGCCGATGTGGATCGCGACCGCAGCGTCATCCTCTACGGAAATTCTGCCACCAATGCGGCCTGGAAAGTGCTGCTGGCGGAGAGCCCGATCCAGGTGCGGCGCAGCATCGTCCAGATCGGCAAGCAGCTCCTCCGCGGCGACGACCTGGCGGCGCTCTTTATCCGGCCGCGGCCGGGCAGCGACCAGGCCTGTGTGGCGGTCATCTCGGGTACAGCCCCAGGCGGGATGCGCCTGACCAACAATCTGCCCTATCTTTATGCGGGAGTGGCCTTTCCCGATTTTACAGTGCTGAACAGCGCTGTCCTCAATGGAAAGGACGGCGGTGTCGTCGCCGCCGGCTTTTTCGACAGCCGGTGGAATCTGGAAAAAGCCGACATGATT
>JAKQKF010000310.1 GCA_029560815.1 bacterium
TGAGAGAAGCCGGCTCTTGCCGTCGAGATCCATCTGCCGCAGGCGGTAATGCAGAACGCCGCCGGCAGTGCCGGGCCGGTCGATATAGTTGTAGCGCTGTTCTTCGGCCGTGGTGCCGTGGCCGGCGATGAAAACGACCGGATCCCACTGCGCATCACGGCGGCGTTCCAGCCAAAAGCCGTAATTCCTGCTCTCGGTGGCGGTCCGCCATGCCAGGTGCACCGTGCCGTCAACCGCCCGATAGCGTCCGGAAAAGGCGGTCAACTCGACGGGCAGACCGCCATCGCTGGTCCGCAGCACCGTGCCGTTGTCGCCGACGGCCGCGCCGGTATGGAGATCGAGAAAGCAGACTGCATTGAGATTGTTGGAGGTGGGGGAGCCGAGCAGCCGCCAGGAGGCGCCGCCGTCCTCGGTGCGCAGAATAAAGCCGCCCGAGCCAACAATAAAACCGACCTGGGGGCTGGCAAAAAAGATCTGCTCGAGAGTAGTGTTGGGGGGCAGACCGGCCACGTTCACCGGACTCCAGTTCGCCCCGCGATCGGTGGTACGCAGGATCTTCGCCTTGGCTCCGACGATCACCGCATGGTTCGAGTCGGCGAAAGCCACACCGTTGAGGGTTTCGATGGTTCCGGCACTGATCTTGCTCCAGCTCTTGCCGCCGTCGATGGTGCGCAGGATGGTGCCGAGATAGCCGGCCGCCAGACCGGTGGTGGGCGTGGCAAGATGGACATCCTGCAGGGGCAGTCCGTAAGCGGCGTTGGTCTGGTTGGTCCAGGTGGCGCCGGCATCGTTCGTGCGCAGGATTGCGCCGCCGCCGCCGACAATCGCGCCGATGCGCGGGGTGACAAAGTGGACCCCGTTGAAAGAGCTCGATACCGGCAGGCCGGCGATCTGGCTCCAGGTCGATCCGCCGTCAATGGTGCGGAGGACGACGCTGCTGGCGCCGACCACAAATCCGCTGTCCGGACTGATGAAGCAGCAATCTTCGAGCAGGACGCCGATGCGGCGCAGGCGGACCGACCAGCTGGTACCGCCGTCCCCGGTTCTGAAGATCATTCCCTTGCCGGAAGAGTCGCCCACCGCAACGGCGACATTTTCGTCGGCAAGGGCGATGCCGCGCAGTTTGCCGGTAGTGAAGGCATCCAGGCAGCTCGCCCAGGTGAGGCCCGAATTGGCTGTGCTGAGCAGAGTGCCGCTCTCGCCGCACAGCACACCGCGTCCGCCGCTGGTTAAAGCGATGCCCTGCAGCTTCAGGCTGGTGCCGCTGACCAGCGATTTCCAGGTGACGCCCGCGTTGTCCGTGGAGAAGAGGGCGCCGCCGCTGCCGCAGATGAAACCGTTGGAGGGGTCGGTGAAATAACCCGCGCTCAGGGAGGGTGAATTGATGAGGGAGGACTGCAGGCTCCAGACATCCCCGTTGTTCTGGCTGCGATAGACCCGGCCGAAGTCGCCCAGGGCGAGGCCGATGGAGTTGCCGGGAAAAAGCATGGCGCGGATGGTCGTGCTGCCGCCGGCGGCCCAGGACCAGGAAGACCAGGTGCTGCCGCCGTCCAGGCTGCGCACGAGCGCCCCGGTATGCCCGGCGGCGTAGGTATAGTCGATGCCGTTGGACGCGATAGTGTAGAGGGTCTGGGTGGTGTTGCTGACGCGCGTCTCCCAGCTGTCGCCCCCGTTATAGCTCTGGATGATGGCGCCGCCTCTGCCGGCGGCGAGGATGGTATTATAGTCGAATCCGAAGAGGGCGTAATAGGTGGTGGTGTCAGGAGCGGTCAGCTTTTGCCACGACTCGCCTCCGTCCCTGGTACGTAAGAGAGTCCCCATGGCGCCGGCGGCCAGACCGGTGTCGGCGTTGAAGAAGGCGAGGGCGTGCAGCTCGGTCGTGACGCCGCTCGCAAGCGCCTGCCAGGTGAGGCCCGCGTCGTCGCTGCGGATGATCGCGCCGAACTTGCCGGCGGCGAAAAAGCGGCTGCTGCCGGCCTTCTGGATGGCGTTGAGGGTGTTGCCCTGGGGCAGGGGATTCTGCCAGCTCCAGCCGGACTGAGCCCGCACGGGCAGGGAAGCTGTCAACAGGATAAAGAACAATATGCGCAGTTTCATAATCGCTCTCCTTCGCTCTGAACGCTGCTTTGGCGAAGAGATCTCCGGCTGCGCGCGGCAAGCAGGACTGATAATGCGGGCGCAGCAGGTCTCATAGTGGAAATATGCAAAGGATAAGCAAAAATTCAAACAAAAAGTTTGTCCGACATCAATTTTTATTGAAAACAAGGTATTAATTGGTTAAGTTGGAAGGGGGCAGTACAGAGCATCACGAGAGCACGCCATGACGGCCAATGAAATTATTGCGAAAAAACGCGACGGTTTGACCCTCACAGCCGGTGAGATCCGCTTTTTTATCTCCGCCTATGTCGACGGGTCCATCCCCGACTATCAGGTATCGGCCTGGCTCATGGCCGTCTACCTGCGCGGCATGGATGCCCGGGAGACCTCGACCCTGACCCAGGTCATGCTCGATTCCGGTGCGCGGATCGATCTCCGGGACATCCCCGGCAGCAAGATCGACAAGCACAGCACGGGTGGAGTCGGCGACAAGGTCTCACTCATCCTCGCCCCGCTGATGGCGGCGGCCGGGGTCAAGGTGCCGATGATATCAGGGCGCAGCCTCGGCCACACGGGCGGCACCCTCGACAAGCTGGAGTCGATCCCCGGTTTCAGGACCGGGATGACGCCGGCCGCTTTTCACGACCAGGTGCGGGATATCGGCGTCGCAATGATCGGCCAGAATGACGAGCTCGTCCCCGCCGACCGGCGCATCTACGCGCTGCGGGACAGCACCGCCACCGTCGCCTCCATTCCGCTCATCACTGCGAGCATTCTCAGCAAAAAACTGGCCGAGGGGATCGACGGCCTGGTGATGGACATCAAGTGCGGCAAGGGGGCCTTTATGCCCGAGATCAGCCGCGCCGAAGCCCTCGCCCAGAGCATCATCCGCACAGCGGCCCTGCACGGTCTGCCCACGGTGGCGGTGATAACCGACATGAACCAGCCCCTCGGCTACGCCGCAGGCAACTGGCTCGAGGTGCGCGAGGTGCTGCAGGCCCTGCAGGGCCATGGCCCCGAAGATTTGATGCAGGTCACCTATGCCCTCGGGGTGCAGATGCTCTTGCTGGCGGGATTCCAGGGCACCACGCGGGAGGCGGTGAGCTTGCTGCAGCGGACGATCAGCAGCGGCCTGGCGATGACCCGCTTCCAGCAGATGGTCCAGGCCCAGGGCGGCGACGTGCACTGTCTGCAGGATCCGGGCGGCTTTGCGGGAGCGCGCATCCAGCAGCATCTCCGCGCCGGCAGGACGGGGTTTGTGACCGGCATCGATGCCCTCAAAATCGGCGAGGCGGTGGTTCTGCTCGGGGGTGGACGCAAAACCCTCCACGATCAGATCGATCCGGCCGTCGGCATCCTCCTCGGCAAAAAGGTCGGCGACGAAGTCAACAAGGGGGAGATTCTGGCGGTGATCCACGCCAACCAGACCGGCACCGCCCGTGAAGCCATCGAGATGATCTGCAGCGCTTTTACCATCGACACGGCACCGGTGCTGAAAACCAGGCCCATTCTCAAAATAATCAAGAGCTGACCCCGTCGGCTTTAATCCGCGGCGCCGGCTTCCCCCCTGCTGTCCGGTTTCACAGTTCAGCTGAAATCCCGGGCCGGGCCCAAAGGAGGCGTCAGCCGGCCCAAAACCGCCCTCGAACGCGCAATTATAATCTTGACTTTTACGGCGGTTATATCTATATTATCACCGCAAATTTGGTTTATTCAGGTGTAGCTCAATCGGCAGAGCGGGTGGCTGTTAACCACTAGGTTGTAGGTTCGAGTCCTACCACCTGAGCAAATGCAGGCTTCTGGCAGGAAGCCTTTTTTTTTGCCCCTGCCCTAAACCCTTCCTGATCCAATCCGCGTAAGGAGAAACGAGATGAAAAGATGGCGAACGGGGTTGCTGCTGCTCCTTGGGTTGTGCCTGCCGGTTTCGGCACAAATAGAGATCATCCTTGACAATGACACCCCCGCCTGCACCACCGTCGGGGTCTGGAACGAAAAGATCAGCATCGATGCGGTTAACGGACAGGCGCGCTATAAAGTGCGCTCCACCACCGGCGCCAATTATGCCCTCTGGCAGACGCCGATCACCTGGCCCGGCCTCTATACCATCGAAGCGAACCTCATCCAGGGCAATTACGCCGACAGCGTCTACTACACCATCCACACCGCCTCCGGCGACACGACGGTATTCCTGTCCCAGAACTACAAGTCCGGCTGGAAGCCCCTCGGCATTTTCGACCTCGCCGGCATCTGCACGATCCGCATGACCGACAAGGCGGCGGGCAAGGGCAACATGGTCTTTGCTGATGCCATCCGCCTCACCGCCAATATCTCCACCTGGCCCCTCTCCGGACAGGTCCGCTTCAGCGACGGCAACCAGCTCATCTCATGCCGCCTCGCCCTCTCGCCGGCCGGCGGCGGAGCGCTCTTTGGGGAACAGATCCTCACCCCCGAAACGCGGGATTTTAATTTTGCCGGAGTGGTCGACGGCTGGTACCGCCTGAGCTGTACGGCCTGGGGCTACGAAACCGCTCTCCTCGATTCAATCAGGGTGCTGGGTCAGGCTGTCACCGGCGCCGAACTGGTCATGATCCCGGCAGCGGGCACCCGCTACGCTGTCAACGGTGCCGTGCACTTTCGCGACGCCGATCTCTCCCGCACCGGCCGGGTGGAGCTCTTTGCGCAGGGGGATCCCCTGCAGATCGCTTCCGCACCGGTGCAACACGACACCCCCTGGTCCATCTCCGGCCTCCTCCCCGGCCGTTATCACCTCCGCTTCACGGCGCCCGGCTGCCTGACCGACAGCACCACCTATCTGGAGGTGGCCCTGGGAGAGTCCGATCTGCAGCTGGAACCGGTCACCCTCTATCCCTTCTTCCGCTTCGCCTGGATCACCGACTCCCATGTCGGTTCCGGAAATGACGATGCGCTTCAAGCCGTCCTGCGCCGGATCGCCCTGATGAAGGAGCAGGTCGACTTTGTGATCCACACCGGCGACATCGCAGAAAAGGGACTCGAAAGCGAATTCGCCCTCTATAAAAGCTACATGTCGCTCGCCCAGATACCGGTCTACAATATCCCCGGCAACCATGAGACCAAATGGTCTCCCTCAGGGCTGCAGGCCTGGCGGCGGAATTTCGGGGAGCGCCATTTCTCCTTTACCCACAAGGGGTTCAAATTCATCGGCCTCAACAATGGCATCCCCATGCGCGGCGGCTGCGGTTATATCGATCCCGCCGACGTTGCCTGGCTGAAGGAGGAACTGGCGGGGATCGACTCCCCCGAAACACCGGTTGTCTTTGCCATTCATCTGCCGCTCGACGTCACCAACACCCCCAACCACTGGCAGGCCCTCGATCTGCTTAAAGCACACCGCACCGTCTGGGCGATGGTCGGCCATGGCCATGTCAACAAGGCCTACGATTTCGAAGGCATTCCCGGAGCCATGGGGCGGGATACCTACAGCGGCGACGCCGGCTTCAACATCGTCACCCTCTCCGAAAAGGAGATTCGCGCCCAGGTCTGCACCGCCGCCGACGGCATGGTCGCCCCGGCCTGGTATCAAACCCCCACCCTCCAGACCATCCAGCCGGCCATCCACTTCTCCAATCTGGCGAAAGGGAGCACCCTCTCCAGCGGGGCAGTGATCGACATCTCGGTCAGCGAAACCGTCAAGAATGGTCAGTGGGAAGTGAGCAACAGCAGCCTGGGCCTCCGCTCCCTTGCTGGCGGCGGCATCTCCTGGCAGTGTGAACTGCCCGCCACCGGCATCGATAACGGTTACCACACGCTCCGGGTCTCCTTCACCACCGAGGGGGGCAAGGCCATCGTCGCGACGACCTCTTTCTTCTTTGAAGCAGGCCATCCGCGGGCGCTCTGGAAGTACGACTGCGGCGCTGAAGTCCTGACTCAGCCCGCTTTTGACGATGCGGGGGTCTATGTCGGCACCAGCGACGGCCGCATCATCGGCCTGAGCAGGGCCACCGGCCTGCCGCTCTGGCCCGCGTTCCAGTGTGATGGCGGCGTCTTTTCATCCCCCCTCGTTCTCGACCGGATGCTCTATGCGGGCTCCTCCGACGGGGCTCTCTATGCCGTCGATGCCCGCACTGGCGAGATTAAATGGCGCTTTGTGACCGAGGATGCTGTCTTGACCGCCCCGGTCGCTCAGGACACCCTGCTCTTCTTCGCCGGCGGCGGCGCTTTTTATGCCGCAGGCCGCACCGCGGGTCAGCTGGTATGGAAATTCGACGGCTGCGGGACCGTGGAGTGCAAGCCCTGCATTGCCGGCGACCGGATCATCTTCGGCTCCTGGGATGGTAAGGTGCGCGCCCTCGATATCGCCACCGGCAATCAGCTCTGGATCTGGACCCGCCAGGCCAATTTCTATTATGCCCCCGCCGCCTGCTGGCCGGTCGCGTCGGCCGACAAGCTCTTCGTGAGCGATCCGGAGCGCTATGTCTCCGCCATCAATCTCACTACTGGCAGAACCATCTGGTCGACAAAAAATCCGGAGGTCTATGATTCGATCGGCATCTCCGAGGATGGCAGCCGCATCTATGTCCGCGCCCTCGATGGTTCCCTCTACGCTTACTCAACCGCTGCAGCAGCCCAGGAGAAAATCTGGCAATCCGACGTCGGTTACGGCTGGGATTCCACCCCCTCGATGCCCATTGAAAAGGCCGGTGTGGTCTATTCCGCGGGCAAAAAGGGCTTTGTCGTCGCCAACGACGGGGCAACCGGCGGCATCTACTGGAAGTACTGGGTCGGCCCCACGCACGCCACCACGGTCACACCCATCGACCGGAACCACGTCCTGGCCTCCTCGCTGGACGGCGTCGTGATCTACATCGAAGGGGATCCGGCGACCCGCATCCAGGACCAGAGCGAGAACCTGCTGCCCGAAACGAGCCGGCTCTTCCCCCCTTTCCCCAACCCCTTCAACAGCTCTGTGAGCGTCGCTTACGCCCTCGCCAGCCGGCAGCCGGTCGCCATCACCATCTATAATGTGCGCGGCGAAGAGGTCTACTCGGCGCCGGCCCTGAACCAGGCTGCGGGAGAGCATCGCTTCACCTGGCAGGGCGTCGACCGCCGCGGCGTGGCCGTACCCTCCGGCGTCTACTATCTGCGCCTGCAGGGCCGCGATCTGGTGAAAACCGTCAAACTCGCGCTCGTAAAATAGTACTTGCCTGAGGCCTCTATTTTGGTTACAATACAATAGAGGCCTCACTCCCTTCCTACCCCGCTGCCTCGTCAAGGGCCTCCCTTTTTGAGGAGTCGCGTCATGAAAAAATTACAGCTCACCCTCCTTTTGCTGCTCTCAGGCGCCGCCCTGTTGGCCCAGAGTGGCGGTTTTTCTATTGAAAGCTACCGCCGGTTTCTCGCTGAAACCCGGAGCCTCTCCGCCGCCGGGCTGGCGTCGCGCTATCCCGCCGGCCTGTTCGAGACCTCCGTCCCCTTCGACTGGCGCAGCGCCCTCTACGCCGACAGCATCGATCTTAAATACCTGCTCACGCCCGGCGAAAAGCAGCTGCTGCAGAAAAACGGCTTTATGGTCAGCGAACGTCTCTCCTACACGACCTTCATCGACGCCATGGCGGATATCTTTCACAAGGACCTGCCGCTCTTCATCAGCGCCGATGCCATCCTCCATGCGGTGCACATCTCCTATGACCAGATCCTCAAACGGATGGAGCAGGTGCGGCTTATATCGCAGCTTGAGCATCTGCTCAAAACCATGCACGACGGCGTGCCGGCTATGGCCGCCCGTTATTCAGGCCAGCCGGAGATGCGGCCGATGATCGAGGATGTCGACCTCTACCTCGCCGTAACCCGGCATCTGCTCGATCAGACGACCCGGCCGCTGTACAAAAATAATATCTCCGCCTTTTCGGAACTGCTCGCTCTGATCGACGGTCTCCAGCCCGCCAGCTATCCCCTCTTCGGGGAGAGGCCGCGCCAGATCGATTTCAGCCAGTTTCAGGTGCGCGGCCACTATGCCGATGAATTTATTCCGGAACTGGGCCGTTATTTCCGCGCCATGATGTGGCTGGGCCGGACGGAATTTTACCTCATCGCGCCCAGGTCCTGGGAGGTCCCGCCCCCGTTCGCCGACCTGCAGCGCCAGATCATCGACGCCTTGCTGCTGGAGGAGCTGCTCAATCAGCCCGGCGCGAGAGAGACCCTGGCCGGGATCGACGGGCTGCTCGCCTTCTTTGTCGGCGAATGCGATAACGTCACTCCGGACAACCTGGCCGAGCTGAGCCGCCACCTCGCCATCACCACTCCGGCGCAGCTGCTCGACAGCCTGCAGACAGTCACCTTTCAGGAGAATCTGGCCGCTTCATCCTTCGCCTGGCAGCGCATCAACACGCAGATGCTCTATTCCGATCCCCTCGATCCGGAGAGCATCCGCCCGGCCTCCGCCTTTCTCCTGCTCGGCCAGCGCTTTATCATCGATTCCTATATCACCGGCCAGGTGGTCTATGACAAGATCACCCATGATGGCATCAAGGTGACGCGCATGCTCCCCTCGACGCTTGATGTCCTCTTCGGGCTGGGCAATGACGCCGCCGGGCAGCTGCTGCAGGCGGAGCTGGAGCAGTACCATTATGCCCCCAAGCTGGCGGCGGTGCGCCGGCTGATCGACGGCTATGACGATGGCTTTTGGACAAGTTCGCTCTTCAACCACTGGCTCACAGCCATTCGGGCCCTCAATCCCCCCGCCGATCGCAGCACCCTGCCGCCGGCGCTGCACACGGCCGCCTGGTGGCAGCGCATGATGAACAGCCAGCTGGGCGCATGGACCGAACTCCGCCACGACAATCTCCTCTACGCCAAGCAGTCCTATTCGGGGATGGTGATCTGCTCCTTCCCGCATGTCTACATCGAGCCGATCCCTGAGCTCTATGACGCCCT
>JAKQKF010000030.1 GCA_029560815.1 bacterium
CCGGGATCAAATCATGAATTTATACTTTCGTATCCGACCTCATCTCTTCCCGCTCCTGCTGGCCGGGCTGCTTCTCGCCGCCGGCTGCGAGAAGCAGAGCACCGCGCCCAAAAAGAGCGCGCCCAAATACGAGCCGATCACCGCGCCCCTCGATCCTTTCGCCGTCAACCAGCGCCTGGCCAAATGTGTCAATTTCGGCAATGCCCTCGAAGCCCCCAGCGAGGGCGAATGGGGCATCACCCTCGAGATGCGCTATTTCCAGCTCCTCGATGAGGCCGGTTTCACCGGCATCCGCCTGCCGATCCGCTGGTCGACGCACGCCCAGACCGTCAGCCCCTACACCATCTCCTCCCCCTTTTTCGACCGCATCGACTGGGCGGTGGAGCAGGCCCTCGACCGCGGCATGGCCATCGTCATCAACATGCACCATTACGACGAGATCTTTGTCGATCCCCCGGCCCACAAGGAGCGTTTTCTGGCGCTGTGGCGGCAGATCGCCGAGCACTACAAGGAGTATCCCGCCGACCTGCTCTTCGAACCGCTCAACGAGCCCAACAACAACCTGACCTCTCCAATCTGGAACCAGTATCTGGCCGAGGTGATCGCCGTCATCCGCGAGTCCAATCCCTATCGCACCCTCGTCATCGGGCCGGCGGACTGGAACAGCTTCGCCTCGCTGAAAAAACTGGTGCTGCCGGCCGGCGAGAACAACCTGATCATCACCTTTCATTACTATAATCCTTTCCATTTCACCCATCAGGGGACGAGCTGGAACGCCGGCTCCAACGCCTGGCTGGGGACAACCTGGGGCTCCGCGTCCGACATGGCAGCACTGCAGAACGAGCTCGAGACAGCGCGCAGCTGGGCCCGCACCAGCAACCGGCCTCTCTTCATGGGCGAGTTCGGCGCCTTTAACAAAGCGGACATGAACAGCCGCAAATTATGGACAGAGGCGGTGGCGCGGCAGGCGGAGAACCGCGCCATGAGCTGGGGCTACTGGGAGTTCGGCTCGGGCTTCGCCGTCTACGATCTCAGCAAAAACGAATGGTATCAGCCGCTGCTCAAAGCCCTCATCCCCTGAGGGGCGAAGCGCCTGTGTGCGGTGACTCTTTCCCGCCCGGAGAGGGGCCGGCAAAACGCCGCCACCCGGGAAACACCGCCGCAGCTGCGCCCCGGAGCCGGTGGCACCTCAATGTCAGAAAAAGCCGCTAACCCAACACGAGAGTGATCCCATGGATGTATTCCTGCTGTCGCGACTGCAATTCGCCTTCACGATCGCCTTTCACTACATCTTTCCGCCGCTGAGCATCGGCCTCGGTGTGCTGCTGGTCATCATGGAGGCGCGCTATCTCAAAACCAAAGACAAGCTCTACCTGGAGATGACGAAATTCTGGTCGCGCATCTTCGGGCTCATCTTCGCCCTCGGCGTCGCTTCCGGCATCGTCATGGAGTTCCAGTTCGGCACCAACTGGTCGATCTACTCCCGCTACGTCGGGGATGTCTTCGGCAGCGCTCTCGCCGCGGAGGGGATCTTTGCCTTTTTTCTCGAATCGGGCTTTCTGGCCATCCTCCTCTTCGGCTGGAACCGGGTCAAACCCAGGACCCATTTCCTCGCCACCTGCATGGTTGCGCTGGGGGCCCATTTCAGTGCAGTCTGGATCATCGTCGCCAACTCCTGGCAGCAGACCCCGGCCGGCCACCACATCGTCGGCTTTGGCGACACCCTGCGCGCCGAGATCGTCGATTTCTGGCAGGTGGTCTTTAATCCCTCCTCCCTGCACCGCCTCAGCCATACCCTCGCCGGGGCCTGGCAGGCCGGAGCCTTTCTCGTCCTCAGTGTAGCCGCCTTTTATCTGCTGCGCAAGAAGCATGTCGACTTTAGCAAGGCCTCGGTCCGGATCGCCCTGCCGGTGGCGGTTATCGCTTCGCTGCTGCAGCTCCTGACCGGCCACGCCAGCGCCAGCGGCGTCGCGCAAAACCAGCCGGCCAAGCTCGCCGCCTTCGAGGGGCACTATCCGGACAGCGCGCCGGCCGACATGTATCTCTTCGGCTGGGTCAACGAGAAGGAGGAGCGGGTGCAGCTGGGCATCAAAATCCCCGGCATGCTGAGCTGGATGGTCCACGGCGACCACCGGGCCCCGGTGACCGGCCTGCAGGCCTTCCCGCCGGAGGACCGGCCGCCGGTCAATCTGGTCTTCCAGACCTATCATCTAATGGTCATCCTGGGGATGGGCCTGATCGGCCTCTCCCTGCTCGCACTGGTGCTCCAGTTCCGGAAAAAACTCTACGACCAGCGCTGGCTGCTCTGGATCTTCGTCTTCGCCGTGCTCGGGCCGCAGGCGGCCAACCAGCTCGGCTGGGCCTCCGCCGAGGTCGGCCGCCAGCCCTGGATCGTGCAGAACCTGCTCAGAACCAGCGACGCCTTTTCGCCCAACGTCTCGGGCGGCGAACTGCTTTTTTCTCTGGTGATGTTTTTCATCGTTTACGCGCTGCTTCTGGCTCTTTTCATCTATCTGCTCAACGACAAGATCCAGCATGGACCGGATGACAGCACCAGCCTGGAGGGACACCGCGCATGAACCTGGCCTTTGATCTCAATACCATCTGGTTTTTCCTGGTGGGCGTCCTCTTCGCCGGCTATGCCATGCTCGATGGCTTTGACCTTGGCGTCGGCGCCCTGCATCTCTTCACCCGCGGCGACGAGAACCGCCGCATCCTGCTCAACGCCATCGCCCCGATCTGGGACGGCAACGAAGTCTGGCTGGTCACCGGCGGCGGCGCCCTCTTTGCCGCTTTCCCAGAAGTCTATGCGTCCGCCTTCTCCGGCTTTTACGTCGCCTTTATGCTTCTGCTCTTCGGACTGATCTTCCGGGCGGTGGCGATCGAATTCCGCAGCAAACAGCCGATGGCCTGGTGGCGCAAATTCTGGGATATCAGCTTCAGCGTCAGCAGCATTCTTTCGAGCCTGCTCATCGGCGTGGCCCTTGGCAACATGGCATGGGGCATCCCCCTCGACGCCCAGGGCAATTTCAACGGCTCCTTCTGGAGTCTGATCCATCCCTACTCTGTGCTGGTCGGCCTCTGCACGGTCGCCCTTTTCACCATGCACGGCTCGATCTATCTGGTGCTCAAGACCGAAGGGGCGCTGCAGCAGCAGATCCGCGAATGGACCCGTTCGACGATCATTGCTTTCGTCCTGTTCTACATCACTACTACCATGTTCACGCTGCTCTATGTGCCGCATATGACCGACACCATCCGCGCCAATCCCTGGCTCTTCCTGGTGGCGCTGGTCAACATGCTGGCCATCGCCAACATCCCGCGCGAGATCTTTAACGGCCGCGAGATGCGGGCCTTTTTGTCGAGCTGCGCCGCGGTGATCGCCCTGCTGCTGCTCTTCGGGATCGGCAGCTATCCGAACCTGATCTATTCCAATCCGCTCCCCGGCAACAGCCTGACCATCTACAATGCCGCCTCTTCGCCCAAAACCCTGCAGATCATGCTGATCATCGCCATCTGCGGGGTGCCGATGGTGCTCGCCTACACCGCCAGCATCTACTGGATCTTCCGCGGCAAGGTCAAGCTCGATTCGCACAGCTACTAGGGAAAGAAAGAGGAAAAAGGCAGGATGCGGCAGAATGCGCCCGAAAAGGGCGCGGTCGCGAATAAATACAAGGCCGTCTGTGTTTGCATTGATACATGCCACAAACGGCCTTTTTGCTGGAGAAAATAATGAAAAAAACAGTGATCATCGCCCTGCTGCTCATCGGGGCCGCCCTTGCACAGGAGCCGCCGGCCCCGCCCATTCCGTTGCCGGCCGCCGCTCCCGACAGCCTGAATGCGCATCTCCTCCCCTTCAAGCCCTGGCTAAACCGCACCTGGAAAGGAACCTTCGTTGCGGAGCCCGGCCAGCCGCCGGCGACCGATGTTTCGCGCTGGGAGCGCATCCTCAACGGCCAGGCTATCCGCATGACCCATTCGCTCAACGAGGGAGCCTACGGCGGCGAGACCGTCCTTTTCTGGGACCAGGGCAGGAAGAGCCTGGTCTATTACTATTTCACCACCGCCGGTTTTTTCACCCATGGCACCATGACCATGGATGGCGAAAAATGGGTAGCCCATGAATTCGTCGAGAACAATGCCAACGGCATCACCGAGGTGCGCAGCACCAGTATATTTCCACCCGAAGGCGGGATGCACACCGTATCCGAATTTTTGCAAAACGGCACCTGGGTGCACGGCCATACCATCGACTATGTCGAATCGCCCGGCAGCCGCATCATTTTCAGATAGGCCGCCGGCGACCCTCCTGCCGCAGCCCCATTCACCCGCGCACCCGCAGCGTAACACCGCCACAAATGCAAAAAGGCCTCCCCTGCAGGAGGCCTTTTTGTTGCGGGACGCTGCCTGAACCTTAAAAGAATCTATTTTTTCAGCATGTAGGTCAGATCCTCGAGCAAAGCCTGCAGCTCCTCCTCGTGCATCACCTCATCCTGCAAAATCTGCACCGCCATGTTGTAGGTGACCGGATCCTTCATACCGACCTCCTGCAGCAGAGCATTGTAGACCGAAATCGCACACTGCTCACCCTTGATGTTCTGGCTGAGGATCATCTTGACAAAGGGGGCGGAGGGTTCGTCATAGCCGCAGGTGCTCATTTTAAACCACTGCTGCGGCGTGGTCAGCGGAGTGCCGCCGAGCTGGATGATGCGGTTGGCGACCATATCCGCGTGGCGCAGCTCATCGGCGGCGTGCTGGACCAGCTCGGCGATGACCGCGTCCTTCATCGGACCCGCGATGACCTTGGCCCCGAGCCAGTACTGATAGTAGGCCAGCCACTCATCGGCGAAGGCCTTGTTGAGCAGTTCGATGATCGAGTCGACATTCATGCCGACGATTTCACGTCCTTTGGTTCCCATGGTTGCTCCTTTTTTTCTCCGGGCCTGCGCAGGGCAGAACCCGGATTGTTCACTGCCGGCCGCCCGTCTCCTGATGGATGCAGGCGGCGGCCGGGCCTCTCCACGGAGAGGTCCGCTGCGGGTTAAAAATCAAAGGGATTCCGCACCATGCCGAGCATGTTCTCGTGATGGACCGGATCGGTCATCGCTTTTTTATGGCAGACAGCGCAGTTCTTGTTGGCGCCGATGGCGTATGAAGTGCCGGTATACTGCCGCGGCTGGATATTGTCGCGATAGAGCACGAAGGGATTGTCCGCCGGGTAGAGGGCATGGGTGGCGCTGTGACAGGCCTCGCAGCGGATGCCGGCATTGTCGGTGCGCACGCGGTAGAGATCGGCGAATCCGGCCGTCCACTTGTTAAAGCTGGCGATATCCTCCGGAACATTGAAATCGGCATGGCAGTTGAGGCAGTCGGGTTCCTGGAGCCAGGGTGTGCGCGGATGCACCTCGGCGGCGCTGGCGACCTGGTCCGATCGCAGGTGGTTGATCAGTTGTGCCGCCCGCGGTTTGGCCTCTTCACCGCGCAGCAGCGCCATGGCGTGCTCCTCGAGGGTGCCGTGGCATTCGGCGCAGGTGATGCCGATCTCCTTGTGGAAATCCCGCGCGCAGCGGGTGGGGCCGTCCGGTTTGGCCGGATGGCAGGCGGCGCAGGCGGCCGCGCCCTCCAGGTGCATATAGTTGGCGTGCCAGCCGTGCATGGCGGCCGAAAAATTGAGGCGGAGGCTGTCCCCCCTGGCGCCGACTGCCGGATCGGCGTGGCAGCGCTGGCAGAGGGCCGGCATGCCCGCCCGCGCCTCCGCGAGCAGGCTGGTGCCGCTGTTGCGGTCATGGGCGGCGAGGATATTGATGGCGGTCTCGTCGCTCACACCGGCCACACCCCGCTTCCAGGAGCCGCCGTGGCAGCCGCGGCAGCCCATCTCCGAGGAGACCGGCGCCACCACCCGGGTGCTGGCAAGCAGGCGTTTGCCGGTTTTATCCCTGGCCTCGACCGTGAAGGTCGGGTAGGCGTTGAAGGAACCGTCGTCATTGTAGGGGGCCACCGGGATCATCTCGGCGGCGTAGGCGGCGAAATCGGGCTTGTATTCCATCTCGCCCGTGAGCCCTTTGCCCGCCAGACCGATATTCTCCGGCAGTTCGACGCCGAAATTGGATTTCACATGGGTCCAGAAGGGCATCTGGCCGGCCGGATTTTCAAACCCCTCCTCCACCTTGTAGCTCAGGGTCACCCCTTCCGAAATCAGGGCCGGGGTCGCACCGCGGCGGATGAGCTGGGCGTGGAGGGTGTTGGCCGGGGGCAGGATGACAAACCAGGCGTCGCAGTCGGTCATGCAGTGCATCCCCAGGTCATTCCAGGCCAGAAGGAGATAGTCGTCCTTGCGGCTGTCAAAGGCGGGGATCTTTTCGGCCCCGGACGTCGCGGGCAGAGTGGCGCCGGTGAAAGAGGCTTCGGGAGCCTTGCCGTGCAGCCCCTCCACGATCCAGGCCGCCATGGCCTCCCGTTCCGCCGGGGTTCCGGCCACCGGGGGCATGTAACTGTTAATCTTGCCCTGGCCGTGCAGGAACGAGAGCATCCCCTCCTGCGGGAATGTGCTGGTGCGCCGGAGGATATCATTGCGCACCCCGCCGACGGTGTGGCAGGGCAGACACTGAATATCGAAAAGCTCCTTGCCCGCCTGCAGCCGGTTTTCAGGAGTGATCTCTTTGTGCTGCACCCAGCGGGCGTTGGCGAGCACCCCCTCCTCATTGAGGCGGGCGGTATCGGCGGCATGGATCGAGGTGCTGTACATATAGCCGTGAATGACCCAGGGCTTGCGGGCGATTTCGCGCAGATACTCAAAACCGCCGTAGAATCCCAAACCCACCAGCACCAGCACGACGGCAAGCACCTGCTGCAGCCCGCGCGGAGATTTGAGCAGGTAATAGAGCGCGAGGAGAAAGATAGCCGCCGCGGAGACCAGCCCGATCAGAATGAAAGGCTCGCTCTGGGGATTGAGGCCGAAAGCCACCTCCCGGGTCGCGGCGGGGATGCTGCGGTAATACCACCAGCCGGTCGCTGCCATGAAGGGCAGAGCCAGCAGCAGCCATTTGCTGCAGTAACGCAGAATCTGGTCGCGGGAAAAGCCGTTGGGCATCCGCACCGCGGTGAAAATGCCGAACAGTCCAGCGATCATCACTGCCACGCCGGTGCGGAAGAAGGTGGAGGCGAAGTAGGTCGGGTTGAGGAACCCGTGCCAGAAGCTGGCGGTCTGGAGCCATTTGCCCGGGGTGAGCATAAAGGCGAGGATGCCGTTGATGACCACCAGGCTGAGCCAGGCGAAAAGGGCGTAGAGAAAGGCGATGTTGAGGCGGGGCCGTTTATCCAGCTTGCTGAAATTGTAATGATAGATGAGCAGGGCGGTGATCTCGCCGAGGAAAAAGACCCATTCGATCGCCCAGCCGAAGACAAAGGTATGGATCAGGGCGGAGGTGGCTGCGGGCTGGACCAGAGCGATGACGAACCAGATGCCCACACCGGTGATGCCGCCGAAGACCATGGTCAGGAGCAGAAAAAACCAGGTGTGCCGGCGCACATAGACGTGGATTTCCGGGTTGTTCTCGCGGAATCCCTTCCAGTCCATCAGCCAGATGAAAATGCCGCCGCCGACGGCGAGATGAGAAATATAGGCGTGCAGTACGGCGATCAGGGCGATCAGCGAGCCGCCGCCGAACCAGGTCAGCTCCCAGATTGGATAGTTCATTGGCCCTCCCTCCCTTCACCTGCAGAGATCATTGTGCGCACCATGTACCAGACTGCCGCCAGACCGATAAGGAGAATGACCCCGAAAATGATCAGGAGATCATACTGCGGTTTGAGCGTCAGATCCGAAACCTGGAAGAAGCGGCCAATGTAGAGATCGCGCAGGGCCAGACGGTTGAGGACCATCACCAGGGTGAGGGCCAGGAGGTGCCAGAAGGTGGGCCAGAATTTACCCATGAAAGCCAACACCAGAGCACCGATGGCGAGGATGATTCCGGCGACCAGGATGAGGGTGTAGAGGAGATTCCCGCCCATGAAGGCGAGCATGAACTCCTGCGGCAGGGCGATGAGGAACCAGATCCCTACCGCCACCTGCACGCTGGTGGCGATGGCAAATATCCTCAGTCCCTTCTTGACCTCCTCCCCGCTGCCGGGCACCCCCTTGCGGGCGCGCATCTGCCAGACCAGGCTGCTGAAGAGCCCGGCGACGGCTACCGAGGCGATGACGAAATGGAGATAGCGCGGCCAGAGTGCGGGATCGGAAAGATTGAGGATAGTGCCGCTGCGGTTGGTGAAATAGGCGGGCCATTTCTCCGGCTGCAGCATCAGCGTCATATTGTTCGAGTAGATAAACGTGATATAGAGGAAGATGAGGGCGGCCAGGCCGATCGCCGTCCTTCCGAGCCAGCGCACGCTGGTGCGGGCGTGGATATAGGTGCCGTAATAGGCGATGATCAGGAGGGGGATGATTAAAAGCCAGTAAAGAGCCATCAACACCGAACTGCTGTAGATGAGATGGCCGTAAAGGACCTGCAGAAAGAGCAGCGGAGCAATGCCGAGGGTCACTCCGATTGCCAGGGTTGACGGTATCTTTTTATAGATCGCCGCGGCCGCACCGTATTCTTTCGGCTGCCTGCTGAAAAAGGCCAGCAGCGACCCGCCAAGAACCACGTTGATGAAGAGAATATGAAGCATGAAGAGCAGGAGCCCGAGGATTTCGAACACCGGCCATGGCGCCGGAATGGCCTCGGGTGTGGGGATGAGAGGTATGCCATCCATGAAAGGACCTCCTCTGCCGCTTGGTGGTGAGAATGGGGAAGAGCGTCGATGCACAACGGTCCCGCGGCCGGAGGCGCGGAACTGCCTCTATATTAAGGATTGAATTTGACTTTTTCAACTATAAAATAACGAGCCGCCGGAAGCGGGCAGGACGGGCGGAGGCGCGGCTCAACCCGCCAGGGCGCGCAGATTGCCGAGGTCAAAAAAGAGGAGAAGATGCTGCAGATCGGGGATCCGGCTCATTTCTGCAGTTTGGCCCAGGTGGTGAAGATCATATAAACGCCCACCAGGACCATCATCACGCCGAAAGCGAGCCGCAAATGCAGCTGATTGAGCCGGTTGGCCATATGGGAGGCGGCCCAGGCCGCAATGAAGAGACAAATGGCGATGATAACGGCGGCCTTGAGATTGACATTGTTGTTCTGATAGTAGACCAGAACAGCGGCCAGGCCGACCGGCGGCAGCAGAATGGCCAGACTGGTGCCGGTGGCCATCTGCTGGCTAAAGCCGGCAAAATAGACCAGCGCCGGCACGATGATGATGCCGCCGCCAATGCCAAACAGGCCGGAGAGCGTCCCGGCGGCCAGGCCGAGAATGATGTAAAGCCAGAGAGAAGGTTCGGAACCTGTCAGCATAAAATCTCCAAAATCAGAGTGTGACCGGCGGCCTGCGGCTCTGCCGGCCGCTAGTAAAGCTGCTTGATCTGGGTGCCGGGATAATAGTACTTGAGAATTTCACTCACAGTGCTGCCCCGGAGGGCGCGGGCCGCCGCGCCAAGCTGGCACAGCCCCACACCATGGCCCCAGCCGGCACCCCGGAAGAGAAAGGTTTCAGCCAGGCCCTCCTTGACCCCTTCCTTCTCGATGGTGAAGCAGGCGGAATAGAGGGTCGACCTGGAGAGGGCGCGGCGGATGTTGAGTTCCTTGCGTATGGTGACGCTCTCCTCGGTGCCGACGCAGTTGATGCTGATCAGACGGCCCGATGTGCCGCGCTCGAGGGGGACGATGTCAACCAGCTGGCCGATGGAGGTGCCGGCATAGGCGGCGATCGTTTTTTCCAGATCGGTGCGCGCGATTCGCTGCTCCCAGCGGAAATATTTTTCCGCATAGCGGCCGAAATCGGGATTGCCGGCGGACTCGAGGTTGCAGCAGACCTCCGGACGGGAGTTGACCCAGACGCGGAGATTATCCTCGCGGGTGAGGTCAAGTTGGCCGATATCGGTGGGAGTATCCAGCCGGCCGGTCAGGTAGGGCTCGCCGTCGCTGTCCCAGACATCGGATGCGCTGGCCGTATGACCGCCGCACATCGCCGAATAGCTGGCCGAACAGAGCGCGTCCTTGTAGGTCAGGGCCAGCCCCTTGGTATCGTGCACGGCCTTATCGACCGCTTCGCTGTTCTTGCCGATGCCGATATAGGCCTGGCAGTGAACATCATCGCAGACATCAAATTCGGCGCCGCGGTGAAAGCGGCCGAAGCTGTAAAGGAACATCGTCCGCGAAATGATCGCCTGGGCTTTGAGCGCCTCTTCGGGAAAGGAGTTGGCCATCTCGCCGGCCACCACCCCGCGCAGATAGAGCTCGAGGGGAACGACGTTGATGGCGGTCAGCTTGCCGCGGGCGTTGATGCGCAGCTCCATCTCGCCGCCGTAGGTGCGGGCCTCGTTGCGCGCCCAGTGGTAGCCGCTGCCCACCTCGACATCGCGCAGGGTCATGTTGGCGCCGGTCAGACGGAGGGCCTGGGTAAGAATGATGGTCCGGCCCTGCGGCGTCTGCAGGGCGATTTTGCCCATGACCACATCATCCATGTTGCGCACCACCTTGCCCTGGGCGAGGGCGGGATTGGCGCTGAGATAGCGATCGGCCTCTGCTGTGGTGGCGAAAGAGCGGTCGAGGAGCACCCGGTGATAGATGCGGTCGATAAGCTTGTTTGCGCCCGCCTGCAGCTGCTCACCCTGGCTCTTGACCGTCACGGC
Organism: bacterium; assembly: GCA_029560815.1. Next base: position 10,727 of record JAKQKF010000030.1, read on the forward strand.
CAGCCCTTTGCCGCGCAGGGCTTTGGCCCGCTCCGCAGCCCGGTCGCTGTCCAGAGACTCGTAGAGCTGGATCTGATAGGTGAGGGCGCCGGGGAGAAGAGAGTGCACGGTCGCTTTCCACAGGCCCTTCTCCAGTGCCGCAAAGTTTTCCTTTTCGTCATAAGCCACGACGGAGAAATCGCCCGCCGGCTCGAAATAAACCGCCTCCTGGTCCTCGAGGATGCCGACCCGGATGATCGGATCGCCCGCGACCGGCACATAACGCATCTGGGTACATCCGGCGGCCAGAATCAAAGCCGCCGCAGCCAGAGCCTTCCAGATCATTCTCATATGGTTTCCTTTACCCCTGATAGCCAAATTCCCGCAAAAATGTGTCATTCTTGCGCCATTTGTCGCGTACCGCTACCCAAAGATCGAGAAAAACAGGACGGTCCAGCAGAGCTTCGATGTCGGTGCGCGCCTCCTCCCCCACCTTGCGCAGCATCGCCCCGCCCTTGCCGATGATGATCCCCTTTTGCGTCTGCCGTTCGACCACGATGCGGGCCTTGATGAGATCCTTCCGGCCCGGCCGTCCCTCCTTGAACTCGTCGATGATCACCGCGGTGGAATAGGGGATCTCCTCGCCGAAATTGGAAAAGATCTTTTCGCGGATGATCTCGCTGACGAAGAAACGCTCGGGATGCTCGGTGAGTGCATCCTGGTCATACAAGGGGGCGCCAGCCGGCAGACGCGCCACCAGGGCCTCGAGCAGGAGATCGCAATTTTCGCCGGTGCGCGCCGAAAAGGGGACGACCGCTGCGAAGACATGGCGCTGGCTCCAGGCGTCCAGAAAAGAGGGCAGGAGCGTCCGCTCCGCCAGATCGATCTTGTTCACACCGAGCAGTACGGGTTTGCCGGTGGCGGCGAGCCCGGCCAGCGTCTCGAGATCGCGCTCCTCCGGCCTGGCCGCCGCAGTGACAACGAAGAGCAGCAGATCGGCATCCGCAACGGCACGGCGTGCCGTCTCCATCATCACCTCCTGCAGGCGGTAGCTGGGGGTGATCAGGCCGGGAGTATCGAGAAAGATGATCTGATAGCGCTCTCCTGTGAGGATCCCCATGATCCGGTGGCGGGTCGTCTGCGGTTTGGGTGTGGTGATCGAAAGCTTGAACTGCAGCAGCCGGTTGACGAGGGTCGATTTGCCGACGTTGGGCTGGCCGACGACCGCGATGTAGCCGGAACAGAAGGCCTTACCCTCCTCCCGGCTCTCCTGCTCCCTGTCCGTGCTCACAGATAAGAGTCGAGGCTGTGGGATTCGTAGAGCCGCTTGACCAGCTCATCGCTGCTGACCAGTTTGAGGCTGTGGAACTGGCAGCCGTTGCGCAGGCAGCCCTCGACAATCCCGCCCTTGGGCAGCTGCATGGCGAACATGGGTGCCGAGCAAACCGAACAACGCTGGTCAGCATCCTGAAGAGAAACCTTGCAGGTCGGGCAGAGGAATTCAACCAGCTCGCCGTCGGGGACAGTGATCTGGGAGATGTTCTTGAAACTGCCGTAGATTGGATCGAGGTGGATCAGGCCGGTCTCATCGCGATAGCGGGCCAGCACCGCGACCGAGGGATAGCCGTTGATGAGATGGTCTTCGTCCATGAGGCTGTGGCCATTGGGACAGCCGGCATTCTGGATGCGCAGCACCTTGCTGGGCACCTCCAGTTCGACGATATCTTTGCTTTTGGGCATAACGCCTCCACACACAAGAAAAATTGGGGGCGGCGTGCGGGTGTGCGGCCGCCCCGGTTTGATTAATAGGATTTGGCCACAAGCACACGCTGGCCCGAACGCCCGCCGCAGACGATGCAGGCACCCTCTTCCTTTTGTTCATCGATCGGCACCAGACGGATGGTCGCCTTGTGCTCTTCCTGGAACCTGGCCTCGCACGCGGGCGATCCGCACCAATGGACCCAGAAAAAGCCGCCCGGATTTTCGATCTTCTCGGCCAGCTCCTCATAGGTGTCCACACTGAAGGTGTTGGCCTCGCGAAAGTCCCTGGCGCGCGTGTACAGGTTCTGCTGGATCTCGACGAGCAAGGCCTCGATGCGCGCGAGCAGATTCTCCTGTGGCACAGCGCTCTTTTCACCGGTATCCCGGCGCACCAGCACCACCTGTCCGGCCGCCACATCCTTGGGCCCCATCTCGATCCGGATAGGCACCCCCTTCTTCTCCCACTCGTTGAACTTGTAGCCGGGACGGTACTGGTCGCGCTCATCGATCTTGAAAGTGATCCGCTCTTCCCAGCCGGCGGTCAGCTCGCGCGCTTTGGCCAGCATCACCTCCCGCTCGGACTCTTCTTTCCAGATCGGCACCAGCACCGCCTTGACCGGGGCGAGACGGGGCGGCAGCACCAGCCCCTTGTCGTCGCTGTGAGTCATGATCAGGGCACCGATCAGACGCGTCGAGACCCCCCAGCTTGTCGCATAGACCAGCTCCAGTTTGCCCTGTTCATTCTGAAAAGTGACGTCGAAGGCGCGGGCAAAATTCTGGCCGAGGTTGTGCGAGGTGCCCGCCTGGAGGGCCTTGCGGTCCTGCATCATCGCCTCGATGCAGTAGGTGCGCACGGCGCCGGCAAAACGCTGCGATTCGGTCTTGACCCCGTAAAAGACCGGAGCCGCCATATACTCTTCGGCGAAACGGCGATAGACATCGAGGATCTTCAGAGTCTCCTCCTCCGCCTCCTCAGCGGTGGCATGAGCGGTATGGCCCTCCTGCCAGAGAAACTCGGTGGTGCGCAGAAAAAGACGGGTGCGCATCTCCCAGCGCACCACATTGGCCCACTGATTGATGAGAATGGGCAGATCGCGGTAGCTCTGGATCCAGTTCTTGTAGGCGGACCAGATGATGGTCTCCGAGGTGGGACGCACCACCAGGGGCTCGTCCAGCTTTTTGCCGCCGCCGTGGGTGACCACCGCGCACTCGGGCGCAAAACCCTCAACGTGCTCGGCCTCCTTCTTCATAAAGCTCTCGGGTATAAAAAGCGGGAAATAGGCGTTGACATGGCCGGTGGCCTTGAACATTTTGTCCAACTGTCCCTGGATCATCTCCCAGATGGCATATCCCGTGGGTTTGATGACCATGCAACCCTTGACGGCGGCGTGCTCCGCCAGATCGGCGGCAGCCACGACATCGAGATACCACTGTGAATAATCGGCTGCGCGTGTGGTGATTTCTTTTGCCATAAGATCCTGTTCTCTTTTTCCGTTAATACTTTTTCCTGGGCCGGGTGGCACACCCGGCCGGCTCAGCAGCGATCTGCTGCATGGCCTGAAAATAACACTCTTCGCCGCCCTCCAGCCCCTCCAGGCAGATCAGCTCGCGACGGCGGCGTTCCTGACCGTTGCTGTGCTCGGTCACATCGACGAGGGCGCCCTGCGGGCAATGGAGGCACTTTTCCGGCTGCCTCGGCAGCGGGCGGGCGCTCTGCTTCGCCACCAGGGCGCTGCTGTTATGCCAGGTGGCGGCTCCAGAACGCGACCGCACCTCGACAGCGTGCAGACGAGGGAAGAGCAGTCGGCCCTGATCGAGGGCAAAAACGCCGCGGGCATCCAGCTCGTCGCCGGGGGCGAGAGCGAGACGCTCCTGCTGCTGCGGAGAGATGACCGCGTAGAAATAGTCGTCAAAGGCGTCCAGGCCGATGAAACCCTCGCGGGCGATGAGGAGATAACCCTCAAGGCGCAGCCGGGCGCCATGGGCATCGATCTGCTTGTGGAAGCGCGGTTTGAGAGAATCGATGCGGAAGGCGATATCTCTCTCCCTGCCCTGGTTCTCCTCCACCCACTCGTCGAAAGCGGCCAGCTCCTGCTGAAAGAGGGCGTACTCGGCGGGCGACAGGGTGATGCTCGGCTGGTAATGGACCTTTTCGTCGCGGTAGTGGGCACAGCCGGGGCAGAGCCGGCCCATGCGGCTGAAACCACGGCTGCAGCGCTTGCCCTTGTTGAGCAGGGCGCAGGACCACTTGAACTCGAGACAGCCCTGCGGATAGCACTTTTTCGCCACCAGCACATGCCAGGCGGAGACCCGGTTGGCAAAGGCGGCATGACGGGCGTAATGGCAGGTGAAAACGTCGTTCCTTTTGTAGGGATTCTTCATGCCATGCCCTCATAACTCCTTTAAATAATTTGAAATATAATTACTCTGGCCCTGAGAAGCAAGAAAATTCTTGACTTGGGCCGCTCCGCTGCCGTCCCGCCCGCCGCGGGCAGCGGGGCAATTTTCCCTTGCAATTGAGTTGGATTTTCATAAATTAAAGAAATTTAACCTTCCCGGAAAAGGACCGGATCATGAACTTTTCGCCCCTCGATTTCGCTATCGTCTTCGCCTATCTCGCCGGGGTCACAGCCCTGGGCGCATGGTTCGGCAAAAAGCAGAGCAGCACCACCGACTATTTTCTCGGCGGCCGCGACCTGCCCTGGCTGGCCATCTGCATCTCGGTGGTCGCCACGGAGACCAGTGTGCTGACCTTCATCAGCATCCCCGGGCTGGCCTACCTCACCAACCTCAACTTTCTCCAGATCGCGGCCGGCTATCTGCTCGGCCGCATTGTCATCTCCTTTGTGCTTCTCCCCCGCTACTACCGCGGGGAGATACAGACCGCCTACCACCTGCTCGGCAACCGCTTCGGTTCGCGCATGCGCAGCTTTTCCTCGATCGTCTTCCAGCTTACACGCCTGCTCGCCGACGGCGTCCGCCTCTTCGCCGCCTCCATCCCTCTGCATGTGATTACGGGCTGGGATTACAGCACCAGCATCATCGTCATCGCCATGGTCACCATCGTCTACACCTTCATCGGCGGCATCCGGGCCGTGGTCTGGCTGGACGTGCTCCAATGGACGGTCTATATCACCGGCGCCGTCCTCGCCCTGGCGGTGATCCTCGACAAGCTGCCGCTGGGGTGGCAAAGCGTGGTCGCAGCGGCCGCACCCGGCAACAAATTCGACATCATCGAGCTGGGATTCGACCGCTCCCTGAAAGAGTTCTTCACCATCAACTATACCCTGGTCTCCGGCCTGCTCGGCGGGGCCTTTCTCTCGATGGCTTCGCATGGCACCGACCAGCTGATCGTTCAGCGGCTGCTAACCTGCCGGAACGCCCGCGCGAGTCAAAAGGCCCTCATCGGCAGCGGCTTTGTCGTCATCATCCAGTTCGCCCTTTTTCTGGTGCTCGGCCTCGCCCTCTATGCCTATTACCAGGGTGCGGCGATGCGCTCGGATGAAGTGCTGCCGCGTTTCATAGTCGAAGGGCTGCCGAACGGGGTCTCCGGCATCATCATCGCGGGTGTATTCGCCGCCGCCATGGGCAACCTGAGCGGCTCACTCAACTCGCTGGCTTCCTCCACCATGCTCGACCTTTACAAACCGAGATGGGGGAAGAACAAAAGTCCCAAACAGGATCTCATGACTTCGCGCCTCTTCACGGTCATGTGGGGCGTGATCTTTGTCTTCAGCGCCCTGATGTTCACCGACAATAAAAGCCCCGTCGTCGAACTGGGTCTCGCCATCGCCTCCTTCACCTACGGCGGGCTGCTCGGCACCTTCTTCCTGGGCATCACCAATGCCAGGGCCAGGGAGGATGAGGGGCTGCTGGCGATGTGGAGTGCCATCTTTTTCATGATCTGGATCATCGGACAAAAGGGGGCGGGACTGTGGGTGCCGGCGCTGCTCGCCATCGCGGCGGGGGGGTGGCTCTATCTGCGGCTGCAAAGCCGGTCGGGGCGGCTCTTTGTGGTCATCTGGAGCCTCTTCATGCTGCTGCTCATCGCTTTCGTCGGTTCGCCGCATATCGCCTGGCCCTGGTACGTCTTCATTGGCTGTACGGTCGGCTATGCCAACGGCACTCTCTTGAGTGCGCTCCGCCCGGAGTAGCAGCCGGCGGAGGGAAATGCGGTTGGGGCAAAAATAAAGCCGTTGTCGCTGACAAGCAACAACGGCTTTCCCCCCGATCGGGCTTAATGTCTCCCTCGGCATAACTGTAATAGCAATTACTGCGCCACAAATGGCCGTTATCTTTATTTCATTGTTTTAATTAGATTTGCATCGCCATTGCCGGCGAGCCGCCGGCTGCATTTGTGTGTATTTTGCAACACCATACCACCCTTCTGTGCAAAAACTACACATCTTCAGATCGGCTCAAAGCGGAGAGCCCGGGCGATATCGATCGGCGTCCGCGTCGGCACATCCCGTCCTTCCAGCTTGATGCCTTTGTCATAGAGGATGCGGAAATTGCTGATATCCTCCTCATCGACAAAGATGAAGGGCGCGATCTGGTTCTTGCCGGCGCGAAAATGCATGCCGCCGACATTGACCTCGGTGATGGGCACCCCCGCCTCCACCAGCTGCACCAGCCGCTTGGGCGAATCGACCAGCAGCAGTATCCGTTCCCTCTCCAGCATGCCGCCGCCCAGCTCCTCAATCGTCTCCTGCAGGGTGAGCACGGAGGCGGCGATGTCGTTGGTCACCGCGGACATATAGATCGTCTTTTGCCAATCCGAATTGGCCACTTCATCGCTGCAGAGCATGATCCGCTGCGGGTCAAGCACATGACGCCACCCTACCACCACCTGTCCATGAATCAACCGGTCATCAATTCTCACTTGCACTAGTGGCATATCGCTCTCTCTCCTTGATTCCGCTTGCCGCTATTTTCTCTGAAAGTTCTCTTCTCAACACCCCGAGCCCGGGTCGAGCAGGCAGATGCCGCGTGCAGCATCGTGCTGCACCTCGGCGGCCAGGTCATCCAGGCTCAGGCTCTCCCGCTTGGTGATGAAAGAGAGCACCATGGGCAGGTTGACGCCGGAAAGGACCCGGACGTGTTTGTAATCGCTGGCGATACTGACGGCTACATTCCAGCAGCTGCCGCCGCGCAGGCTGGCCAGGATGAGGACGCCGTCCTGCCGTTCATCCGGGCCGGAGACGAGGGCTTTCAACCGTGAGGTGATTTCTGCAATCGACATGTCGGTTACGGCGAGGGCGTGCAGCCCCTCATCAAGCCCCATAATGCCGCGCACGGCTTCGATCAGCGCCTCCCCGATCGGGCCGTGGGTGAGCAGGATGGCATGTTTCATCAAATTCCTCGAATTAATGGCAGCCGCGGGCAGGCGGCGAAGATGTCAGTTATCCTGATTCGTCATGTCCTTGATAAGTCTGTTGTTGAAATCCTCGGCCGAGTTCTCGCCGAGATCGCGCATCTTTTGGTTGGTCGCGATCACCTCGGCGATGACGGTGATATTCTTGCCCGGCAGAATCGGCAGTTCGACGAGCGGGACCTGCACGCCGAGGATATCCCGGTATTTGCCATCGATGCCGATCCGCTCATAGTCGCGGTCCTGGCTGAACTTTTCAAGATGGACGACGACGGAGATCACCTTTTTACCCCGGATCGCTCTGATACCGAACATGCTGCGAATATTGATGATGCCCAATCCGCGGATCTCCATATAGTGTTTGATCCTGCCGGTCGGGGCGCCCTCAAGGCGGTTCATACCGAGGCGGGTGATCTGGACGACATCGTCAGCGACCAGCTGATGGCCGCGTTCGATGAGATCGAGCGCCAGCTCGCTTTTGCCGACCGCGGGCTCACCGGTGATGAGCAGGCCGACGCCGTAGACATCGACCAGCGCGCCGTGCATGATGGTCTTTTCGGCGAAAACCGTCTCCAGGTACTCGCTGAGGTGGTGGGTCACGGTCGTGGTGTCGAGCGGTGTGGAGAAAAGGGTGATGCCTTTACTATCGGCGACCTCGATGAGTTCGCCGGGGGGCGGATGGTTGTTGGTGATGATCAGACAGGGCAGCTCAAAGCTGAGGACGGTCTCGATGGAGCGCCGCCGTTCAGCCGGGGGCAGGGTGTTGAGGTAGCCGATCTCGGTATTGCCCATGATCTGGACACGCCAGAAAGTGAAGACATCGACAAAGCCGCTCAAAGCCAGTCCGGGACGGTTCAGCTCCCGCTCCTGGATCTTGCGGGAGAAACTGGCCGTATTGTTGAGGATGCTGAGTGCAACCCGTTTCTGGCTCTTCTGGTAAAGCTCTTCGACCGTAATAAAGGGTTTTTCGATCTGTTCAGTCATGGGATGGATCTCTCCTGCGAAAAGACGGCCGGGGCCCATGCGGGGCCCCGGCCGTTCGCTCAGGATTCAAGTTTTTCCACGTTTTCAACGTTTTCAACGTTTTCCGCGATCCGTTCGTTGGTGAATTCACGCAGCTTGTCCTTGTGCTTCATCAGCTGCCGCTCCATCTTCTCCATCGCCAGATCGATCGATTTGTACATATCACCACTCTCTTCAACCACAGTCAGGCGGGTGCCGTAGACCTTGGCGACGAGTTCCGCCTTCTGCACCTGCTTAATATAGTCCAAAATTATCTCTATGTCAAGAATCCCGTCGCTGAATTTCTTCAGCTTTTCCGCCTGCGTTGTTGCGTGTTCCTTGAGCCTTTCTGAAGGTTTAAAGTGACGGGCCGTGAACGTAATACGCATGGTAGACCTCCTTTCGAAGAGTGCTGTGGACAGGGACGCCTGCTAAGGAAGCTGGAAGCTCGCATGCACCTCCTTCTGGCTGTGCGCGCGCCGGGTTGTGACTCCGGCGTGCGCTGTACTACTCCTCCTCCGCGCGCGGATGGGCCTGCCGGTAGACGCGGCGAAGATGCTCCGCGGAGAGATGAGTATAGACCTGGGTGGTCGAGAGGCTGGCATGCCCCAGCAGCTCCTTCACGGAAAGAATATCCGCGCCCTCATCAAGAAGATGGGTGGCGAAGGTGTGCCGGAGTGCATGCGGATGAGCCTTGCGTTTGTCGGCTATGCGCAGCATATAGCCCCGGATGAGACGGGCCAGCTGCTGCCGGGTAAACGGAGTACCTTCATCGGTGAGCAAAACGAAATCGGATGAATGCGGGCTGCGGGCGGCGACGGAGTCGCGCAGCCGGAGATATTCCTGCAGGATCTGCGTCATATGATGCCCCAATGGCAGCAGGCGCGTTTTGTCGCGCTTGCCATGCACGCGCAGCGTGCCTTCCCAAAGCTGCACATCGCCTCTCCTCAGACCAGCCGCCTCACTTATTCTGACTCCGGTTGCGTAAAAAAGTTTCAGGATCAGACTGTCGCGCAAACCGCTGAAAGAGTCCACCGCCGGCAGCTGCAGCAGCTGCTGGACCTCCTCGCGGGTGAGGAAATCGGGCAGCCGCTTGGGCAGCCGCGGGGAATGAACGGCGAGGAGCGGATTGACGGCGATGGCCGACTCCCGCACCAGAAAGCGGGCGAAAGAACGCAGGGTGGCCTGCTTGCGCGCGATGGAGCGGGCCGCGTAGCCATTCCTCAGGAGATGGGAGAGGAACCCCCTCACCGAGGCGCGGCTCAAGGCTTCTACAGTCGGGGTTTCCCGGCTGTAGCGCCCGGCCAGATAGGCCTCCAGCTGGCCGAGGTCCCGGAGATACCCTTGACGCGTATGGATGGAACAATTTCGTTCGACTTCCAGGGAGAGCGCAAAACGTTGGATCCAGTATGGAAGGGTATCAGGTGATGAGATCGCCATGTAGAGCCCAGATTTACCCGTCTGCTCTTCGGCGCGGGATCCCGCTCCCGCCGCCGCGAGGCCACCCAGGCACCACCTTGCTGGACCGGCCGCAGTCGCGACCGTGCCGCCGGTCAGTTGGGCAGGTGGTTGGCCGTATATTGGAAATATCCCTCGGATGCACTGTTCTCAAAATCGAGAACCACAATCGCGATCAAATCCTGCATATCCTCGACGTCAAGAGAAGGCAATTTGATATTCACTGCGCGCTCGATGATCGTCTCCATATCATCATCGTTCAGGAGCTCCATCTCGCGCAGGTGAAAAAGATAGCTGTAAGCCTCCGGTGAGATCGATTGGCGCTCGGTTTCATTCAGCTGGCGCCACACCGGCCGCGGCACGCCGTCATTCTGCTTCTTGATGAGACGATCGATGGTTTCACCATGATGGACCAGCCAGGCCATTGCACTGGAGATCTCATCCTGTGAAAAACCGCGCTCGAGCAAAACATCCATTATAAATTGCAAATCTATATTTTCGATAGAATTATCTCTAATTTCCTTCATGGCATAAGCAATAATCTCAAGCAGTCTTTTATTCATCCAGTGCTCCATTCAACAATCCGGGTTCGGCTGAACCGGCCTCCCAATTCAATATAAGAAATAAATTTGCAAAAGCAAGCCCTTTCCGACTCCGCTTCCGCCTTTCTGTCGCACGATTCTCCGGCAGTTGCCGCTCAGTTCCTGCCGCAGCAGTTCTTGTATTTCTTGCCGCTTCCGCAGGGGCAGGGATCGTTGCGCCCGACATGAACCGACTTGACCACAGGCGTCGCCTTGGCCGGGGCCTGAGCGGGGGCCGCCATCCCCTCCCCCTGCTGGCGCGGCGCTGCGGCCGCCTGCTTGAAACTCTCCACCTGCGAATGGGTGGTGCTGTAGTTCCGGGGCTCCATACGGCGCAGCTGCCGCTCCTCGACCTCGCCCCCGACATCGAAGACCTTGAAAAGCGTGGAGGTGACATCGCGGTTGACCCGCTCATTCATCTTGACGAAAAGCTCAAAGGCCTCGCGTTTGTACTCGAGCAGCGGGTCCTTCTGGCCGTAGCCGCGCAGGCCGATGCCCTCGCGCAGTTCATCGGTGGCGTTGAGGTGCTGACGCCAGTTATCGTCGATCTTTTCGAGGACGAAATAGCGCTCGTAGCGGGTGGCGCGTTCGCTCCCCAGCTCGGCGATCCGCTTTTTATAGAGGGCCACCGCCCAGCGCGTCACCTGGTCCATAACGGTATTGGGATCAAATCCTTCCGCCGAGTCGTCCGACAGGCGCGGGGCCTGACGGAAGACCAGACGGCAATCCGATTCGAGACGGCGGATCGCCGCGGCGTCCAGCCCGCTGTCGCCCGAGAGCAGAGTGCTGATCATGGTATAAACCGTATCCTGAATCATCGTCAGCACCGAGTCACGCACGATCTCCGAGCTCAGGGTTTCCTGATGCAGCCGCTCCTGGCGCTCCGCATAGGTGGCGTACCACTTCAGGGCCCAGGCGACGATATCCTCGGCATAGGAGGCGATCAGGCCTTCATCGCCGGTATCGGGAAGCGGCTTGGGCGGACGCTGCTGCAGAATGAACTCCATCCGCGCGCTGAGCAGTTTCTGCTTGTTCTCGGCCGTGCCCTCGCCCGCGGCGATCGATTTGATCATGGCGAGGATAGCCGCGGTCAGAATCTCATCCATCGAGGCATGGGTGAGCATGGCCTGGAGATAACCCTCCCGCCCCTCCTGCAGACGCTGGCGGAAGTGGATCTGCAGCTGGCGGCTCACCGCCAAGGCGAGGTCGGGGCGGTTTTCCGCGCTGCCGGTGAAGAGGGCTTCAGGACCAAAGTATTCGGTGATCAAACCCCGCTGGCGCCCGTTCAACTCCTTCTCCTGCGGCTCGCCCATCTCCTCAAGCAGATAGTCGGCGAAGGAGTCGATGAAGAGCGCGGATGAAAAATAGCCGATGATGCGATGGCGCAGGGTCTCGCTGTCGATGCGGCCGATCCGTTCGAGCGCCCAGCTCCGCACCATTGCGGCGACACGCCCGCGCTGGATGGTCTTGATCTCGTTCACGCCCAGCTGCGGCCGTTCCTCGAAAACCCGTTCAAGGTCGGCGAGCAGCTCCTCGGGTGTCCAGTTGATCTGGGGCAGCTTTTCATTGAGATGAAAACTCATCAGAGCGTGGATGTAGGCCTTGACCATCTCGTCGGCCGGGAGTTTGGCCAGGAGAGCGAGATCGTAGCCGGCATGGTCGGCATCGAAGCGGGTGCGGTAGAGCTCCATGGCCCAGGCGACGATGCGCTTTTCCAGTGCGGCCGCCTCCTCACCGCGGCTCTTCTCCTCGAGCCACTCCGGCGACTCGCCAAAGATACGCTCGAGCTCATAGCGGATCCCGCCCATGTTCCAGCGCGAGAGATCCCGGGAACCGGCGTTGTGGAGCCTGATCTTGAGGTGCACCAGCTCTTCCAGGATGCGCGCAAAGGGGGCATAGCCGAAAAGACGGTGACGGATCTGGAGCTGGCGCTGCAGGGTATCTTCCTCGATCCGCTCGGCCACCCACTCGCGCACCGTGGTCTTGATCTCTTCATGCTTGAGCCGTTCCAGGTCGTCGGCATCGAAGGGAAGGTCCGACTTGAAAAAGTCGCGCAGGTTAACGACCAGGCCGGCCAGGTCCCATTCACCACGGTCGTCCTCTTCATTGAAGTAGCGCTTGGCCTTGGATTCGACAAAATCCTCCGCTCCGGCGAAGCCGAGGAGGTTCTGGCGGCGTTTGTAGATGATCTTGCGCTGATCGTTGAGCACGTTGTCATAGTCGAGGAGGTGCTTGCGGATCTCAAAGTTGCGCTCCTCGACCTTTTTCTGCGCCCGTTCAATGGAGCGGGTGATGAGCGGGTGTTCGATCCTTTCTCCCTCCTCCATAGGTCCGAGGCGGCTCATCATATTGGTGATGCGGTCGGAGCCGAAGAGGCGCATCAGGTCGTCCTCGAGGGAGAGATAGAAGCGGGAGGAGCCGGGATCGCCCTGGCGGCCGGAGCGGCCGCGCAGCTGGCGGTCGATGCGCCGCGCCTCGTGCTTTTCGGAGCCGATGATGTGGAGGCCGCCGCGATGGGCCACTTCGGGATGGAGCTTGATGTCGGTGCCGCGCCCCGCCATGTTGGTGGCGATGGTGATGCTGCCGGGCAAGCCCGCTTTGGCGACGATCTCCGCCTCCTGGCGATGGAACTTGGCGTTGAGCACGGTGTGGAAGCGGCCCGACTCCAGTTCCTGGCTGACATCCCCCTTCTTGAGCCAGTTGGCGATGGGCACGCCCTGCTGGGTCAGCATGTCGCTGAGCAGCTGCGAGACCTCGACCGAGATCGTGCCAACCAGGACGGAGCGTCCCTCCTCATGCATGGCGATGGCCTCTTCGACGATGGCCGAATATTTCTCCTTGCGCGTACGATAGATGACATCGTTCTCGTCGGCGCGGACGACCGGCCGGTTGGTGGGGATGACCACCACCTCGAGAGCGTAGGTGCTGAAGAACTCCTGGGACTCGGTCTCCGCCGTGCCGGTCATGCCGGCGAGCTTGTCGTAGAGGCGGAAAAAGTTCTGGATGGTGATGGTGGCCAGGGTCTGGGACTCGGACTGGACCTCCACCCCCTCCTTGGCCTCGAGGGCTTCATGGAGGCCGTCGCTGTAGCGGCGGCCGGGCATGAGGCGGCCGGTAAACTGGTCGACGATCATCACCGCCCGGGCGCCCTTGCGCCCGGAGATGCGTCCGCGCAGATCGGCATCATCGAGGGTCTTGACCACATAGTCGACATCGCGCTGATAGAGGGTATAGGCGCGCAGGAGCTGCGAGATGTTTTGCACGCGCTCCTCGATGGCGGTATAGTCCTGCCAGAGGCTGTCGCGCTGCTCCTCGAGCAGACGCCGGGGCTTGCGCTCAAAATGGAGGCGGCACCACTGTTCAATCTCCTCCGAAGTGAGGGTCTCGTGGGGGGCGTGCGCCTTGAAGATCAGCTCGTTCATCTCGCGCTCATCGAGCTGGATCTGCTTGCCGCGCAGGTGGGCCTTCTCTTTGGCCAGAAGGCTGTCGTACTCCTGCTGGCTGTTGACCTTTTTGGCGGCGAGGAAGAGCACCTCTTCGCGGAACCTGGCCAGTTCCTCGGAAAAGCTGAAAAAGGGCAGGCCATCGAGCAGCATGGGCCGCGCCGTTTTTTTCAGGGCGGTGGGCAGCCCCTGCGCGTCGAGCTCGAAGAGGTTCTGCTGTTCGATGTCGCGGTCGGCAGCGAAATGGAGAAGGCGGTCGCTGACCTGGCCGCGCGCCTCGGCGGCGCCGGGCAGGAGCCGCAGACCGGACTCGGAGAGTCCGGTGAGCTGCATCTCCGCAAGGGGCCGGGCTTTGATGATGAGCGGATCGAATTCGAAGGTGCGGTGCAGGTGGCGCAGCCGTTCGCTGTCGCTGAGATCCTCGCGGCTGTACCAGGCGAAGACCATCTGCAGGGTGCGGTCGAGCCGTTCCACCTCTTCGAAGCGGCGGGAGAGGCTGCCCGCTTCGTCGGCGTCGGCTGCGGGGAAAAACCCGCCCAGGAAGGCATCGAGATCCCGTCGCAGGGCGACGGGAGTGCTGCCGGCTGTCTGCCGCCCGCGCCACTCCTCGATGCGGGTGCGCATCTCCTCATAGGAAGCGCCAAGCAGCCGGTCGCGCTCGGCTGGCGCGAGACCAGCATAGCCGCCCTTGCCGTCCGGCGCAAAGAGGGTGCCGGACTGCTGTTTTTCGGCGCGCAAATCGTGATCGAAGGCGGTGACCAGCCCTCTGGTCTGGCCGGCATAATCGGCCACAAGGGCTGCCCCCGCGGGGGTGAACTGAAAGCGGCTCCCCTCCTCCCCCGGGGTGATGAAGAGATGGCCCGGATCGTTGAGCGCGCAGATCTGGGCGAGGTCGTTCTCGAGGGCCTCGATGGCGAGGACGCGCTCGGTATAGTCGAAGGTATTCTGGTTCAGGGTGCGGTCGAGCAGTTCCTGAATGTGCCGGTCGCGCTCCTCGACGATGGTGCGGTCGGGAAGTATGTAGAGATCGGGATTGCCGCCGAGCAGGGCGATGCGCCCCTTTTCCGCGATATGGCGGGGGATGCCCCCCTTGTCGGAAAATTCAAAATATTCCTGCCGTTTGGCGTCGAGGGGATCAGCGCCCCGCAGCAGTGCGTCCATTTTGACGATGAAAGAGGCGCCCCGGGGCACTCCCTGCAGATGCAGAGCGAGCAGGGCGACCAGCCCTTCCGGGCGCAGGGCGACGGGTGCGTTGCTGTTTTTATCCAGTTCAAAGAGCTGGCCGGCGAATTCGCGGCAGCGATCCACTTCGAGACGGTCTTCGGCGTTTTCGGGTTCGAGCTGGTTCAGGAGCCGGTCGTAAGCGGAGAGCAGCTCCCTGAAAGCCGGATCGGTCTCCCCATCGCCCAGCAGGGCCTTGCCCTTGTCGGTGAGGCCGATGGCCAGGCGTTCAGCCTTTTTGGAATAGAGGTAGAGCTGCCGCCAGGCGGCCGCCTTGTCCACTTTCTGCTGCTGGGCGAGCTCTGCCGCGGACTGGGCCAGGGCGGCGATGCGGCCGGTGAGCTTTTCAGCCCCGGCCTCCGCGGCCGCATCCAGCGGACGGCCGGCGCCGGTCAGGGCGACCTGGCCGGTGAGGAAGATGCCGTTGCAGAGGCCGCTGACGGGATCGACCGAGAAGTAGCGCTGGAGATTTTTCTGCTGTGCCAGCTTGCCCAGTTCCTCGTCGAGGGCGTCGAGCGCGCCGATCTTGGGCACGATGTCCTGGTCGCGGCCGCCTGAAAGAAAGATGCGCCCCTTCTCGGTGATGTCGACAACATGGCTCTTTTCGTCGATGGTATAATAGAGCTCCGCATCGACGACCGCCATCTCCTTGTTGATCTCGTACTGCCCCTGAATCCCCTCGATCAGCTTCTTGACCCAGAATTCGGAGGTGAGCAGTTCGAGAAGCTGGCTGTTCTTGGGATCGCCGCGCTGGACGCGCAGCAGGGCCATACCCGCTTCATCCTGGTCGTTCTCCAGCAGCTCCTTGCCCTTGCGCAGCAGCTCCGCGATCAGATCCATCTGCCGCTTGTAGAGGTTGGCGACAATCGGCCTGAGTTCGTAATAGATATTACGGGGCGCCCCGACCGAACCGGAGATGATCAGCGGGGTGCGGGATTCGTCGATAAGGACGCTGTCGACTTCGTCGACGATGGCATAGTTGAGTTTGCGCTGCACCACATTCCAGACATCGGCGGCCATGTTGTCGCGCAGATAGTCAAAACCGAACTCGTTGTTGGTGCCGTAGGTGATATCGGCGTTGTAGGCGTCGCGCCGCTCTTCGGGGGTCATCTGCCGTGCAGGGCGGCGGCGGTCAGGCCGAGAAAGGAGTAGATCCGGCCCATCCATTCGCAGTCGCGCTGGGCCAGATAGTCGTTGACCGTGACCAGATGGGCCCCCTTGCCGGTCAGGGCGTTGAGATAGAGGGGCATGGTGGCGACCAGGGTCTTGCCTTCACCGGTGGCCATCTCGGCGATCTTGCCCTGATGGAGGACAATGGCGCCGAGGATCTGCACGTCGTAGGGGACCATATTCCAGGTGATCTCCTGACCCCTGATCAGCCATTTCTGGCCGACAAGGCGGCGGCAGGTCTCCTTGACCACGGCGTAGGCCTCGGGGAGCAGATCATCAAGAGTCTCGCCGGTATTGAGCCGGTATTTGAACTCGTGCGTTTTGGCCTTCAGTTCATCGTCGCTGAGCTGTTCATACGCGGCCGCAAAGGTGTTGACCTGGTCGACGAGCGGATTGAGGCGCCGGACCTGCTTCTCGTTACTGGTCCCGCCGACCAGTTTGGAAAAAATATCGGTAATTGAACTCATGTGCAGCGTTCCTCTGTTCAAAAAAATGGCCGGCCGGATCAACGGCGGCATCGACAAGTAAAAAAAAGGCGCCGCCCGGATTACGAGCGGCAACCGTATGGTCTGAATATTAAAACGTCACAAGGGCTGGTTATGTTTCCGGTTTTCGCTGCTGTTGCCGTTTTGCAGTCCACGGCCGCTCTTGACGAGTTGGCCGCTCTTTTTAAGGTCAAGCAGCACCGCATCGAGGATGCCGTTGACGAAGCGCCCGCTCTGGTCGGTGCTGTAGAGCTTGGACATCTCGATCGCCTCGTCGATGGAGACCTTGGGCGGGATATCGAAGAAATAGAGAAATTCGCAGATCGCCATGCGCAGCACAATGCGGTCGATGATGGCGATGCGATCAAAGTCCCAGTTGGTGACATGGCGGCGGATGTGGCCGTCGAGTTCATCGTGATGTTCGGCCGCTTTGGTCACCATATCGCGGGCGAAATCGCGGATGACGCTTTCCTCGTCGTGGAAGCTCAAGACATCTCGCAGCACCTTGACCGGACTCTCGCCGGATAGTTCGATGGCATAGAGCCCTTGCAAGGCGATCTCACGGCCTCGCCGCCGGGAGCCCGGCGCCGAGGCGTGATAGACGTCTTCGTCTTCGTAGTTTTGATTATCGGACGTAGTGGTTCCAGCCATAAGAGTCTTCGCGCTCGCCGTTAATATAGTCGAAAAAGCGTTTCTGCAGCTCGGCCGCCACCGGACCGCATTTTCCGCTGCCGATGACAACGTGGTCAATCGAGCGGATCGGGGTGATCTCCGCGGCTGAGCCGGTGAAAAAGACCTCGTCGGCGATATAGAGCATCTCGCGCGGCAGGAGGGTCTCCTTGACCGGCAGCGCCATCTCGGCAAAAAGCTTGATCACACTGTCGCGGGTGATGCCGCTGAGGATGCTGGCGGAGACCGGCGGGGTGTAGGCGACGCCGTCGCGGATGACGAAAATATTCTCGCCGCTGCCCTCGCTGACATAGCCGTTGACATCCAGAGCGATGCCCTCGACATAATTGTCAGCGTTGGCCTCCTGCTTGATCAGGGCCGAATTCATATAGTTACCGGCCGCCTTGGCCATGGCCGGCAGGGTGTTGGGAGCCATTCGCTGCCAGGAGGAGATGCGGACATCAACGCCCTGGGCGAGGGCTTCGTCACCGAGATATTTGCCCCAGTTGAGGGCGCCGATGGCCACGTCGACAGGGCATTTGCGCGGATCGACGCCCAGCGAATGATAGCCGCGGTAAACGATCGGACGAAGATAGGCGGAGGGGAACTGGTTCACCTTGATGAGGTCGTTGCTGGCCTGAACCAGCTCTTCCTGGGAGTAGGGCACGGTCATGCGGTAGATCTTGGCCGAATCGATGAGGCGGCGGATATGTTCCCGCAGCCGGAAAATCATCGGCCCCTTGGGCGTATCGTAACAGCGCAGCCCTTCAAAAACGCTGGAACCATAATGGACGACGTGGGACATGACGTGAATAGTGGCTTCCTGCCACGGAATGAAACTGCCATTCATCCAGATCCTGCTTTTTTCATCTCTTGCATCCATCACAATCTCCTCATTTCGGGTTCGCGGTATGTATGACAGCCGCTCAGCGCAGATCCTTGGCGCGAAGCTGTATCGTCTTGCGGCCATTGTATTCGTTCTCTTCGATGACGTAGACCAGATCCAGGCCATGCTCGGCCTGCTGCACCTTCGGCAGGTAATGGCCCATGCTGAAACCGATCACTTCAAAGGTGGCGCTGCCGTCACGCACCTTGAATTTCAGATGGTTGCCGCCGACGATGGTGGGGAAGCCCAGGATCTGAAGGTTGCGGCTCATGAAGACCGGGCGCGTGTTGAGCGGCCCGAAGGGGGCGAACATGCGCAGCAGCTTGAGAAACATGTTGTCGATCTCGTGCAAACGAAGCTCTGCATCGATGGTCAATTTGGGGATGAGCTGCTCCGGCGTGAGCCGGCCGGCGGCCACGCTCTCGAAGCGCTCGCGAAACGCCGGGATATTCTCTTCGGCGATGGAGAGCCCCGCGGCATATTTGTGCCCACCGAAGCCGATGAGCAGGTCTTCACACTGTTTGAGGGCGTCATGCAGATCGAATCCCTCGATGCTGCGGGCCGAGCCCTTGCCGATGCCGTTATCCACCGAAATCAGCACGGTCGGCCGGTAGAAACGCTCGACCACCCGCGAGGCGACGATGCCGATCACCCCCGGATGCCAGCCGCGCTGGTGCAGGATCAGGGAGCGCGCGCGCCCTTCCTCGTATTGCTCCTCGGCGACGGTCAGGGCCTGACGGAAGGTCTCCTCGTCGACATTTTTCCGGTGGCGGTTCTCCGTCTCCAGAACGTTGGCTATTTCGGCCGCTTCGGCAGGATCCTCGGTCGTGAGCAGTTTGACCGCCCGCTCGGCATCCCCCATGCGGCCGACGGCATTGATCCGCGGCGCGACAATGAAGACGATATGGCCGGTGCTGACCTCCTTGCCGCCGAGGCCGGCCACCTGCAGCAGGGCCTTGATGCCGATATTCTCGCTCTCGTTGAGCCGGTCGATCCCTTCCTTGACAAAGACGCGATTTTCATCGACGAGCGGGACAATGTCCGCGGCCGTGCCGATCGCCACCAGTTCGAGATAGTTCTCGAGGATGGAGAGATCGATCTCCATGCGCAGCAGCAGCCCCTGGCAGAGTTTGTAGGTGACCCCGACGCCGGCGAGTTCGCGGAAGGGGTAGGGCGAGTTCCCCACCTTGGGATCGATCACGGCATAGGCTTCGGGCAGGGTCTCTCCGGGCTCATGATGGTCGCAGACGATCACATCGATGCCCAGATCGCGCGCGGCATTGATCTCGACGTGCCCGGTGATGCCGCAGTCGACGGTGATGATCAGGTTGGTGCCCGATTCCCGGGCCGCCTCAATGCCGGCGATCGAGAGGCCGTAGCCCTCGCTCTGCCGGTCGGGTATGTAGTAGCCGACATCGGCACCCAGATCCTTGAGGATGAGATAGAGAAAGGAGACCGAGGTGATGCCGTCGACGTCATAGTCGCCGTAGATGAGGATCTTTTCTTCGGACAGGATGGCCTTGCGCAGGCGGTCTACCGCGCGCTGCATATCACCCAGAATGAAGGGATCATAGAGCATATCGAGCGAGGGCTCGAAGAAACGGCGCGCTGCTTCGATCTCGGAAATGCCCCGGCAGAGCAGCATCCTGGCGATGACGGGAGGAATGCGCAGCGACTGCGAGAGTTTGTTCACCTCTTCCGCTGAAACCTGGTCCAGGATGTCCCACCTGAGTTCCATAAACCCGAATCTCCATCCGTTAATCCGGTGACACTTTTCGATTAAAGGCCGGAAGAAAGAGCCTTCCGGTCATGACAGTAATGCTCCAAAGCAGGACGATAAGCCGAATTCTGTCCCCCCGCTTGCGCGGGGGTGGTGATCATCTATCTGGGATGCGGATTGCTCCGCACCTCAAGCAGCCTACCCGAGGGTCAAACGAGACGAGCAGCCTCTTCCCTCTTATTTGGCCTTGCTCCGGGTGGGGTTTGCCCTGCTCCCGATGTCGCCACCGGGACGGTGAGCTCTTACCTCGCCCTTTCACCTTAACCCCGGCCGAAGCCGGGGATGTCTGCTCTCTGTGGCACTTTCCCCGCCTCACGGCGGGTCCGCGTTACGGACCACCCTGCTCTGCGGAGTTCGGACTTTCCTCACCCCCTCTGCGCTGCAGAAAGGGGCGCGATCACCTGTCCTGCTTTGGAGCAAATTCTTGCGCTACTGCTGATGCCCTTCGCAAACCGTTATGCGCTCGGGATCGTAGAGCATGATGCGCCCGCACACCTCACAGAGGAAGAGGTGGTTCATCATGCGGATTTCGAGGCCGCGCTGGGGCGGGATGCGGGTGGAGCATTCGCTGCACGAGCCCTCCCTGAGAAAGGCGACGGCGATGCCGCCGCGGCCGATGCGCGTGCGTTCGTAGGTGCTGTAGACCGGTTTAGGGAGCCTGGCGATGATCTCCTGCCTTTGCCGCAGCAGCAGTTCCTCTTTTTCCCGGGTCACAGCCAGCATGGCCTGCAGGCTGGTCTCGGCCGCATCGCGCTGTCCCGTCGCTTCTTCCAGTCCGGGCTGCAGCCCCTCAATCTCGGACTGAAGGAGTTTCTCGGTCTCCTCCATCTCCAGCATCCCGTATTCACGTTTCTCGATGTCGGCCTGGGTGGTTTCGATCTCGAGGGTGATGGCGTCGTATTCCTTGTTGGTCTTGACCTGGTACAGCTGACTCTGATATTTCTTGAGTTTGTCGCGCAGGGTGGCCACTTCCAGGGCGCCGCTTTCACGGCCGAGCTGGCTGCTCTTGAGCTGGTTTCGTTTTTCCGAGATACTCCCTTCCAGCAGGGCTATCTCCTGATTCAGGCTGGCAATGCGCTGGGGCAGATCGCCCTTGGACTGTTCAAGGACGCGCAGCTTGCAATCTACATCCTGCAAAGTGATCAAAGCGGCCAGGGTATCTCTCAAAGTCAATTCTCCTGTCTTTCCGGATGGTGGCGGAATATTATGCATAAAAAAAGTGCACCTGGATGGGATGCACTTTCAAATCAGAACCGGCTGGCGCGCGGCGCCGCAAGGCCTTCTTTTTCGGGCGATTTCACAAAGGGATTATTTATCACGCGCACATTGGACTTCATGGCTGCAAAGAACTGGAGGTCAGGTCTCCCTCCTGCAATCCTGGAGCTGTACGCTTTTGCTGTAATCATAAAGAGGAACTGCTTCGCTTCAGAATTCCCGATTGAGGCATCTTGTTGGCAGTTGATCACGCAAAAGGCAAGTGCGATTGCAGGGGCAGGGGAGACAGTTTATTCAAAAAGTATTAGAAAATACAGCATTAAAGCCTAAAATGCAAGAAAAAAGTTGCGGGGAAAGCTGCAAGATGTAAAAATCAGGCCAGGGGCTGGAAATCGAGATAGCGCCCGTCGCGGATGATCTCATCCTCCCGGCCGTCGGCATAATGCAGCTTGACCGAGGCCACCCCGACCTGGGGCTGGGTCTGGGGGATGTAGATGCGGTCGATATGAACCAGCGCCTGGGGCGAGGAGAACTGGCCCGCTCCGACAAAACCCCCAAAGTGATCGCTGCGGCCAAAGGCGATGTGCAGGCCCAGTTTCTCATCGAGCAGAATCTCGCCGACCGGCTCGACCCCGAAATCGGCGAGCACGCCGAATCCCAACTCGGCGATGTTGCCATAGGCCGGTTCGGCCAGGAGCCGCTCGCTCTCGGCCTGGCCGGCCGGGCCGGAACCAAAAGCGCTGCGCGCCCGGTTGTTCTCAACATGATAGAGGACGATCTCGTCGCCGAACTGGACCGGCAGTTCACCGCGCGTGCGGCTCGGGGGCTCTTTTTCCCCCTCGTAGGGGACGATATAGGCCTCGCCGCTGGGGAGATTGCCGACCATCCCCGCCTCGGGAAAGCGGCCAGCGCTGATATGGGTGGTGCGGAAGCGCAGGTCGATATCAAAAAAGTAGTGGTCGGTCCCGCGGACCAAAAAGAGAATGCTGGCCGATTCAGCCGGATCCAGCTTCTCCTTGAGCAGGGCCAGCCGGCGCGCCACCTCGGCATAGTCGATCTGCAGGGCCGGTATCATCTCGCTGGAGAAACCGGGCATCGTCGCCGCGCGAAAACTGTGGCTCCGCGCCGCAATTTTCAGGGGTGCGGTGGCCGAATACTCGGTGGGAGCGATAAAGAGCTGGCAGTGGCTGAACAGAGCGCCGGTCTCCATGCGTCCGGCCCGTCCCCGCAGTTCCTGCGCCGTCTCCGGCAGCGGCCCGTCGAGAAGGTAACAGAGATCGGGCAGATCCCCGTTGTTGGTGCCGACTGCCTCATAGGCGACGAGCATAACCTCCTCCAGGCCCAGCGCGCCGGTGCCGGCGGCCAGGCTCGCCTTCATCTGCTCAGCAAAAGAGCGGCGGATGCGCCAGGGCTCATTATCAGCCTCGCGGGCGGAAGGCAAATCGACCAGTACGGCCAGCCTGCGGTCCTGTGGCAGCGGCGGAAAAACGGATTGGACGAGACTGATCAGTTGCGCTGAGGTCAGCTTGTTGGGTGCCATGCTCTTCCCGTTCTGTCAGTGCCTTGTAACCGGTAGTGCTATAACATAGCCGCAAATTGCCTGAAAAACAAGATTTTTTTTGCCCAAAATACGCCGGAATTGAAGAACTGCCGGGCCGGTTTCACCATCGAGCAGGAGACGACGGCGAAGCCGGCCGGACTGATTATCTTCTTGCGCGGAATCCATTTTATCATTAATTTCATGCGTCGGACGGCTCCCCCTCGCTGGCATGCGCACCACCGGGAGCAGGCCGTTGTCCCGCCGAAAACAACCCGGCCCGGCCGGTTTCTTCTCACTATGGAGGTTCCCCCATGAACGATCACATCAACCGCAGAGGATTTCTCAGGGATGCCGCAGCCGCCGGCCTGCTCCTCGGTGCCGCCGGGCTGCCGCTCCAGGGCATGGCCCAGAACAAGGAGAAGGAGAAGGAGGAACCGGTGATCCTCTACCGCACCCTGGGCAAAACCGGTCTGCAAATGACCATCCTCGGATACGGCGCCATGCGCACCTCCGATCCAGCCGTCATCCGGCAGGCTGTCGACATGGGCATCAATAATATCGATACCGCCCGCGGCTATATGGACGGCCATAATGAGGAGATCGTCGCCAAGGCGCTCGGCGATCTGCGCAAAAAAGTAGTGATCACCACCAAGATCCGGGTCGGCACGAAAGAGCGGATGAACGCCGACATCGACGCCAGCCTCGCCGCCCTCAATACCGATTATATCGACATCCTGCTCCTGCACGGCCTCAAGCGCGACGAGGAGGTCCAGAATGAGGAGTGGATCGGGCTGCTGCAGGAGGCGAAAAAAGCGGGCAAGGTGCGCTTCGCCGGCTTTTCGACCCACAACAACATGAGCGGCACCCTTCGCGCGGCCGTCAAGGGCGGCTTTTTCGATGTCGTCCTCACCGCCTACAATTTCAAGAGCGAACCCGACCTGACCAAGGCGATCGGCGAAGCGGCCAAGGCCGGCATCGGCATCATCGCCATGAAGACCCAGGCCGGCGGCTATACCGACGCCGCCATGGGCGGGCTCAACCCCCACCAGGCCGCGCTCAAATGGGCGCTCGACGACCAGAATGTAACCTGCGCCATCCCGGCGATGGTCACCTTCGACCAGCTCAACGAAAATTTCAGTGTGATGGGCTCCCACCTCGGCTGGCTGGACCGCAAAACCCTGCACCGTTACGGCCGGGTGATCGATGACCGGCTCTGCCGCTTCTGCAACCGCTGCGCGGATCAGTGCGAACACGGCGTCGCCATCAGCGACATCCAGCGCTGCCTGATGTACGCCGAGGGCTATGGCGACGAAGCTCTGGCCCTCTCCTCCTATGCCGATCTGGGCAGGGAAGCCGGTCTCAGCGCCTGCCGCAGCTGCTCGGGCTGCACCGTGACCTGCCCCAACGGGGTCAACATCACCGCCAATCTGCAGCGCGCCATGCAGCATTTCGCCTGAGGGAGCGGCCATGAAGAAAACCCTTTTACTTCTCCTCCTGCTCTCGTTGACGGCCGGCTGCGCCGCCCAGGAGATGACCCTGATCAACCGTCTGCCCCTGCCCGTAGCGGAAAACGGCTGGCGCTTCGATATCGAACCTCAAGGCTACCTGCCGGACAATCTCTTCGAATACATCAATGGCGAGGCAGAGCTCTACAACGACTATCATTTCGTCGAGATGGCCACCGCGGCCTACATCCGGGGGGATGATATGAACATGACCTATACAGTCGATATCAGCGACATGGGCACACCCCTGGATGCTTTCGGCATCTACAGCCGTCACCGCTCGCCGGGGCTCGAGTATGCCGAAATCGGCGAAGAGGCCACCCTCTCGGAACTGAATATCCGCTTTTACAAGGGGCGCTATTTCGTCCAGCTCAACGCCGGCTCCTTCGAAGAGACCGTGCGGGAGGAGATGATGCGTACGGCGCGCGGAATCGCCGGCGCCCTGCCCGGAGCGCCGCCGCCGCGCGAACTTGTTCTGCTGCCGCAGGCGGACCAGCTGCCGCACTCCCTGGTCTATTACACCCGGGGCATGCTCGGCCAGTCCCTCTTTCTGGCCGGCTTGATGGCCCACTATGTAGTCCAGGGCGACACCGTACAGGCTTTTCTCGTCCTCACCGCCAGCGCCGGCGAGTCACTGGCGGCATTCCAGGCTTTTTCCGCCGGTCTGAAAGAGCGGGGCACCCTGATCGCCGAAAAACCGGGGCGGATCGAAGTGGAGACACCCTATCAGGGGCGTCTCCTGGCGCTCCACCATCTGCACTCGATCGTGGGCGTGATGGGATATAAGGAGGTAGAGACCGCGGAGGCGCTCGCCGCCGGGCTGGTCGCCAACCTGGGCGAGTGATGAAGGTCCTCCTCATCAATACGCTCTATGGCGGACATCCGGGCGGTATCGACCGCTATACGGCCCAAATCATCCACATGCTTCACCGCGCCGGAGAGCGCACGCTCCTGGTCTACGGCCGCCGTAGAGGCGAGGCCATGGAGCGGGATCTCCCGCTCGAGAGCGAACACGCACTGCCGGGGCTGGAGAGCGGCCCCAAGGGCAAGAGCGACGATGTCGCGGAGAGGCTGCTTGCGCTGGCCGCCGGCCTGCAACCGGATGTTGTCTTTACTCAGGACATCGCTCATGCCCCCGCCCTGACCGCGCTGTGCCGGAATTTTCCCGTCGTGCAGATGTTCCATGACTACCGCCCCATCTGCCTCAAGGATACCCGCCGCGGCTATTTCGCCCGGCGGCTCTGCCCGTGGCCCCTCGGCTGGCGCTGCCTGCTCAATGGCCACTTTATCCGCCGCCCCGCTGCGGGCTCCCGTCTTCCCCGCCTGGCCAGCCTGAAAGAGGCGCAGCGGCTCCTGGCCGCCTGCAAGGGCAGCCATCACGCCCTCACCGCCAGCGATCACGTCCGCAGCGCCTATATCCTCAACGGCTTTGCCCCCCATAAAATCGCCACCCTCCCCCTCTTCACGCCGGAGAATGGTTTCGATCCGGCCGGCTCCTACCCCCGTGAAAAAATCATCCTCTTCGTCGGCCGTCTCACCGACCGCTACAAGGGGGCGGACCTGCTCCTCGATGTGATGCAGCGCTGCCGCGAGGAGATCCGGCTCTGCATCGCCGGCGACGGACGCTATGCCGCGCGGATCAGATCCCTGTGCGCGAAAAAAGAGTTAAGCCACCGCGTAAAGTTCATGGGCTGGATGGAGGGGGAGGCGCTGCAGCAGGCCTACCGGCAGGCGATGGCGGTGGTCATGCCCTCGCTCTGGGCGGAGCCTTTCGGTCTGGTCGGGCTGGAGGCGATGGCCAACGGTACGCCGGTCGTCGCCTTTGATGTGGGCGGGATCCCGCAGTGGCTGCGGGAGAATGTCACCGGATTTCTCGTACCCTGGCTGGATACCGCAGCAATGGCGGAACGGATCGACCGGCTGGCGGGCAATCCGGTCCAGGTCCGGCAGATGGGGCTCGCCGGGCACCGGCACGTGCGCAGCGAATTTTCCGAGTCCTCCTATCTGGAGGGGCTGATGGGCGCCTTCAGGCTGGCCATTGACCGCTTCCACGCGGAGAAAACCGGCCGCTCCCTTTCCTGAGTCACTTTTCGCGGCGTTCATACCAAAGTTCGGGCCTTGTCTGCCAGCCGGTCAGCGGATAGAACCGGCGCCCAGGGTCAAAGATCCTCCTCCCCTCACCATACCCCCTCTCAATCTCCCCGGCCAGCCAATCGTCGCTGGCGATAATCACCGCATAGCTCCGTTCCACAAGTGCGCCGGCGATTTCGCGTTCCAGCTCTCTCTTGCCGGGTTCATCGGTTCCGCGCAGAACATCATCCAGAGCGCAGCGATGCGCGCATCCGCTCTTGCCGGCGAGCCGGGCGAGATAGCCGTGGCTGGGGATCCAGAGCTCTCCCTGTACTGCGGCGATGCGGCGCACAAGGGCCTCGCCGGCCTGCCGGTCGGCGGCAGCGGGCAGGTGGTGGAGGGGATTGTAGAGCAGCAGGATGAGCTGGAGCAGAGCGGCTGCCCAGGGCAGAAAGAGTGCACAGCGGCGCAGTGCGGGGCGGGCGCAGAGGGCGCGCAGAAACCGAAGCGCTGGTCCCTCCGGCTGCTGCTGACGGCTTGACGGAGATTCCCGCCTCGCCGCTGCGGTGAACCAGCGCTGGACGGCCAGCGCGAAGAGCATGGCGAAAGCGGCATGGGCGGGCATGGCGACATTGTGAAAAGCACCGGAGGGGACGCTCGCCAGCCAGGGGCCGCCAACGAGCCCGGCGGCAGCGGCCGGCCAGAATAGATCCCGCCCGCGAAACCGGCTGGACCCGGCAAGGAGATAGAGTCCGCCGGCGAGGGTGGCGATGGGCAGGGGCTTGAAGAAATAGTCGATCCAGAAGTGGTGAACCCGCCACCAGACGGGTAAATGCTCGCCGGGCAGATAAAAGAGGTAATAGAAAAGCCAGCCTCCGCTCGCCCTTTGCAGCATCCAGAGACCGGCAGCCAGAAGGCCGAGCCAGGCGGCGGGGATGATCCATCTGCGCGGATTTTTCCCGCAGAGGGCCAGCCAGATCATCACCGGCAGGGAGATCACCAGAGCTGTCTGCTTGCAGAAGAAGGCGAGGGCGAGCAGGAGAGCAGCACCAAGCCCTCCGGCGAGGGTGCGGCTGCGGCGCAGCAGATAGAGGCCGGCAAGCAGGAGGAGGAGAAAGAGCGAATCAACCCGCGCCAGACCGAACCAAAAGCCGCTGACCGGGTAGCTCGCCAGATAGAGCGCCCCCGCCAGGACACCGGCGCGGCGCGATCCGCTCTCCCGACGGATCCAGTAACCGATGAGGAGCACGGTGA
>JAKQKF010000031.1 GCA_029560815.1 bacterium
TGGAGGAAATCCAACAGCTCCAGCGCCAGATCACCGACGAACGCGCGCGCCTCGAAGAGGAACGCGACTCGGAAAAAGAGCGCGTGCGCCGCAGCTAACCATCT
Organism: bacterium; assembly: GCA_029560815.1. Next base: position 105 of record JAKQKF010000031.1, read on the forward strand.
GTAGCCTCATCATGATCTCGCCCATTGCCCTACTCGGCGACATCGGCGGCCCGGAGCTGCTGCTGATCATGTTCATCATCCTGCTCCTCTTCGGCGGCGAAAAACTCCCGCAGCTGGCGAGGGGACTTGGAAAATCTGTGCGCGAGTTCAAAAAAGCGACGAGCGAGGCGCAAAATGAGATCAAGCGCGCGATCGACTCCGCCCCCGAACCGACCGCACCGAAAGCGCCCGAGCCGCCACCCACATCGGGGCCGGCAGAACCGCTGCCCTACGAGGAGCTCAAAAAGCCCTGATTCGCATGACCGGCCAACTACCCCACCCCATGCCGCCGGCCACCTCCCCCGCCCCTCCGGTGCCCATCCCCATCACCGGCGAACTCGATCTGCATACCTTTTCACCCAAGGACCTCGGACGCCTGATCCCGGCCTACCTGGCCGAATGCCAATTACGTGGCATTTACACGGTGCGAATCGTCCACGGCAAAGGCACCGGCACGCTGCGTACCACCGTGCATACCCTCCTCGCGCGATCCCCCATGGTCAGAGGCTTCACGCAGGCCGCCGAACACTCGGGAGGCTGGGGCGCGACCATCGCCACACTCCATACGCAACCTCTTCCAATCACGCCAAATCCCCGCCTCCCAACTTGAAATTTCCGTTAAAAGGCATAGCTTTGATTTGGCGTTAAATAATACGCCATGATCTGGCGGAAAAAATCGCATCCAACCAGAAAACAACAAATAACAAACAGGCAGGCCGTAAGCCCGGCCCCGAGCCCCACGGCCCCATTCGTATCCGGGGCCCATGAGTTTAGGATTGTTTCCCCTCCTCTAAGCTCGTTTCTGAGCCCCTCGGCCTGCCCCACAAGCACACCACCTGGTGCCATTTGCACTCCCATGTCCACCCAAGATACCAGCTCAAAAAAGCCCCTCACGCTCCTAGTCGTCGATGACTCCGAAGAAATCCGGACCATCATCGCACTCCTGCTGCGCAGACGAGGGTATGAGGTGCTCGAAGCCGATTCCGGCACAACCGCGCTCCAGCAATGGGAGGCGCGCAAAGGCAAAATCCAAGGCGTTGTGTGCGACATCTTCATGCCCGGCATGGACGGGCTGACGCTCTCCCGCAATCTGCGCAAAAAAGACCCCAAGCTGCGCATCCTTTTGACGAGCGGCCGTATCAACGACGACAGCCAGTGGATCGCCGAGGAGGCCGGATTTGGCCTGCTCAAAAAACCCTTCAAAGAGGACGAGCTCTTCGAAGTCGTCGAAACCACGTTCGAAAAGTAATTCAGCCAGCCACCTACCCCCATGGACGAGAATCTGCTGCTCACCGCCGAGACGCTCTCCCTCAGCCCGGACCTATATCTCGGACAGCGCGTCAATGGAGCGTTCGTGGTTAAAAACATCACGGCGCAAACCTACCTGACAGTCGACGCATGCCAGTGGGGCGTCCTCAGCGAATTTGCCCAGCCGCAGACTGTCCCTGCTGTCCTCGAAAAAGTCATCCGCGACCGCACATGCCCCGCCTTGGGGGACTTTTACGAATTGATCCTGAAAGCCTACAAGGGAGGCATCCTGCGCAACGAGCAGTCCGTACAGTTCCGCCGCCCGGCCATCCGATGGTTCATCCCCCTACCGATGAGCCTGGTCCAGCCACTGGCTATCCTCGGCATCCTGGCGGCCATCGGCATCATGGGATGGAAAACCGCCCCGATTCCCGCCCACTGGCAGGATATC
>JAKQKF010000325.1 GCA_029560815.1 bacterium
GAAGGTGGCGGGAATCGAACCCACGACCCACGGCTTAAAAGGCCGCTGCTCTACCAGCTGAGCTACACCTTCGCCTGCCGCTTTCGAAAAACGGCCATTAATATACCCATATTTCGAAAAATACGCAACAGAAATATCGGCCTTTTAACCGCTGCCGGTTCTCGACCAACCCGGGTGGGAGCGAGTTGGGGGCGGGCGGCCTTTTACCCGCTGCCGGTTCTCGACCAACCCGGGTGGGAACGAGTTGGGGGAGGGTTGCCTTTCGTCCGCACCAACCCGGGTGGGAGCGAGTTGGGGGAGGGTTCCCCGTCTGCGGGCAGCCCGGGTGGGAACGAGCCGGGGAAGGGCTCACACTCCGCGGCAGCCCGGGTGGGAGCGAGTTGGGGGCGGGTGGCCTTTTACCCGCTGCCGGTTCTCGACCGGCCGGGTGGGAACGAGCCGGGGAAGGGCTTCTGGTGCCCACCCGGCAGGCCGCCGCGGTCACGGCTCCAGGCCAAAACCCTTCATCAAGAACTCGTAGCCAAGCCGGGTGACATGCTTGCGCTTGGGGCCGCCGATGCCGTGGCGCTGGTTGGGATAAATCATCAGCGAAAAATCCTTGTCCAGGTCCTGCAGCTTGTCGATGAGCTGAAGGATGTTCTGCATGTGCACGTTGTCATCCATGGTGCCGTGGGTGATGAGGAGTTTGCCCTTGAGCTTGTCCGCATGGGTCATCACCGAGCCGGCGTCATAACCCTCGGGATTCTCCTCGGGGGTATCCATGTAGCGCTCGGTGTAGATGCTGTCATACAGACGATAGTCGGTCACCGAGTACTCGGCGACACCGTGTGTGAAATAGTCGGCGCCTGCCGTCATCGCCAGCAGGGTAACGTAGCCGCCATAACTGCCGCCGGTGATGCCGATCCGCGTCGAATCGACGAAAGAGAGCTGTTTCAGCCATTTGACGGCGGCGATATAGTCATGGATCTCCCACTTGCCAAGGTTGCGGTGCATGGCATCCTGCCCCTTGCGGCCGAGCAAGCCCGAGCCGCGGTGATCCACATAGAGAACGATGATGCCCTTTTGCGCTGTGTAGAGATCGGAGAGCATCGGAAAGCCATAGCGCACGATGGGAGTGTTTGGCCCGCCGTAGACCTGCAGAAGGACCGGATATTTTTGGGTGATGTCGAGGTTGGGCGGTAGAATCCAGCGTGCAGGGAGGTCATAACCGTCACCGGAGGGGATGGTAAAGATCTCGCTGGTGCCCAGGGCGTACTTATCCAGGGCAGGCAGTTTCTGATCGCCGAGGAGGCGGACCTCCCCCCCCTTTTCATCCCTGAGGATCAGCCGTGTGGGCTGAGCCAGGGTGGCCAGATTATCCGTGAAAAAAGTCCCGCCCGGTGCGACGGTGCAGGTGTGGGAGCCGGCCTCCGCGGTCAGCCTCTTCAGCCCCTTGCCGTTAAGGCTGACGCGAAAGAGATGTTTCTGCAGCCGGTCGGCCTCAGTGCCGTGAAAGTAGATGGTGCGCGTCCCCTCATCCACAAGGAGGATCTCCTTGACCTGCAGGGGCTCGCGGGTGATCTGTTTTATCAGGCGGCCGTCGAGGCTGAAGTGGAAGATCTGGTCCCAATCCTCCTCCTCGCTGACGAGCAGAAAGCCGCTGTTGTCCCTGAGGAAATGGATGGTCTCAAAGAATTCGACCCAGGTGGGCCGTCGTTTTTCATAGACCGGCTTTTTAACGCCGGTCTGCGGATCGGCGCTGTAGAGGATGAGATGATCCTGCCCGCGGTTCATCCACTGGAAGAAGAGGTGGCGGCTGTCCGGGCTCCACATCGGCCAGGCGACGTAGCGGTCGCCGAAGGGATCGGTATCGATCCAGGTGGTGAGGCCGCTGGCGAGGTGGGCGACGCCGAGGCGGATCTCGGGATTGGGATCGCCGGCCTTGGGATAGCGCTGCTTCTCGACCTCACCATGGGGGCCGTCGGCCTTGACGAGGGTGAATTCGGGTACGTTCTCATCGTCAAAGCGGAGGAAGGCGATGGACTGGCTGTTCGGGGCCCACCAGAAGGCGCGATACTGCAATCCGCGGCCGAGGACCTCCTCCATGTAGACCCAGGAGGCGCGGCCGTTGAGAATGGTTTCGGAGCCGTCGAAGGTGAGGCGCTGCTCGAGGCCGCCGGCGAGATCGACCACATAGAGATCGTTGCCGCGGGTGAAGGCCAGCTTGCGGCCGTCGGGAGAGAGGAGGGGATTCATCTCCTCCGCCTTGCTATGGGTGAGCTGCTTGAGGCTCTTGTCCGCAGCGGTGAAGAGGTGGAGGTCATTATCGTGGCTGAGGATGAAGCGGCTGTAGTCGGGGTCGTGCTCGGCGCGGGGATCGATGACGAATCCTTCGGGCAGTGACTTGCCCAGTTCGGCCAGATCGCACCAGAGGTTCTCCTGGCCGGTGGCGGCGTTCACCTTGTAGAGGGCCTGGCCGCCGCCGCGGCCGAAGCTCATGCGGTATTCGAGGTAATTCTCCTTGTCCAGCCAGCCTTCGATGCGGGGTAACATTCCCAGCAGGCGGGGCTCGGCGCGATTGAAGGCCTGCTCATAAGTGAGCTGTTTCTTCACCTGGGCACTCAGAAGCAGGGGCAGGAGGAGCAGGGCGATGACAAGAAGGGAAATACTTTTGTTGCGGTGCATCTTTGACCTCCAGGATTGATTAATCAAAGCGGCGGGCGCTTGAGGTGATGGCTGGTGGCCTGCTGGAAATGGTTGGCCACGGCGATGATCGTCCCTTCATCGAAGAGGCGGCCGGTTATACTAATGCTGGTCGGGGTGTTGTCCGCAGCAAAACCGGCCGGCACGGTAATGCAGGGATGGCCGCTGAGATTGGTGAGCAGCAAATTATCGCCGTCCCAGGAGGGGGCGATATAGCAATCCACGTTCTGCATCAGTTCGCCCATCCGGCGGATCAGCTCGCTGCGGATGCGGTTGGCGTTGATGTACTCGACGGCGGGGATGAAGCGCGACTGGCGGAAGTCATTCGGCCAGGCGTTTTTAATCTGGCGGACGAGCAAAGAGTCGCGGTTGCTGCGAGTGAGTTCATCGAAAGCGGCAGCAGCCTCGGCGCCGAGGATGATTGAGAGGGCTTCCACCGGCAGGCGGGGCAGTTCGATGGGGATGAGGTCGGCCCCGAGGGCGGAGAGCTGCGCCAGGGCGATGGAATCGCTGCGGTGAAAGGGATAGTCGCGGGCAAAGTCGCGCTGCAGGTAGCCGATGCGCACCTTGTCCAGGGGCAGGCGGGGATCATAGCTGAAGGGCGCGTCATAAAGGCTCTGGTCCCGGCTGTCCGGGCCGTTGATCGCAGCCAGGACGATGGCGGCGTCGTTGGCATTTCGGCAGAGCACGCCGATCTTGTCCATCGACCAGCTCAGGGCCATGGCGCCGGTGCGGCTGACACGGCCGTAGGTGGGACGCAGTCCGGTGACGCCGCAGACCGTGGCGGGCGAAACGATCGAGCCCCAGGTCTCGGTGCCGATGGCGAAAGGTAGAAGGCCAGCCGAGACCGCCGCGGCGGAGCCGGCCGAGGAGCCGCTCGAGCCCTGTTCGGGATTCCAGGGATTGCGGGTCATGCCGCCGAACCAGACGTCCCCCCAGGCGAGTTCGCCCATGGTCAGCTTGGCGGCCAGCACCGCGCCGGCCGCTTCGAGTTTGCGGATGACCTCGGCGTCGGCCGGGATCATCTGCTCGCGGAAGGGCACGCTGCCCCAGGTGGTTTTATAGTCCGCCGTACTGAGCAGATCCTTGACCCCGTAGGGAATGCCGTGGAGCATGCCGCGATATTTCCCGGCGGCGATCTCGGCATCGGCCCGGGCGGCGTCACGCAGGGCGCGCTCTTCGGTCAGGGTGATGACGCAGTGGAGCAGGGGGTCGTACTTTTTCAGGCGCTCGAGGTAAAAGAGCGTCAGTTCGATCGAGGTGAGCTGGCGGGTGCGCAGCAGCTCGGCCAGTTCGGGGATGGTGCAGTAGGCCAGATCCGCCGCCTGCGCCGGCTTTTTAAAGCCCTTGGGCCGGGGAATTGCGATGGAGCTTTTTCCCGCCGGCAGGCTAAAGCCGGCGGGAAGCGGATTGAAGAGCAGGGCCGGGGAGATGCTGTTGTCGAGTGAATAGGCGCGGATGGCTTCGAAGGCGGCGAGCTGGCCGGCGAGGCCGGAGAGCATCGAGTCTCGCTCGGCCGGGGTGAAGGAAAGGCCCTGGAGCCGTTCCGCCTCGGCTATCATATTGACGGTAATCGAATCCGTCACGGCCGTAGGTTGGGCCCCCGCCCCAGCAGCGAAAAGAAGGAGCATTGTGATGTGCAAAAGCTTCATCATCCGCCTCCTCATATGGCCTAAAAAACTTGCCTCTCACAAAGTCACCAAGCCACAAAGAAACAAGTTATTATGCTCTTCTTTGTGCCTCTGTGGCTCTGTGAGAGATGCATTACGTTGGTCATTTTTTTGGATAGGCCGGGCGCTCGGGGAAGCTCCACGGCTTTTCCACGATCTGCTTCTGGAGCACCTCGATGGCGGTCTCGAGTTGTTTGTCTTTTCCGGCCATGAGCGAGGCGGGATCGTTCTCGACCAGGATGTCGGGATCGGCGCCGTGATTCTCGACCAGCCACTTGCCCTC
>JAKQKF010000334.1 GCA_029560815.1 bacterium
CCCGCCCGCTTCTCCGACTATTACTGGATCATGACTGCCAACGATGACAAGGGGAACACGGAGGAAAATTTCCTCCAGTTCCATACAGAGAGAGCCCTCCACCTGGTCGTCGCCATCGATGCCTCCGCGCCTGCGCCGCCCACCTGGATGAGCGGCTGGAAACCGATGGACGGAACCATCCTCACCGATGACGCCGGGTTCGTCCTTTACGAGAAGGAAGTTCCCCCCGGCATCGTCACCCTCGGCGGCAACGGCATGGCATCGTCGTACAGCATGTATCTGCTCCTGCTCAGGCCCCTGACCGACACCGGTGTGGACCGGGTGCCGCCTTCAGCCCCTACCGGCGTGCGGCTGTTGCACAGGAGTTAAGCGGAGCGCTCCTTTACAAGATATCAAGATTGAGTCCTCTCCTCTAAGACGGCAGTATCCCGCACCAGGCTGATGAGGAACTGGCCCGGTTTGGGCTGAAGAGGACGGTCGGTCGTAAAAACCTGCAGTTTCTTCTCCTCCGTGATCAGAAAGAGGGGGAGCGCCTTGTCACCGTATAACTCCTGAAACTCCTTGAATCCGAATTCCTGGGTCAGCGCCGTGCGCTTGATCTTCGCCCCCGCGGCGACATCGGCGTTGAGGGCCCCATAGTCCGCCTCCGCCGAAAAAAGCAGCCGCCCGCACTGCTCCATGGCCATGTTGCTCTGGCCGCCCGTCCTTTTGCCCAGGCAGGAGAGCTGATAGGTCTCCGCCCGGCCGAAGAGTTCGGCAAAACGCTGCGCGGCCATGGCATTGACCTCATCATTGCCGGTCATGGCCAGCAGCTTGCCCACGCCGAACAGGGGCAGCTCTTCGGTCACCTCCTCCGCCAGTATGCTGCCGTGCCAGGTGGTCAGCCCCTGCATACGCGCCGCGGAGAGGTTGCCATAGTTGGTATCGACCAGCAGCACCTCCAGCCCCTCCCGCTGCAGCGCAAGGGCCGCCTCCCGCGCCCAGCTGTGCGCGCTGACAAAAAGAACCCCCTGCGGATTGCGCTTCGCCAGCTGCAGCCGGCGCGCCAGCGGCGCAGCGATGATTCCGTAAAAGGCCACGGTGCAGATGATGACGAAAAAGGTCAGGGGTATGAGCCGCCCGGCATCGGCATAACCCGCGTCGACCAGCGTGAAGGAGAAGAGCGAAGCCACCGCGGCGGCGACGATGCCCCGCGGCGCCAGAAAGGAGAGAAAAAGTTTTTCGCGCCAGTCGAGTTCGCTCCGCCAGGTCGAGAAATAGATCGCCAGGGGCCGCACGGCGAAGATCAGAAGAAGGACAAATGCGGCCTCGCGCCAGCCGATCTGCGCCAGATCGTCCAGCTGCAGCCGCGCCGCCAGGATGATAAAAAGCCCGGAGATGAGCAGCACACTGAGATTTTCCTTGAAGGTGATAATGTGCCGCACCGGGACATACTTCTGGTTGGCGAGGATAATGCCCAGGATGGTGACCACAAGCAGCCCGGACTCTGCCTGGATCATATTCGCCACGGTGAAAGCGACGACCACCACCATCAGGGTGATCACCTCATCGAGGTGATCAGGGATAAGAAAATTCTTCATCAGCAGGACCAGCACCGCGGCGCCCGCCACCCCGAGCAGCAGCGCGGATAGAAGGGTTTTGAGGATGGCCACGAACTCCGCCCCGAATGCCTGCGGAAATCCCCCGATCAGTACCGCCTCCAGCACAAGTACGGCCAGTATGGCCCCGACCGGGTCGTTGACGATGCCCTCCCAGCGCGCGAGCGAGCCGACTCTGCGCGCCGGCCGCACCTGCTGCAGCAGGGGGATAATCACTGTGGGACCCGTCACCACCAGGATCGCGCCGTAAATGATCGAGGTGGTGAGGCTCAGACCGACGACGGCATGCGCCGCCCAGGCGACCAGGACCCAGGTGATGATTACCGCTGTGGTCATCAGCCTGCTCACCGCCCCGCCGATCTCGCGCAGCTCCGAAACCTTGAGACTCAATCCCCCTTCAAAGAGGATGATCGCCACCGAGAGCGAAACGACCGGGAAAAGCAGATCCCCCAGCAGCCGATCCGGATGGATGAGATGAAGGAAGGGTCCCACCAGCAGGCCGGTGCCGAGCAGGATCAGAATCGAGGGGACCTTCAGGCGCCATGCCAGCCACTGGGAGCTGACGGCGAAAAAGAGAATGGCGGCAAGACCGACGATGATGTGTTCATGCATAACTGCGATTACTCCTTTTTGCTTCGCGCGCGGCCGGCCAGGCCGATGACCACAGCCGATCCCAGAGAGATAACACACCAGGCGGTGGCGATCCTTCTCGACTTGTCCAGTTCGGCCGGATTGCGGATCGCCATGAAGCGGGTCAGAACGTGAGGCATGCCGAAATAGCCCAGGCCCCACGACAGGCTGGACAGGATGGTCAGCAGGCCATAGGTGCCCGCGGCGCCAAAAAGGGGCTCACCCGCCGCGCTGCTGCGCTGCACACCATCGGCGAGCAGCGGCCGGGCGATGCCGAAGAGTTCGAAAAAGCCCGGGATACGGCGGATATTCTCCACCACCCGGGCCGCTCCGCCTGCAGCCTCCACGCCCGCCAGGGTGATCAGGACAAGCGCAAGGATCATCACCACCGCCTGCATGAAATCAGAAGCGGTCTCCGCCAGAAAGCCCCCGATCGCCACATAGGAAAGGACAAATACCGCCCCGAGGATCATCATCCAGGTGTAGGGCAAGCCAAAAAGAGCGTGAAAGAGTTTGCCCACCGTGACAAAGCAGCTCGCCGCGTAGACGGTGAAAAAAACCAGAATAAAGAGCGCAGCGGTGCTCATCAGCAGTTTGCGCTGTTCGTGGAAGCGGTTGCTCAAATAGTCCGGGATGGTGATGGCATCCCCGGCGAGAAGGGAGTAGGTGCGCAGCCTTTTGGCCACCAGCAGCCAG
>JAKQKF010000347.1 GCA_029560815.1 bacterium
ATGGCTGATCCCGGCCTCTGCGCCAGCCTGTAACAGCTTGCGAAGACGAGGAGATCCCGGCGGAACCATGAAAGCGATTGCAAAATATTACGGCCTGCTCTTTCTGGTTGCACTTTTTGTTTTGGCCGCTCCGGCCGAGCCGCAGCCCTTGCATTCGTGGGAGGTACCACTGCGGAGCAGCGGACGGCTGCCATTTCATCTCGATGCCTGCCAGTTCGATGCAGGGGACGGCCGCACCCGGCTGGAGCTCGCTTATGCGATCGAACTTGCGCCGCTGCCGGGAGAGGATAGCCTGCATCTGTCCATCGATCTCTCCCTGGAGGGCGGGCAGGGCCGTCTCGCCGAGGTGCATGAGCAGAAGCATTTCAGGACGGGAATTGACAGCCCCCTCGTCTATCTGGATCTCAAGAGCTTTGTGCTGCAGGCCGACACGGTCGTTCTGAATATGACGGTGCGGGATCATGCCAGCGGCCGCTCCGGAACGGCGGAAACCCTGCTGCCGCTGCGCCGCTTCGGTGCGGAACTCTCCCTCAGCGATCTCTTCTTCATCTCCTCGATACACCGACCCGGGAGCGGGGATATGCAGCCCTTTTTACGCGGCGGCCTCATCATGCTCCCAAATCCCTCTCGTCTTTTCGGTATGAGTCCATCCAGCGAAAAAGCCTGGTTCTATTTCGAGGTCAACCATCTCGCCCTGCCGGCGGAGGGCAAGGGCTCCTACAACCTGCGCTACACGGTCTCGGATCTTTCCGGTCAGGCTGTGAGGGTGGAGGAACGGCCGGGACTGACCATCGTGCAGGCCAACAGCTCACGGGTGGAGAGCATTGCCCTCGAGGGCATGCAGCCCGGGGCCTATCGCCTCGATTTGTTTCTAACCGAACCGGGCACAGGCTCATCGGCGGCCGCCAGCCGCTATTTCACGGTTTCAGGCGATGCGAGCGGAGTGGAACTCGCCCTGCCCATGACGCCGGCGGATCAGGCGCGCTATCTGGAGCAGCTGAGCTTCATCGCCACCCGGGCTGAGCTGGATTTGTTCAAGTCGCTGGATGAATCGGGCAAGCGGCAGTTTCTCATCCGCTTCTGGCAGTCGAAGGATCCGGTCCCGGAAACCCCCGGCAACGAGTACATGATCGATTATTTCGCCCGTCTGGCCGAATCCCAGCAGCGGTTCAAGGGTGGATTAACGTCCGATATGGCAAGAATTTATCTTCGCTACGGCGTACCGCTGGATATTGAGCGCCGGACCTCCAATGCGGGGTTCAGCAAGCCGGTCGAGATCTGGAATTACGCCCTGAATGGCAGTACGCAGTTCGTCTTTGTGGACCGCAACAATGACGGCCACTGGGTTCTCGTCCATTCCAATCATCCAGATGAATTTTCAAACCATGAGTGGGAGAAGCAGATTCAATAGCCAATGAATGGAGGTGATGACATTCCTGCCTGAGTGTTGTTAGTGAGAGTGGGGCAATCAGCCGTGCCCCCCGCCAGTGGGCGGAGGGGAGCGATCTATTCAAAAGAAGGAGTCACAGACATGAAATGCCTTAACAAGTTGGTCCATTTCATTTCCATCCTTCTCCTGA
>JAKQKF010000363.1 GCA_029560815.1 bacterium
GCCATCACCGTGCGCGCCTGCTCCTCGAGGGCGGCGGTCAGCTCCCGCCGCGTGCTGCGCAGCTCGAGCAGAGCCCAGATCAGCACCATCACCGCCAGAGCGAGGGCCAGCGCAGCGGCCCAGCGGGTGTTGTAGAGTTGCTCCTTTTTCACAAACGCCTGCCTTCGTAAGTGAGATGCTCCAGATTTTCATGCAGCGAGCCGCAGCAAGGAGAGCTGCAGCCTCCTCCAGACTATAATCTATGATTATTCTGTTCATTAACAAGCATAAATGAACAAGTGCGCTCTCGCACATCATAAAATAAAAGGCGATGAACAGGGTACGCCCATGGCATAATCATTGCAATAATAAACAAGATGTTAGCCTCCTTAATGACAGGAGTAATACTTGGAACGGCCACTGCGCTTACTCGCTGTTTTATTTGGTTTTATTGTGTTACTAAACCCTGCCGCACGGGCGCAGAATTCGATCCTGCTGCTCGACCCTGTTCCGGAGTCGATCAATGCGGTGCGTTTTGATCCATCCTACTATTATAACGCCCCGGTTCGCGTCAATACCCTGGCGCAGCAGCTCGCGGAGCGGTGGCAGGAGCACGGCGTTACGGTGGTCTATTACAAGGCCTACGACCCCGTCCATGGCGCCAAATATAAAACCAGCTATGCCCTGAATGAGATGGCCGATTACGGCCGTCAAAATCTGTTAAAGTATGTGCTGGAGTCGTGCACCGCCCGGGGCATCCGCGTCATGGCCTGGCTGCCTGCTTTTCAGCACAAGCCCGCCTGGGAAAAACACCCGGAATGGCGGGTGAAGAATCCGGACGGTACCGACTATCGCCTCAACGATCAGAGTTACCCCCTGTGCGCCGCCCATCCCGAGGTGCGCGAGTGGTGGCTGGGGCTGATTCGCGACTTGCTGGACCAGTATGACGGTCTGGCGGGGATCGACATCGGCGAGCCGGTGGTGCGCTGGCAGAGCGCCTACTGCAGCTGCGCCTCCTGCGTCGAGCAGACAAGTGCAACAGGTTATGGCGATGTCGCGGCCCTCGGATTGACCAAAACCCTGCTCGCCAGCTTTGAGGCCATCCACGCCTCCAAAAAGATCGCCTGCGTCACCTCGGTGGTCAGTCCCAAATCCGGCGGCAGCCTCTACAGCCCCGCCGAACAACGCGGCTACACCGGCTTTGATCTCGAGGCTCTGCTCAGTCATCCCCACAGGCCCGACTGGGTCAGTCTGGAGCTGATGTGGCAGCAGTGGGCCGACCTCTATAAAAATCCCGCCCTTTTCAATCCCGCCTGGGTCGAAGGGGCAGCAAAAGCCATCAAGGACCAGGTCGCCGGGCGCAGCCGGCTGCTGGTCCATCTCGAGCTCACCCCCTTCGGTCAGCAAAGCGTAGACGGCCAAAGATTGCAGGAGAGCATCCGGGCGGCCAAAAAAGCCGGCCTCATGGACATCGATCTCTACGACACCCATCAGATCGATCGTGACGAAGCCTGGCCGGCCGTACAGGCGGGTTTCGCCTGGCAGCCCGCGCGCAAGGTGCTGGTGGTCAGCGACCCGATCGGCGAGAACGACGCCCGCCAGGTGGCCAGTTTGCTCAGCCATTTCAAAGCGGAGACGGAGATCCTCCTCCTCGATGCCGGCGGCAGCTACACAGCCGGCCGCCTGACCGGCCGGGATCTGCTCTTTTATATCGGTGTGGATCCCAAATTCATCCTACCCAAAGCCTTTTTGCAGGAGGCCGCGGCGTTCACGGGGGCGATCACCTGGATCCATTTCGGCCTCGGTCAATTCCTGGAACAGCCCGGCACGCCTGATTACGCCATACGCTATCTCGGCAGTGGGGCCGATTCGGCCTGGAACCGCGTGCGCTACAAGGGCCTTCTTCTGCCCCGTCAGGATCCCGATTTCAACCGGGTTGCCGTCAGCGACAGCTCCGGCTGCCAGGTGTACGCCTGGCTGGAAAAGGGCGACGAGCGCCTGCCCTATGCACTGAAAAGCCGGAACCTCTGGTACTTTGCCGATCTGACCACCGCTTTTGTGCGCGAAGGCGGCAGCTATATCGCCTTCGCCGACCTGCTCCACGATATCCTCGGCCAGGAGCACCGCGCCAATCCCCTGGCCATGGTGCGCATCGAGGACATCTCCCCCCTCTCCGACGTTACCTCCCTGCGCCGCATCGCTGACTATCTCCAGGGCGAGGAGGTGCCCTTTTCGATCTCGCTGGTCCCCTTTTATCTCGACCCGGCCAGCAACACCGCCGCCTCGCTCTCCGATCAGCCCGAATTTGTCGACGCCATCCGCTATATGGTGCGCAAGGGCGGGGTGATTGTGATGCACGGCAACACGCACCAGTACCGTGGCGAAACCACGGCCGATTATGAATTCTGGGATATGATGCACAATGAGCCGCTCTTTTCCGATTCGCGCGAGTATGTCCGCGAGCGGATCGAGACCGGTCTGGGCGAGATGGCCCGGCACGGGCTCTGGCCGGTCACCTGGGAGACCCCGCATTACGGCGCCTCACAGCTGGCCTACTCGGTGATCAACCACTACTTCAGTTCGGCCTACGAGCGCCGTCAGACCATCGACCTGCACGGCTCCGACCAGCTTTTACCCTGGCTGATCTATGAGCACAGCTCGGGCGGCAAGATCATCCCGGAAAACCTCGGCTACATTCCCCTGAGCGATCAGCGCTCAGGTCCGCTGCTCGAAGCAGCGCGCAATAATCTCGCCCTGCGCGACGGCGTCGCCAGTTTCTTCTTTCATCCCTTCTGTGATATCGCGGTGCTGAAAGAGATCATCACAGGGATGAAAGCGATGGGCTACCGCTTCACCGATCCCCGCCATACCAGCCAGCAGGTGAGAGGCAAGGATTTCCGGGTGGTGACCGGCAGAGGCGAGATCGAGCTGCCCCTCTCCTCCGCCTGGCTGCGCGAATTTTTCATCGATGAGCGTGGAGCCATACGAGACGAACACTATTCCGATGAACTGCGCAGTGATACTTTGCGCAAATCGGTGGCGGTGCCGGAGGGGTGGATTTATGTGGCTGCAGCGGTTCCAGCCCGGCCCAAAGGCGCCCTGGCAAACCTGATGAGCAGTGTGGTCAATAGCGTGCCCCGGCTGAATGAATATGCCGGTGCGGCCAAACCGCTGGCTGTGCCCGATGAGCATCCCGCACGGATGGTGCTGCTGCACAATGGCGATGCCCCGGAGCAGCTCCTGCGCGGCCAGGAGAACTGGGAGCAGGCCCTGGGCAGCGTGGGGATCGATGGTATTCGGCTGGACGTGGCACAATTTTTTGTCGTGCCGGAGGGGAGCAATCTCATCGTCGTTCCCGCCGCGGCGAGCCTTGCCCTCAAACAGCAGCAGATCCTTCTGCTGGTGCGCAGTGTCCAGAACGGCGCCAATATCATCCTCGAACGCCCTTCGGAACTCAGCGCCGCGATGGGGATCATGCCGCAGGAGAGCAGGCGGGTGCTGCAATCGGTCGTCGACGAATATTACCCCACTGTGCCCATCCAGTGGGCCGGCCCCGATACGCTGACCGATTTCGAGACCGAATTCGATTACATCACCTACGCTTCCGATCCCGCCTCCGGCCGTCCTGCCGTGATCGGCGGCGAGTATGGCGAAGGCCGCTACCTCTACTGGGGGACACATTTCGATCCGGAAAGCGAAGGCGGTTATGGCCGTTACCCCTTCCTGCTGGAAATGGTGCGTTACCAGTTCGGCCTCAAGCCCCTGCTCCGCCGCGAGATGGTCGAGATTTTTTTTGATCCGGGCTCGCGCGAGGAGATCAGCGTCGAGGATCTGATCAAGATGTGGCGCAAGAACGGCGTGCGCACCATCCATGCCGCCGGCTGGCACAGCTACCGCGACTATACCTACGACTATGGCCGCCTGATCGAACTCGCGCATCAGAACGCCATGCGCGTATATCTCTGGCTTGAGCTGCCCCACGTCTCGGACAAATTCTGGCTCGACCATCCCGAATGGCGTGAGAAGAACGCGCTGGGCGCCGATGCCGACACCTCGGGAGCTCGCTGGCGCCGTCCCATGGCCCTGAACATGCCCCCCTGCCGTGAAGCGGTGATGGCTGAGCTGCGCAGCCTGCTGCTGGCACACGAATGGGACGGGATCAACCTGGCGGAATTATATTACGAATCGGCTGAAGGCGCTGCGGCCCCGAAATGGTTCACGCCGATGAACCGCGCCTTTCGTGACCATTTTTCCCAGCGCCATGGCTATGACCCTCTGGCAATTTTCGATTCGGCTTCGCGTCATTACTGGCGGCGCAGCCCCTGGGCTCTGGCCGCCCTCTATGCTCTGCGCGAGGAGCACCTCCTCGATCAACACCGCCGCTTCATCGCCTTTTTCCGCTCGGTGGAGGCGGAGAAAAAGACCGCCTGGGAGGTCGTGGTGACCACCCTCGATGCCGCCATGGCGCCGGCGGCCGCTGCGGCCATGGGTGTCACACCGCCGCCATCGCCGCTCTGGCCGATGAACTCCCCTTCACCCTGCAGCTTGAGGAACCGCCGCGGGCCAATCCCGTCCATCCGCAAGGGTATACCGCCCTGATCGAGCGCGGCGAGGCCTACAGCAGGGGCCGTACCCCGGTGGCCACCCTCAATCTGGTCGACCGGCCGCAGCAGCCCGGCCTGGTCACCCGTCAGATCACCGGGCTGGAGCTCTACCGCACCCTGCAGCAGGGAGAAGCGAGAGGCGCCCGGCTCGCCCTCAACTCCGAAGCGAGCCTCTATGAGGTGGACAGCGAGTACCTGCCGATGGCGCTGGCCGCGGCGACGCGGGAATCCCTCGCCGTTTCGGTCTGGCAGATCGATGCGGCCGGGACTGTTGCGCTGCTGCTTGATCCCAAACAGCATCCGGATGTGCTCGTCGACGGCGGGGTCTGGCCCGCCTACCACCGCGGCCATCTCATCCTTCCCCCCGGCAGGCACAC
>JAKQKF010000377.1 GCA_029560815.1 bacterium
CATCTGCGCCCCCATCTTCCAGGCCGGTTTCCTGGACGGCATCGGCATGCAGGAGCATGACTCCAACTCTTCGCCGACCGCTGAAGAGTGGATTGCTACCTATGACAAATTCGCCCCGATCTGCACCGAGATGGCGGTGACCGAACTGGATGTCACCACCGGCAGCGCAGCGCCCTCGGCGCGCCTGCTGCAGACCCAGGCCAACCAGTACGGTCAACTCTTCAAGTGCTTCGTCGAGCGCAGCTATTTCTCCGGCCGCGGCAAGATCATTTGTGTCGCCAAGGACGGCTTGAACGACGAATGGACTTTTAAAAAGAACCAGTCCTCATCCCTCTGGGATACGAAGAACCAGTGCAAACCCGCGTTTTACGCCGTGGCCGATGTTGGCCTCTCTTATAATGCTCTCGACTCACTCATCGCAGAAGCAGGGACGCTGCAGGAAAGCCACTACACCGCGGATTCCTGGTCCGCCCTCACTACCGCCCTGGGCCCGGCGCAGAGTGCCATGGCGCGCAACTATTCCAATTCCCTCTCCGCCGCCGATACCCTCAAGACCGCTGCAGCGCAGCTTGCCGCCTCCCTGCAGGCTCTGGCGCCCAAAACCAGCGCGGTCGCTTCTGCCGCCAGCAGCAGAGCAGGCGTCTTTTCGCTCGGACAGAATTATCCCAATCCTTTCAATCCGGTAACCCGGATTCCCTACACCCTGACGGAAGCGGATGAGATCTCACTGCGGGTTTATACGCTCACCGGGCAGCTGGCGGCGGTCCTGTATGAAGGCCGGCAGCATGCCGGTGCCCATCTGGCCGCCTTTGACGGCAGCGGGCTGGCGGGCGGTGTCTACATCTACACGCTGCGCTCCAGCCACGCAGTGGAATCGAAAAGATTCATCCTGCTGAAATGAGCCTTTTGAGGAGTTGAAAATGAAACCAGCTCTTTCCTCCACGGCTGCCCTGCGCCGCAGCGTGCTGGGCGCAGTCGCAGCATGCACGCTCATTGGCCTCACTATCCTCATCCCGGCCGCAGCGTCCGCCCAGCCCTCGGGCGGGCCCTACGGCCCTTTGCGCCAAAACTACGCGCTGCCTGCCGGCGCGGCCAGAATATTTTACGTCGGGCCTGACGCCCCCGCCGGCGCCAGCGGCTCCGCACTGGCTTCACCGATGCGGCTGGAGGAGGCCATCGCCGCCGCCCGCACCGGCGATGCCATCATCCTCCGCGGCGGCCTCTATCGCACCGGCGATCTGCTCCTCAACCAGGGCATCACCATCCAGCCCTGGGCGGACGAAAAGCCGGTCCTTAAGGGAACCCTGGTCGCGCAGAAATGGAACGACCTCGGCAACGGCCTCTGGACCACCACCTGG
>JAKQKF010000388.1 GCA_029560815.1 bacterium
AGGATGTTCTGCATGTGCACGTTGTCATCCATGGTGCCGTGGGTGATGAGGAGCTTGCCCTTGAGTTTGTCCGCATGGGTCATCACCGAGCCGGCGTCATAACCGTCGGGATTCTCCTCGGGGGTGTCCATGTAGCGCTCGGTATAGATGCTGTCGTACAGGCGATAGTCGGTGACCGAGTACTCGGCGACACCGTGCGTGAAATAGTCGGCGCCTGCAGTCATCGCCAGCAGGGTGACATAACCACCATAACTGCCGCCGGTGATGCCGATGCGGGTGGAATCGACAAAGGAGAGCTGCTTCAACCATTTGACTGCGGCGATATAGTCATGGATCTCCCATTTGCCGAGATTGCGGTGCATCTCATCCTGCCCCTTGCGGCCGAGCAGGCCCGAGCCGCGGTGATCCACATAAAGAACGATGATGCCCTTTTGCGCCGAATAGAGATCGGAGAGCATCGGAAAACCATAGCGCACGATGGGAGCGTTGGGCCCACCGTAGACCTGAAGAAGAACCGGATATTTTTTAGTAATGTCGAGATTTGGCGGCAGAATCCAGCGCGCGGGGAGGTCATAGCCATCCCCTGACGGAATGGTAAAAATTTCGCTGCGGCCGAGTTCATAGTCGTCTAGGGCCGGCAGTTTGGTGTTTCCCAGCTGGCGCAGCGTTTTGCCGTTCCGGTCCGCCAGGATCAGCCGTGTGGGTTGGGCCAGGGTGGCCAGATTATCCGTGAAAAAAGCCCCGCCCGGCGCGACGGTGCAGGTGTGGGAGCCGGCTTCCGCAGTCAGCCTTTTCAGCCCCTTGCCGTTGGTGCTGGCGCGGAAGAGATGTTTCTGCAGCCGGTCGGCCTCGGTGCCGTGAAAGTAGATGGTGCGCGTCTCCTCATCCACCAGGAGGATCTCCTTGACTTGCAGGGGCTCGCGGGTGATCTGTTTGACCAGGCGGCCGTCGAGGCTGTAGTGAAAGATCTGATCCCACTCCTTTTCCTCGCTGACCAGAAGAAAGCCGCTGTTGTCCTTGAGGAAATGGATGGTCTCGAAGAACTCGACCCAGGTGGGCCGGCGCTTTTCATAGACCGGCTTTTTGACGCCGGTTTGAGGATCGGCGCTGTAGAGGATGAGATGGTCCTGCCCGCGGTTCATCCACTGGAAGAAGAGCCGGCGGCTGTCCGGGGTCCACATCGGCCAGGCGACGTAGCGGTCGCCGAAGGGATCGGTATCGATCCAGGTGGTGAGTCCGCTGGCAAGGTGGGCGACGCCGAGGCGCACCTCGGGATTGGGATCGCCGGCCTTGGGATAGCGCTGCTTCTCGACCTCACCATGAGGTCCGTCGGCCTTGACGAGGGTGAATTCGGGCACTTTTTCATCGTCAAAGCGCAGAAAGGCGATCGCCTCGCTGTTCGGGGCCCACCAGAAAGCGCGATACTGCAGCGCCCGGCCGAGGATCTCTTCCATGTAGACCCAGGAGGCGCGGCCGTTGAGGATCGTTTCGGAGCCGTCGAAGGTGAGGCGCTGTTCGAGGCCTCCGGCGAGGTCGACCACATAGAGATCGTTGTCGCGGGTGAAGGCCACCTTGCGGCCGTCGGGAGAGAGGAGGGGATTCTTCTCCTCCGCCTTGCTGCGGGTGAGCTGTTTGAGGCTCTTGTCCGCAGCGGTGAAGAGGTGGAGGTCATTGTCGTGGCTGAGGATGAAGCGGCTGTAGTCGGGGTCGTGCTCGGCGCGGGGATCGAGGACGAATCCCTCGGGCAGCGACTTGCCCAGTTCGGCCAGATCGCACCAGAGGTTCTCATGGCCGGTGGCGGCGTTCACCTTGTAGAGAGCCTGGCCACCGCCCCGCCCGAAGGTCATGCGGTATTCGAGGTAGTTCTCCTTATCCAGCCAGCCTTCGATGCGGGGAAGCATCCCCAGCAGGCGGGGCTCGGCGCGATTGAAGGCCTGTTCGTAGGTGAGCTGTTTCTTCTCCTGGGCCGCCATGAGCAGGGGCATGAGGAGCAGGGCGATCACAAGAAGGGGAAAGCTTCGATTGCGGTGCATCTTTGACCTCCAGGATTGATTAATCAAAGCGGCGGGCGCTTGAGGTGATGGCTGGTGGCCTGCTGAAAATGGTTGGCCACGGCGATGATCGTCCCCTCATCGAAGAGGCGGCCGGTGATGCTGATGCTGGTCGGGGTGTTGTCCGCAGCAAAACCGGCCGGCACGGTGATGCAGGGATGGCCGCTGAGATTGGTGAGCAGCAAATTATCGCCGTCCCAGGAGGGGGCGATATAGCAATCCACCTTCTGCATCAGCTCGCCCATCCGGCGGATCAGCTCGCTGCGGATGCGGTTGGCATTGATGTACTCGACGGCGGGGATGAATCGCGACTGGCGGAAATCATTCGGCCAGGCGTTTTTAATCTGGCGCACAAGCAGGGAGTCGCGGTTGCTGCGGGTCAATTCGTCAAAGGCGGCCGCAGCCTCGGCGCTGAGGATGATCGAGAGGGCTTCCACCGGCAAGCCCGGCAGTTCGACGGGGATGAGGTCGGCCCCGAGGGCGGAGAACTGCACCAGGGCGAGGGAATCGTTGCGATGAAAGGGATAGTCGCGGGCGAAATCCCGGTGCAGGTAGCCGATGCGCACCTTGTCCAGGGGAAGCCGGGGATCATAGCTGAAGGGCGCGTCATAGAGGCTCTGGTCCCGGCCGTCCGTGCCGTGGATAGCGGCGAAGACGATGGCCGCGTCGCCGGGCTCGCGGCAGAGCACGCCGATCTTGTCCATCGACCAGCTCAGGGCCATGGCGCCGGTGCGGCTGACGCGGCCATAAGTCGGGCGCAGTCCGGTGACTCCGCAGACTGTGGCGGGAGAGATGATCGAGCCCCAGGTCTCGGTGCCGATGGCGAAGGGTAGAAGGCCGGCCGAGACCGCCGAGGCCGAGCCGGCCGAGGAGCCGCTCGAGCCCTGTTCGGGATTCCAGGGATTGCGGGTCATGCCGCCGAACCAGACGTCCCCCCAGGCGAGTTCACCCATGGTCAGCTTGGCGGTCAGCACCGCGCCGGCTGCATCGAGTTTGCGGATGACCTCGGCGTCGGCCGGGATCATCTGCTCGCGGAAGGGCACGCTGCCCCAGGTAGTTTTATAGTCCGCCGTGCTGAGCAGATCCTTGACCCCATAGGGAATGCCGTGGAGCATGCCGCGGTATTTCCCGGCAGCGATCTCGGCGTCGGCCCGGGCCGCGTCGCGCAGGGCGCGCTCTTCGGTCAGGGTGATGACGCAGTGAAGCAGGGGGTCGTACTTTTTCACGCGCTCGAGGTAAAAAAGCGTCAGTTCGGTCGAGGTGAGCTG
>JAKQKF010000397.1 GCA_029560815.1 bacterium
CGGATGTGCGGGCCATCGAAAACAGCGAATTCCGCTTCATACCCCAGGAGCGCAAAGGGACGCTGCCCGAAGGAGTGAATGCATGAACATTGGAGACACCGCGAAGCTGAACACAAACCCGGAAGACACTCCCGATACCATCCTCCGGCTCTTCGTTTACGGCACCCTGAAACGGGGCTACTGGAACCATCAACGCTTCTGCGCCCAGGCCCGCAGCATCGAACCGGCCGTGGTCTGGGGCAGGCTTTATCATCTCCACGCCGGTTTTCCGGCCCTCGAAGTGCCGGAAGGCCTGATCCTGGCCCGGGGCACCGCCGATCCACTGGCCGACGCCCGCAGGCAGCAGGAGATCGGCACGCCGCGCTTCGGCCGCCCGACCGGCGACTGGGACCTGATCCAAGGGGAGCTGGTGACCTTCACCGACCCACAACGCGACCTGCCGCCCATCGACCGGCTGGAAGGCTTCCGGCCCGGCGGACATAGCATGTACCAGCGGGTGATGGTGGCGGTGCTATGCGGGCGCACCTCGATTCCCGCCTGGACCTATTGGATGTCATGCCCGCCTTACGCGGAGAGAGTCGCCAGCGGCCAGTGGTTACGCCCGTGAGCCGACTTTTGCGGCCTTATTCGGACGAAAGCGTTTGACAATCGGCCCCTGCCTAAAGTATGTTAGAGGATGTTTTAAGTTGGGGGAGTTGCGCCCAGCATCCCCGTTACCGCCTCTGGCGTGGCAAGAAAACCAATTGCCCATGAGGACATAGAGAAATGGCCGAGATGGAAGACCGCTGGTTATCAGTAGATGAGATAGGCAAGTACCTCGGTGTCAGTAGTGACACCGTTTACCGCTGGATCGACAAGCATGCGATGCCCGCCCATCGCATGGGCCGTCTTTGGAAGTTCAAGAAAGATGAAGTCGACGAGTGGGTGAAGGCTGGCGGCGCGGCAGACCGCAACAAGAAGGGTTCTGACGAATGAAGATCATCGACAACATCAATTCTTTGCTGG
>JAKQKF010000403.1 GCA_029560815.1 bacterium
GGGATGTCGATGAAGCGCAGCACCAGCGGCAACTGCAGCAGGGAGGCCACCAGCATGATCCGCAGCCCGATGATCAGGGGAATGGTCGCGAATCCCCACAGGCTCATCCGCTGGAGCAGGTCAAAGAGGGCGTCGATGCGCTGGGCGTCGAGCTGCGCCTGCAGGAGGGTGTGATAGACCTCGCGAGTGAGGATCCGCGACTGATAGAACCAGGTCAGCAGGGCCTCGCAGGCCACAAGCAGCAGGAAGAGGTGCCAGCCCTTCAACTGCAGGGGCTGCAGGAAAAAGCCTCTCCTGAGAGAAAAGAGTCGCGGCGGATGCAGCGGGAAGGTGGTCATGCCGTCCTCCCGACGCGGAGGCCTGCCGCAAGTGTTTTCGTCAGCATCAAATGCTGGAAGAGTCCGCCCGCATCGATCAGCTCAGCCGGTTCGCCCTCCTCCTCTATCCGTCCCTCACGCAGGAGGTAGAGATAATCGGTCCGCCGCAGGGAGTCGAGATTGTGGGTGATGAGCAGCACGGCGTGGTGACGGGCCCAGGCGGCGATGGTGGCGGCGAGGGTCTGCTCCAGCTCGATATCGATGGCGCTAAAGCCCTCGTCGATGACCAGCAGCTGCGGCCGGCCGTAGAGGGCCCGCGCCAGTGCGAGCAGCTGGGTCTCGCCGCCCGAGAGTTTGCGGCCTTCCTCGCCAAGGAGGGTTAAAAGGCCGTGGTTAAAACGCCCGGGCAGCGACGAGAGACCCAGCTCTTCCAGCCGGGCCGCGACCCCCTGCAGGGCAGCGGCCGGACGTCCGAGCAGAATGTTCTCCGCCAGGGTGGCATTGAAAATCCTGATCTGCTGCGGTACTACGCCGATGTGGGCGCGCAGGCTGCTCAGCTCGAACCGGTCGATGGGGATTTGGTCCAGGCAGATCCTGCCTGCAAGCGGCGGGTATTTGCGCTGCAGGAGCTGGACCAGGGTGCTCTTGCCGGCGCCGCTCGCTCCCCAGAGCCCGGTGATGCGGCCGCTGGGGATGGCCATGGTGACCTCGCGCAGCAGGGGCGGCGATTTGGGCCAGGCGAAGGAGAGCCCCTCGATGCGGAAGGTTGGGAAGGTTGGGAGAGGCGCACTGGAGCGGTGCTCTGCAGTATTACCTTGCGCGGCGGGATGAATTCTTTCCGTTTTTTCGGATGGCAGCCTGCGGCCGGTGACAGGCCCATCCGCTCGCTGCAGGGCATCGGATGCCTCCATCCGCGCCTCTCCTGTATTTTGCGGTGTCTGATTCTCCTCCTCACTCTCGACCAGCAGGAGGTCCATCAGCCGCTGCGCGGCCACCTCCGCGCCCTGGAACTCGATAAAGCCTCCGACCAGGCCGGTGACGGCGGGCAGGATGTAATTGAGCAGGGAGTAGGCGGCCATGAACTGGCCGAGCAGCAGCTCCCCGGCGATCACCTGCCCGGCGCCAAGGGCGAGCAACAGCACAGAAATTGCGGCCCCAAGCAGGCCGACCGCCAGGTTGACTCCGGCCTGCATCACTCCGAGGCGCTCGAGATGCTCCTGAAAGAGGCCGAACAGGGACTGGTTGAGCCGGGTGAAAGCGGGGGCGGCGCTGAAGCTCATGATCTCAGGAATGCCCTGGATGCTGTCGATGTAGGCGGCCTCGACTCCGGCGTGGCTCTTCATCACCTCGCGCTGCTGTCCCTTGAGGCGGCGGGCCTGGCGCCAGAGCAGGGCAGTGTAAAAGGGCAGCGCAGCCAGGGTGAGGGCGCCAAGCAGGGATGAGAACCAGAACATGAAGAGGAGGGAGCCGGCGACCAGCATGAGATCGAGGAGGAGGCTCCGCATCGACGACAGTCTGCGCATCCACCGCACCTGCCTGCTCTTGATGCAGAGCCTCCTCCTCGATCTCATGCTGGTCGCCGGTGCGGCGGGT
>JAKQKF010000418.1 GCA_029560815.1 bacterium
CCGGCAGCTCGCCCTGCCCGATTTCCTCCTCGACAAGGTCCCGCTCGTCAAGATCGGCAAGCGAAGAGGGGAGACGAACGAAACCAAAACCGGGGATTGGGATTATGTCGAACCCCGGTATGACCATCCCGCCTTTAAAAGCGCTTTCCGCGAGCTGAACGACCTGCTGGCGGCCGAATACAATGACCATCCCCTGGTCGAATTCATGGATATGATGATGTATGGCTTTTGGGGAGAAGGTCATACCAATAACCTGCCCAATCCCTTCCCCGATTACCTCACCGCTGAAAAAACGATGCTCGAGATGACCCGCTACCAGATCGACACCTGGACCCGGGTCCCTCTGGCCATCAACACCCAGCCCGACATCAGCAGCACCGGCAATTATGCCTGCCTGGATATGGCGGTCAGGGCCGGCTGCTGGCTGCGTTCGGACAGCATCCTCTTCATCGAGGAGCCGATCCAGATCGAGCATCTCTCCAGCCGTCCGCCCTGGCTCGCCGCCGTGATGGAGCAGGGACGCTTTCGCGAATATGATATCAATGACATTCCCCTCGACGAGGCCGGCATCAACCTCAAGGAAAAATCCATGCTGCACTGCGTGGACATGGGGGCGAACTACTGGGCCTTGTGGACCGAGGGGGAGAATCTCCGCACCTACTATGAAAAGTACCCGGCGGGATTCGACACCCTGCAGCGCCGGCTCGGCTATCGCGTCCGGCCGTCGTGGATCTGGCAGCGGAAGCGGTATGGCACCTCCGAGGTCATCCTGGCCATTGCCAACGACGGCGTGGCCGGCGTGCCCGGCATTCTGCGCGTCTATATCGAGAGCGAGGACGGCCGCTTCAGCATGGGCGGCGGCCTGGATGCCGGCCATCCCCACGGCGGGCGGCTGCGGCAGTGCAATTTCATCCTGCCCCCGGGCATGGAAGGCAAAAAGATGAAACTGCGCGCCGAGATCGAAACCAAGGGCGTGCGCAGACCGGTCCAGTGGGCCTGTGCCCAGCCGCTCAATCCGGACGGCTCGTTCCCGATCCAGCTTAATACCTTTGACGATCCCGGCTGGCGGAAGGGCATCTGAATCCCGCGTTGACGTTCAAAAACAGGGAGAGTATAAAGTCATGAAACGATTGTCAGGAGTCCCCCGGGGATTTGCCGCGCTTACCGTGGCGCTGCTGGCGGCGCTCCCGGCTGCCGTCCAGCCGGAGACGCCGAAAGCCGGCAAAGCACTGGGGCCGTGGGACTGGGGCCACATCCGCATCGTCCGCTCCAACGACAATATCGAATTCCTCAACCGGCTGCATGCGACGGTCAACCAGAACGGCGGTCCGATCCTCTTCCCCAAAGAGAGGGAGAGCGGCCAGTACATCACCGATCTGAAAGAATTTGACAAGCTCGTCGCGGCAGCGCGCGAAAAGGTCGACCGCTTCCACCAGGAGGGCATGCACGTGATCGCCTATACGACCATGGCCCTGGCGGGCGAAAGTCCGACCTACGACGACGTGCCCAGGCCGGAAGAACTGGCGCTGAATGAGGCCTACAATACGCCCGGGCTTTGGGAGAGCTATGCCGCCTGGTTGGGCGCCAAACCGGCCGAGGCGCCCGACAAGTGGGCGCGGCGGTCTCATGACGGGAAATACTCTTTTTATCGCTTCAGACATCCGAATGCGCCCAGGACCGGCGGCCGCTTTGAAATGTTCGGCTGCCAGGACAATCCCTCCTATGTGCACTATTTCAAGGGCGTGATGCGGCTGGTGGCGTTGGGCGGGTATGACGGGGCCTACGTCGACTGGACCAAGGTCCACGAAGGCACCTGTTATTGCGAGCACTCGCGCGCGGCCTTCAGAAAGTACCTGCAGGAAAAGGTGCCCGCCGACTATCTGCAGAAACGCTACGGGATCACGGATCTTGCGCATGCAGAGCCACCCGTGGATAATACCCAGGCGCTCTGGCGCGAATGGCTCATCTTCCGCAGCACCTCGTTGAGTGAATTTCAGCGTGAGATCCGCGCCGCGGCCAGGGAGATCAATCCCGATTTCCTCCTCTCCGGCAATATCAACGGCGGCGATTACGGCAACATGGCTTACATCAACGGCGACGATATGGAGAGGATGGGCGAGGTCGAGGACTTTTTCTATTCGGAAATCCAGTCCGGCCTGCGCTCCGTCCCGCGCGCGGACGGAGAGGTCAAGATCTCCAACTCCGGTCCGCTGAAATTCCTGGCGGCCGCGGCCATGCAAAAGCCGGTGTGGATGTACTGCATCCAGCCCTCGACGCCCAAACCGATCCCCAATGAGAAGGCGCTTTTCAATCTGATCAAACTGAGCATCGCCGAGGCCTTTGCCAACCACAACACCTTCAGCGTGGTGCGCGAGACCTTCGGCGAGCCGATCTCGCCGATGGTTCATAACGGTGCTGAGCAGATCTATGCTTTCTTCAAGGAGAACGAGGAGAACCTCGTCGGGGCAAAGCTGGCCGCCAACACGGCCATCCTTTGCTCGATCAACCAGTTCTACAGCGATGAGTTCAGCTATTTTAATCCGGCTTCGCGGGTGCTCGCCGATGCCGGCATCGCCCATGTCATGACCGTTGAACGGGACCTGAATGCCGCGGAGCTGGCCCGCTACAAGACGCTGATCCTGCCCTATGTTCCCTTGATGAGCGACGAGCAGGCAAAGATCGTCAGCGCTTTCGTGGAGCAGGGTGGAGGTCTGGTGGTGATGGGGCTTTCCTCGTCGAAGGATGAAAACGGACTGCCGCGGCGAAACCTGGGCCTGTCGGAGCTGCTGGGCTTCGGTCTGCAGGATTCCCCGGTGGCCGTCACCCGCCGGGAATTCGGCAAGGGCCGGGTTGTCTTCATCCCCTTGCATCCGATCCCGGTCGGCCGAGGTGATACCGATACCTCGCCGCTCCCGGACGACCAGATGATGTACGGCCGGGGGATTTTCCCGGACCGGATCAAGGAGGCCTTCGCCGCCCTGCCGGAGGCCGCTGCCTGGGCCGGGGCTGGCTTGTTTTCCGGAAAACTGGAGGCCAAAGGCATGGTGGAGATGACCACCATGGAGCAGCGGGAGAAGAACCTGCAGCTCGTTCACCTGGTCAACTATCAGGTCACTCTCGACGGCATGGTCACCCCCGCGGCCGGCGCCAGGGTGCAGCTGCGGATTCCGGATCAGAAAAAAGTGACACGGATTACCATCGGCTCGCCGATCAACGAAACGGCCGAGGTAGCATTTAAAAAGATTGGCGATACGATCGAATTCGTCTTTCCCCCATTCGAAATCTACAGCCTGGCCACGGTGTACCTGAAGTAACGCGGGGGGTCGCAGTGTGTGGATCTGTATCCTCAGGAGGCTTATAAATATGCGGTGTCGATATTTTCTGATCGCGGGCTTGCTTGTCCTCATGACCTCGCCCGGATTCTCGCAGGTGGAGCCGTTCATACAAATCATCACCGCCAAGGGCGTGCCCAACCTGACCGTGGTCACGCCGGTCGAGTCGGATGCCATCCTCGCCAATCCGGGCATGGGATTCACCACCCAGTCCTCGCTCGATCAGGAGGTGCCGGGGTATCCCAAAAGCACGATCGCCTACTATCGCTGGTATTGGGATGAACTCGAGCCCCGGGAGGGCCAGTTCAACTGGGCCATGGTCGACTCGGTGCTGGCGGCGGCCAGGGCGCGCGGACAGCGCCTCGCGACCCGGATCATGCCCGCCAACGGCAAACCCCGCGTGCCCGCCTGGTACCGGAAAACCGGCGCGCGCGGCTGGGACTTTATCGCCGAGAGCACCCAGAACGCCGGCAAGACCGATCCCAGCTGGATGCCGGACCACGAGGATCCCCTCTTCGCCAAATATATGGGCCGGCTAGTCCGGGAATTTGCCAAACGCTATGACGGCCACCCCGATATCGACCACATCGACATCGGCTCCTATGGCCACTGGGGCGAATGGCATCTCAGCTTTGTGCGCGAAAAGCAGTCCTACGGCTTTGACCTGAAGAAGATGATCATCGACTGGTACCTCGAGGGGTTCAAAAAGACCCCGATGGTCATTCCGGAGGATGCGGAAGAGGGGCTGATCTACGCAACCCAGCATGGCGTCGGCTGGCGCGCCGACTGCATGGGCGACTATGGCCCGCCGAACAACTGGAACCTGATGACCCGCTATCTCGAGCTGCCGCGC
>JAKQKF010000042.1 GCA_029560815.1 bacterium
GGCGGTCACCTGCTACCCGGACCAGACCATCCGCGAGGTTGGCAACAAATTCATCGATTCGCCCTCCAATATCGTCCTCGTCGTGGAGCGGGAGCAGGAAAAAGTCATAGGGCTCATCACCCTCCACGACCTGCTCCGCGCTCAGGCCGCCATCCAGAGCTAAAGTCACCGGATGATCCGGCAGGGCCACACTCGGGATACCTCCTCAAGCCAAGCCTCATGCATCAATCCCGCCCTTGTTTTATCACCCGCATTCCGGCGAGTCGCCTTCCTGATCAGATAATCTCTGCAAGAAGCTGTAGATAGTCGAGCAAAAGACGGGTAATCAGGAAATTCTGCCGGACAAATTCACGCCCTTTGAGACCCATTTCCGTGGCTTGTGTGGGATTGCGCAAGCAGCGCAGCACCGCTTCGGCAAAGCCTTTGTTGTCCGTGGGGTCAAGCAGAAAACCGCTCTCTCCATCCTGGATTTGCAGGGGAATACCGCCAACATGGGAAGCCACCACAGGCCGCCCTTTCCACAGTGCTTCGGTCACAGTCAGGCCGAACCCTTCGCGCAGCGACTTTTGCACGATCACCGCCGAAGCGCGCTGCAGCATGTTGACAAGAAAGTTATTCTCCGTCGTCAGAAGTATAACATCCTGACTGTGCAGCATGCTGTTGGCCTCCCGTTCCACCGCCTCATAAATTTTAATCCCCTCCGGATCATCTGAGGCCATGCTGCCGCAAAGCACCAGACGGCAGTCTATCTTTTCCCGCACGCGCTTGAACACCTCCAGAACACCAAGAGGATCCTTCCATTTATCAAATCGCGAAATTTGCGTGATGATCGGTTTGTCCGTCGGGATATTATACTTCTTCATATAGCTGTGAATATTCTGACTCGACAACGCGATGTTCTTCGCGCTGAGGGGATCGATAACCGGCGTGAAGATGCGGTATTCGACGGGCAGATCGGTTTTCTGGTAGGCCTTGCTGGAGACGATCACCAGATCGTAGCGTAAAATAAAAGCCTTGAGGTATTCCCACAGAGTGGGATTGGGATCGGAAAGATCAATATGGCCGCGCCAGATCCAGGGCTGGCTTTTGCGGTAATAGCGGATGAGGGGCAAGGGCTGAGGATCATGAATAATAACCGCATCATGATTGAGATCGGCGTACCGGGAAAAATCTTCATTCACCTGCTCGTAGATCGATTTCTTGATCCTGGAGAGATTGATCGTATCCCCCTGCAGGGCGTTATGAAATTTTTTGGTGATGTCAAAAAAATCGGGCGATCCGCGTAAAATTCGCCAATCGGCTTTCAAGCCGGCGTCATTCATCAATGGCACCAGACTTTGCAGCATCTCGGCAACCCCGCCTCCCGTATAAGTCGAATTGACATGAATGATCCGCTTGCCATAGAGAACACGCGCCTTGCGGAATATCTTGCCGATCAGTTCGTCCCCGACAATAGTTCTATAGTCATCCAATCGTATCACAAACACCTCCTTATCTACTCACCTCTTCCGAATCAATCCCGCCAACAGATCGCGCGCCTGGGAGACATTACGCACACAATATTGCGCAGCCGTGGCACGGATGCCCACCTTGATCGTATAGGCATCTGCAGGCAGGGATTTGAAGAGATACTCATCGGTCCAATCGTCGCCGAGGGCCATAAGAAAATCGTGCGACTGCTCCTGAAGCAGCTGCAGCGCGGCGCGGCCTTTATGGATGCCGGTATTTTTAATTTCGATCACCTTGCTGCCCTGAAGCACCTGCAGATCAAGAGGCCCGGCTATGCTTCCCAACCGCGACAGCAGCTCGCGCGCGCGCACTTCCGCCAACCCGACATCCGCTTTGCGATAATGCCACGCCAATGAATAATTCTTCTCCTCGATCATTGAACCGGGTGTTCGCTCGACAAACTGGTTGAGAATAATCCGGATATCCCCTTTCCAGGATTCATCCAACTCCTCGATCGTTCGCCAGTCGCCGCCTCCCCGGCTGATCCATGCGCCATGCTCTGCGACCAGACCAACCGGCAAATGGCCGAACCACTTTTGCAGCGTCGCACGATCCCGGCCGCTGATGATGATGCACTCACACTTTCCCGGCTCCGACACTTCCGCCAGCAGGTCGAGCAGAGCGGCGTCCGGAATGGCCATTTGCGGAAGATCCTCAAACGGCCGCAGGGTGCCGTCATAATCGAGAAAAATCACCGGATGCTCACTGCGTTCATAGTCGGTCATGATCTTTTTAAGCACGCTTTCCGTAATCTCTTTGGAACGGATCATCTGGGAAGCACTGTGAGCATGCTCCAGAGAATGGATAAAATCATCCGACCAGCGCATCACATCATAACGCTTCAGACGCTCACGCATTTTATGCATACTCTCTTTTTGCTTCTCCTCCGGCATGGTCAAGGCCGTATGCAGCGCAGCCGCAATATCGTCGATATCGTTGGGATTGATCGAAATCGCCTCCCGCAGCTCCTCTGCGGCCCCGGCCATCTCGCTCAGAATCAGCACACCACTCTCATCCGCTCTGCAGGCAATGTACTCCTTGGCGACCAGGTTCATGCCGTCGCGAAACGGGGTCACCAGACAGACATCCGCCAACTGATACAAAGCCGCCAGACTGTCAAACCCATAAGCACGGTAGAGATGGGAGACCGGCGACCAGCCGATTGTGCTGAATTCACCGTTGATCTGCCCGACCCATTCATTGACTTTGGTGCGCAGATCCTTATAGGCCTCGACCTGCGAGCGGGATGGCACCAGAACCATCAGCAGTTTGGTCTTTTCATGAAACTCGGGATAAAGCTCGAGAAAACGGCGAAAACCCATCAGACGCTGGAGTATGCCTTTGGAATAATCGAGCCGGTCGATAGAGAGGATCACCTTGCGACCCTCCAGGCGCGGCTCCAGCTCGCGGACTTCACGTATAACCGGCCTGCGGCTGCGCGCACTGTCGAATTTATCGAAATCGATGCCCATGGGAAAAGAGTCCACCTGGATAATGCGATCTCCATAGACCAGCTGGGTGAGCGACTGCTCTACGTCGGCAAGACGCAGCGAGGCGCTGATGAAATGACGCGCGTAATCATAGGTGTGAAAACCGACAAGATCCGCACCCAGTACGCCGCTGATCAACTCCTCGCGCCAGGGCAGGGTGCGAAAGAGCTCAAAGGAGGGAAAAGGGATGTGCAGGAAATAGCCGATGACGGCATCCGGCCGCCGGGCGCGGATCATTCCGGGCACCAGCATAAGATGATAATCATGGATCCAGATCAAATCCCCTGGATCGGAAGCAGCAAGCACAGCATCCGCAGTGCGCTGATTAACCTGCTTGTAAGCCTGCCAGAAGGAGGCGTCGTAGTCGACGAACTGGGTAAAATAGTGAAAGAGCGGCCAGATTGTCTTGTTGCTAAAGCCCTCATAGTAGAGCTCGAGTTCCTCCTTGTTGAGAAAGAGCGGTGTCATATCGAGTTTTCCGAGCGAAGCGGTAATACCGGCCTGCTCGACGGGGTCCGTGCTGATAAGGCCCGGCCATCCCAGCCATCGCAGGTCATAGGCCTTGCGCAAGGAAGAAAGTCCTGTGGCCAATCCCCCCACGCTGGGCTGATAGGTGATCACTCCCTTCCGCTTGCTGAATTGTACAGGCAAGCGGTTTGAAACCGTGAAAAGTCGATGTCGCATGACCATCCCTCAATTTACTTAATGGCGCTTTATTAAAAATGCAGTCGCTTTGAACGGATTTTCAGGATCAAGCTGGGACCGGCTGAGCGGGCGGCGGAGGATGATAGAGAATAGAGACACAATCCAGCGATTTCCCCGAAATGCAGGATTTCCAGAACCGCTTAAAACCATTTAATTTCTATTTTATCAATAGTATATAAATTTTAACACTCCATGCACAGTTTTTGTTCCCCGTCGGCTGTATGGCACCAAACCGGGACATCCGGATGCGGTACCGGCTCCAGGGGCAAAAGTGCGGCAGTGATACAGTCATTTTTCACTTGCTCATCACGCTTTTTATCCTATATTCCTAATAATGACCTCCAGCGTCGCAAAAAATGGATCAGAGGTCCATAAACACTTATCCATACAAAGGCGTTCAAAATGATCCGTATTATAGTGTCTCTTCTCGTCGTTTGCCATGCCGGGCTGGCGCTGCCGGAGGAGAGCGCGCGGGAGATTGTGCAGCGCGCCGACGATAAATTTCGCGGTAAAACCAGCCGCAGCGAGATGACCATGACCATATCCCGGCCCAACTGGAGCCGCA
The DNA here is from genome assembly GCA_029560815.1 of bacterium. The sequence goes on from JAKQKF010000042.1 coordinate 4,270, forward strand.
CAGTCGCGATGAAAAGCTGGAGCAAAGGCCGTGATTATGCGCTCGTTCTGATCACTGCTCCTGCAAAGGAAAAGGGCCAGGCCTTTTTAAAACGTCAAAATGAGATGTGGCAGTGGGTGCCGGCCATCGACCGCATGATCAAGATTCCCCCCTCGATGATGAGTCAATCGTGGATGGGCTCGGACTTTACCAATGATGACCTGCTCAAGGAATCCTCTATCCTCCTCGACTACAGTCACGAAAAAACCGGTTTGGAAACGATCCGAGGCTATAGCTGCCATAAAATTGAGCTCACCCCCTTGCCCGATGCCGCCGTGGTCTGGGGCAAAATCCTGCTCTGGATCGAAGAGCAGGACTATCTGCAGATCAGGGCTGAATTCTTTGACGAAGAGAGCGAACTGGTGCATACGGAAAACTTTTACGACATCAGGCCCATGGGGGACCGCACCATTCCCACCCGCATGGAGATCATCCCGGCAGGCAAACCCGGCCACAGCACAACCCTGCTGATCGATGCCATAGAATATAACACCTCCATCGACGATGCCTTTTTCTCACAGCAGAACATGAAGCGTGTGCGTTGATATGAGGACCCTGCTGAAAATGGCCTGGCGCAATCTCTGGCGTAATGCGCGGCGCACCCTGATCACCATGGCCTCGATCTTTCTCGCCATACTGCTGGCTCTCATCATGCGTTCCTGGCAGTTGGGCAGTTATCGCAAGATGGTCAGGGATGTCGTAAGAAGCTACAGCGGTTATGTTCAAATTCATCGGCGGGGTTACTGGGACAACAAGACCCTGGAATACTCCTTCATTATGGCCGACTCTCTCTCCCTTTTGCTCCAGCAGAGAGCGGGCGTAGCCGGCGTCATCCCGCGCCTCGAATCCTTTGCCCTGGCTTCAGGGGCGGAGCAAACCAAGGGCATCATGGTAGTGGGCATAGACCCTGCAGCCGAACATAAACTGACCGCCCTGGCTGGGCGGATTACCAAAGGCCGCTATCTCTCTCCGGATGAACCGGAAGTCCTGGTCGCGGAAAGACTGGCTGAATTTTTAAGAGTGACTGTAGACGATACCCTGGTACTGCTCAGCCAGGGGTATCACGGCATCAGCGCGGCGGGCAAATATTCCATCTGTGGTCTGGCCCATTTTGCCTCTCCGCAACTGAACAACCAGCTGGTCTATATTCCTCTGCCGGTCTGCCAGCTGTTTTTCAGTGCCGAAAATCGTCTTACCTCCCTGGCGATCGATCTGGAAGATCCGCAAAAGACCGCAGAGGTCACAGCGGCACTGCGGCAACGTTTGCCGGAGGCGGATTACGAGGTGATGCCCTGGGACGATATGCAGGTGGAGCTGGTGCAGCAGATTGAATCGGATAATGCCGGTGGATTGATCATGCTCGGTATCCTCTATGTGATCGTCACCTTTGGCATTTTCGGCACGCTGACGATGATGATCCACGAGCGCAGGAGGGAGTTCGGCGTGATGCTCGCCGTCGGGCTGCGCAAAAGCCGGCTCCTCACTATGCTCACCATTGAGACTGCGATCATGTCCGCACTGGCCATCGTTCTGGGTTCTCTCGCGAGCATGCCCATCATCTGGCATTATACCATCCATCCACCCCGTTTTTCGGGCGAATTGGCGAAGGCGATCGAAAATTTTGGTATGGAGCCCGTGCTGCCATTTCTCTTTGAATCGTCTGTCTTCATTCATCAAGCCTGGACAGTCCTTATTCTTACCGCGCTGGCAGCGGCCTGGCCGCTTGCCAGCGTTCTGAAACTCCGGGTCGTTAAAGCCTTGCACGGGTAGTTTGGGAGAACAGTTTATGATCGCTGCCATAGCCTGGCGCAATGTCTGGCGCAACAGATTACGCAGCGGTATCGTCATCGCGGCTATCGCGATTGGCCTGTTCGGCGGCATCTTTTCCATCGCCTTCATGGAAGGGATCGCTCAGCAGACGGTGAACGCCTCCATCGCTCTGCAGGTCTCACATATCCAGCTGCACCATCCCCTCTTTTTGGATGATGAGGAGTTGAAATATCGAATTTCAGGGGCTGACAGCATTCTGGCCCAGCTTGCTCGTAACCCTGATGTGGTCACAGCCACCAGGCGCTACCGGGTCCGCGCCATGGCCAGTACGGCCGGAGGCGGAACGGGCGTAGAGATCATCGGGATCGAGCCGGAAGTTGAAAAAAAGGTGACCAATGTCTGGCAAAAGATCACTACGGGCGATTATTTCTCGACCGGTCGCAGGAATCCGATTGTTGTCGGGGAAAGGCTCGCCGGGAAGCTCAAGGTAAAAGTCGGCCAAAAGATTGTGCTGACCGCCCAGGCTGATGACGGCACCCTGACAGGCGGGGCTTTTAGAATAACCGCCATTTTCAGGAGCGACAATTCGCTCTTTGATGAGACCCGGATTTTCGCTGACTATAGAGACCTCAGCCGCCTGCTCGTCCTGCCGGAGAATGAGAGTCATGAAATCGCTCTGCTGCTGCGCCAACCGCAAAAAATCACTTCAGCGGCCGGATTACTGGCCTCTCAATACCCGGATCTCAAAATCGAGACCTGGCGTGAGATCGCGCCGGACCTGGGCATGCTGCAGGGTTTGATGCAGCAAATGATGTTCATGTTTCTTGTCATCATTTTAATCGCGCTCGCCTTCGGTATCATCAACACCATGCTCATGGCTATCGTCGAGCGCACCCGTGAACTCGGGCTGCTGATGGCGCTCGGGATGAGCAAAATCCGCCTCTTTGTCATGATCATGCTGGAGACGATTTTTCTCTCTCTGACAGGAGGCTCCATCGGGATGGCGGTCAGCGCTGCAGTCATTCACTATTACAGCCGCCGTGGCATCGACCTCTCCATCGTCGGTGAGGGGTTGGCCGCGATCGGCTATGCCGCGCATGTCTATCCCGGGGTAGCAGCCCCATTTTTTGTCATTTTAACACTGCTGGTGGTCCTGACTGCCATTCTCTCCGCCATCTATCCCGCCCGCAAGGCTCTGAAACTGCGGCCGGCCGAGGCGATCCGCATCGAATAGAGATAGAATAGAAAGAATCATGGATATGGCCATCATAGAAATCACGCATCTGCACAAGGTCTATGACGACCGCAAGGTGCCGGTACGCGCCCTGAATGGCATCAATCTCTCCATCTCAGCAGGTGAATTCACAGCAATTGTGGGCCCGTCGGGCTCAGGCAAGACGACCCTGCTGAACATTTTGGGCGGCCTGGATGATCCAACGCAGGGAGCGGTCATCATCGATGGCGTCAATATCACGGCCCTGCCCGCCGGCCAGCGCATCGGCTATCGCCTGCATCATATCGGGTTTGTGTTTCAGGCCTACAACCTTATCCCGGTTCTCACTGCGCTTGAGAATGTTATCTTTATTCTCGAACTGCAAGGCCGGCCCAAATCGGAGCAGGAGAGGCGTGGCCACGACCTGCTGCGGGCTGTCGGTCTTGCGGAACGAGCACATAACCGGCCGGGCGAGCTCTCGGGCGGTCAACAGCAGCGCGTCGCCGTGGCGCGCGCCCTGGCAGCCAAACCGAAATTCATCCTTGCCGACGAACCGACCGCCAATCTGGACTCTAGAACGGCTGCGAGCCTGCTCGACCTCATGGCCCAATTAAACCGGGATGAAGGAATTACCTTTCTCTTCTCCACTCACGATCCGCACGTCATGGAAAAGGCCCGCCGGATCATCACCATTCAGGACGGCCGGGTGGAAAAAGATGAGGCCCGCTCATGAGATCCGCCGGCAAGGGGCAAAAACAGCGGCAGTGGTTCATTTCGAGGAGCATTTGGATCTCCCTGCTTGCTTTTCTGGCCCTGACGCCCCGGACAGCTCGCCCTCAGATCAGCGGTTATACGAAACATCTGCATGCGGTCATCGTGATGCCAGCATGCCCGGAGTGGCTGCTCAGCAGCATGGTCCACAACCGCATCGACGCCACCTGGCATGCTGCCTCCGGAATGCAGATGACCCTGGGCCTGCGCAACCGCCTGATCTACGGGGATCTCGTCTCACTTATCCCCCACTATGCTGAAACTCTTGAAGAGGATCCCGGCTACTGGCGCTGGTCCCGAGTCATCGCCGATGGCTCATCCTGGGTTGTGCATAGCATGATCGACCGGGGTTATATCGACTACACCCATCGGAACTGGCAGCTGCGCCTCGGCCGCCAACGGATCAATTGGGGCATGAACCTGGTCTGGAATCCCAATGACCTTTTTAACAGCTTTTCCTACATCGATTTTGATTATGAAGAGCGGTCGGGACGGGACGCCGTGCAGGTTACCTGCTATACCGGAGCGGTGTCGTTCTTGCAGGCTGTCTATCAGCCGGCAGAGGATGCCAATGAAGCAGTCCTGGCGATGTTGTACCGAATGAACCGATGGGGATATGACCTGCAAGTGCTGGGAGGGCGATGGGCACGGGATTGGGTGGTTGGAGCGGGATGGTCGGGCCAGGCCGGTGGCGGGGCCGTGCGCGGTGAATGGACCTGGTTTCATCCGCGCGACACGGGAATGTTCCGCACAACCTGGATCGCAAGTCTGTCAGCTGATTATACCTTGCGCAACGGCCTCTATGGCCAGATCAGTCTGCTTTACAACAGCGCTGGAAAAACCGATGCCGCCGGTGCCATCGATTTTCTCGGCGAAATGTACCTCACGGCAAAAACCCTTACCCGCAGCCGGTTGAACGGATTCGTGCAGCTGCGCTATCCCCTCACCCCCCTGGTGACGGTCGATACAGCAATCATCCATAATCCCTGTGATCATTCCTGCTACGTCGCGCCTTCGATTTCCGTCTCCCTCGGCGACAACCTCGACTTTCTCCTCATCGGCCAGTTCTTATCCGGCGATCCGGACAGCGAATTCGGTGGCGATGCTAAAGTCGGTTATACACGGTTGAAGTGGAGTTTTTAAAACGCCTAGTGCTGCCAAACCAGGGTCACACGACTTGCAGAGACGCCTTACCGCAGTAAAACCATTTTTCTGCTCTCGACAAAGCCAGGTGCGTTAAACCTGCATATGTACAGGCCCCCGGCTACCGCTCCGCCCTGATCGTCATAACCATCCCACTGAACAGAATAATTACCGGCCGGCTGATATTCATCGAGCAGCCTTCGCACCTTGCGGCCCCGGACATTAATAATATCGATTTGGATCTTCGAGGGCCTCGGCAGCATAAAATCCAGCCGGGTAGTTTGATTGAAGGGATTGGGATAATTTTGAGAAACATAAAACCGCATCGGCTGTATATCATCGCGATCAGTGACACCGGTCTCTTCACCGACCAGCACTTTGGCCCGTGAGGATAGGCCGGACGACGAATCGCTGACCGTTACCTGGTAAAGCCCGGTGGTTTGGCCCGCGACGAAGAGTCCGGAACGATCGACAGTCCCGCCGGTGCACTGCCAGAGGGGCTGAACTGCCAGGGCGCCGGCGAATTGATCATAACCCTGCGCTGTGAATAATACGCTGTCTCCACGAGCGACCATGACCGAATCGGGTAAAACTATGACCCGGTGCAGAGCCATAGATCCCGCAATCACGACAAAACGCGCGGTGTCCCGGTAGGCCGGGTTGATGGTGGAGATGGCGCGCACCTCCACACGGGCAGTACTCCCTTGCGGCGTGGAGGCAGGAACAAAAAAGTCAACCTGGTCGGATGCTCCCCAAGCCTGCCCCAATCCGATCATTCTCGTCTGCTTCGGGACCACCCAATCCTTATCCGCATGCACCGTGTGTTCGACAACATCGCCGGCCCAGGACCAGTTCTGAAAAAAGAGCGTGATCTGATCTTGCTTGCCAGTCTTGAGCACCAGGGTATCCCTCTCGGGGCAGACGAATAGCGAGACCGCCTCTTTACGCCAGCCGGTATAATCGATACCGGCGCTCACCCTGTCGCCGCTTCCGGGACCGGCACCGCCAGGTCCGCTGGCATCATTCCAATAATTATAGCGAGCATCGACTGATGCAGAACTACCTGTGTGACGGACGCCGAATCCCTGATTGTCCATAATATTGTTTTTCTGGATGAGCGGCGAACCGCCGCCGGCGATGGTGATGCCGTCACCTGTATCATGATGAATATAATTGCCATAAATGGCCGCGTTGGCAAAAATCAGATGGATGCCGCTGTTCGATCCGAAATTGTCAAAAATTTCGTTGCTGGCAATGACAGCCTTGCCTGCTTCGCGATTATCAACATCAATTCCCCGATAATTCTCAAAAATCGCGTTCTGGATGATTGTGGCCGGACTCTGCCTGATCTTTACTCCCAGCTCATTGTGATGGATCATGTTATTCGTGATCTTCGCGTCCGTATGTGATTTGCATTCTATACCGATCATGTTAAAAGCGATCTGGTTTTCATCAATTGTAGCAGAAGCCTCTGACAACTGAATACCAACTTCCGAATTTGAATTCCACGCCAGCGCCTCGCCTGTTACTGCCGGCCCGATATTATTGTTCATTATGGCGCAGACACCTGGCGTAGGATCGCTTATCCCTATTTGTTTTTCAGTATTGCCCGAGATTGTGTTGCCCAAAATAAGCAAGTTTGATGAATACGAAACATAGATACCCGAACTATTAGGGGCTGGCTTCGTACCCGAGCCGTCGGTGCCGATTTTGTTATCGCCAATGATATTGGCATGGATTGCTTTCCCGGTCGTTATGTACACGCCGGATGCGCTGTTCCCGGAGATTACATTCGATTGAATACTGGTTGCGTAGCTCTGTTCATAAACCAGAATGCCGCTTCCGCCATTGCCCATCACTTCGTCTCGATTCCTATCGAGACCGATAACGTTGTTTTCAATTGTTGTGTGATGAACAACTCCATTTTGCTTACTATGATCCTCCTCACCGATTCTGATTCCATACCTGTGGTTGGCAGAAATCAAATTGTTGCGTAACCGTGTATAGCTGGCGCCATTGGCAATTATGACACCATCCCCCTTATTTCCCACGTCCATATCACTCACCAATCCGCTGGAATCGGGTCCGATGATATTATTGATCACCTGGGTATCCCGCGCATCATCTGCAACTTTCAAGCCACCGCAAAAGGGTAGAGATTCATTCCCATTCCAGCTGATGAGATTGCCGTCAATGACCGTTTCATGAGCGCCCTTGATGAGAATGCCAAAAATAAAATTTCCATAATTAACCTTCCCCGACGTGTCAGAGCCGATTTGATTGGACTGAATCAGATTTCCGGCAGCCTTGCCACTGAGTGAGTTCACGCTTTCGATAGTAATGCCGTACAAGTTTGATCCAATCTCATTATTTTGAATTTTGTTGTTACACCCTTGAAGGATCGCGATACCCGAAGCCTGGACACTGGCTCCTGCGGTACCGAACTGGTTATAACCGATTCGATTGTCAAATATATGGTTAAGCTGAGAGGACTCGCCGTGTATATGGATACCGACCCCTATATTACTGAAAATTTTGTTTTTGCGCACCTCATTAGAAGAGCTTTCCTCGATCAGGATACCAGCGCGCCGCTCTTTTTGTGGATAGCCGTTCGCGCGCATAACACATCTCTCGATGGTATTCCCATTCCCCCCCTTTATATGGAGGCCGTTGCCCCGCCATTTTTCTAAAATAATGTCACATATCAGGCTGTTCCCGGCATGAATGATCAAACCGTCCGCCTCCCCTGCCTTTTCGCCGTTGAGCACAACAGGAGCATGGGCAGATAATATGTCAAAAAGGAGAGGATAGTCGATGGCGGGCAAAGCACCCAGCGGCTTGATTTCGAATGGGGCGCTGCCAGGGATTCTGAAATAGACGGTTGTCGGAATAGTACTTTGCAGTGCGTTGACGTTTTGGATGGCAGCCCGCAGGGTGCACTGATTGCCGGGTTGGTCCGGGTCGGTATCGCAGATGCCGTCGTTGAGGTCGTAATCGGAGGCGTCACCGGTGTTGTTGACAATGATGCCGGCCGTAAAAAGAGAAACTGTGGTGATCGGCTCATCCGCATTGCTGGTTACGGTCATGGCGCCTGTTTCTGCAGGATTGAAGGCCTTTTTCAGCGCTGCGGGCGGCGCGTAGGCGATCTGGAATTCGACTTTTTCTCCCGGCTTGAGCGTCAAGGGCAGCGCGGGCGCATTTTCAAGCGCAAAGAGCGCAGCCGGCTCGACTTCAATATTCCCGATCTCAACCGCTGCACCGCCGCTGCTGGCGATCTCCACGCTTTTCCGCGCTATCTCCCCGGGCAGAGTGAGGGGAAAATAGACCGGATCGGGGGTGACCGCCAGCGTCTTCCTGACCGTGCCCGCCATCTTGACGATAAAGAGGTCGGACTTGCCCGCCAATGAGGGCTGAAATGGATTGACGACGGGAAAATCCTCCAGCGTAGTCGTCCCGGCTGCATACACATCGCCGCTGCCGCTCACAGCCACATCCTGGGGAACCACAACAATCCGGCTGGTGTAGAGGGTGTCGGTGCCGTCCGCCTTGAGCGCCATCACTCCCGCCCCGGCGCCGGGGTACAAATAAGAGGAATTGGTATAGACATTGCCATCGGGATCCAGGGCCAGTTTTCTGGCGTTGTAGGGACGGGCGGACCAGAGGAAACCGGTGCCCGCTGCGTTCAGTTTGGAGATGAACGCCGAGCCCGGGGTGGTAAAAGCGCCGGAAGTGACCGGCACTGGGCCATATCCGCTCACCACGGCACAGCCGTGGGCATCGACCGCGATGCCAAGCCCCTCATTGCTTACCGCATCGCCCAGAAAAGTGGAATAGATCAGAGAAGCGGCGCCGGAATTTGCCGGATCGAACTTGCTGACAAAGATATCCCCCTTGCCCTGATAAGCCGGCTGGATGGCATGGAGCGTCGGGAAATCCGCGGCGCTGGTTTTACCGGTCACATAGGCGCAGCCACGGCCGTCAACGGCGATGGCGTTGCCGTAGGTATCCGCTGTCCCGCCCAGGTGGGTGGAGTAGATCAGCGAGGCCGCGCCCGATTTCGCCGGATCGATTTTGGTCACAAAAGCGTCAAAATAGTAGCCGGGTTTCTTCTCCAGATAGGCGTTCTTGACCGGAAAATCGAAGGAAAACTCCTTGCCGGTGATATAGAGGGAGCCGTCGGCACCGATAGCAATGTCGGTCCCGGCGTCCTCATATTCACCGCCCAGGTAGGTGGAATAATAAAGATCGCCATAGGGATTGAGGACCGTGACAAAGGCATCGGGAAAGTTGGGGCCACCGATGGTCTCCTGAAAAGCCCTCTGCAGCGGAAATCCCTGATAGCCCGGCTTGCCGGCATCATCATCCGAACTGGTTTGCCCCGTCACGCAAGCGCGGCCGCTCGCATCCACCGCGATCGCAGCGCCCCGGTCATCCCAGCGGCCGCCGAGATAGGTGGAATAGAGGAGATCCCTGCCATCCGCACTCAGTTTGCTGATAATAACATCGGACAGATTGGAGAACATACCCGGGGTGAGGGCGCCCTGAAACGCATTTTGCGTGGGGAAATTTACCGAGACGGTCGATCCGGTCACGTAGGCGCAGCCGTCGGCATCCACGGCGATGCCGTTGCCGGTATCCGTGTCGCTGCCGCCGAGATAGGTGGCATAGACGATCTGCGGATCGATGACGAGCTCTGCACGACGATCATAGGAAGCGATGTCAAAACCGATGCTCTTTTCATCCAGCAGGGCGAACTGGACCTCCACCGGCTGTTTGCGGCCCGCCCGCTGCTGCCAGGCCAGGGGTTTATGATAGACCAGCTGCTCTCCTTGAGCATGGATGGAAAGATGGCCCTCTTCATCGGTAACCAGCTTGTCAGCGCCCGCAAAAGAGAGCCGGATCGCTCCACCATCCGCTCCGGGCGCGACGATGAAATCGAATTCCACCTCCTGGCCCCGGAAATAGTAGGTCATGTCAATGCCGGGATAGAGATCGGCATATTCAACCCGCTCATAATGGGGCACGCCGGTGCGCCAGGAGTTGGGATCATTGCCGATGTAATAGTTGGATTTCGATCTCAGCTCATTCACCCCCTTGCCCCTTGACCCGGTACGGGCGCCGGCCACCTGCATGCGCAGCGGGATGAAGCTGTCTCCCGTGCTTGTGTCCAGCAGATGCAGCGACGAACCCGCCGGGCCCAAAAGAAGGAGATGGTTCCGGCCCCGGCAGAGGAAATCGGCATCGCTGCCGGCCTGGCCGAGATTCTTTTCAAAACGCGGCAGGGGATAGAGAGCGGATGGTGCGGCACTACGGTCAGGATGAGGTCCGGGGGCGGGCCGATCCGACAGGAACAGAGAAAATGAGAGCTGGATGGCAACGAGCAGGATAGAGGTACCGGATTTGAAAAGCTCCATGGGATGGAGAACGGATGCGCCCAACTTGTTCATGGCTGTTACCTCCCCTGTTTCGGGCTGGGATCGAATGCACCTGGATCAGACCATTGCATGGTACCAATTCCGGTCAGATAAAAGCAGTACCAGATAGAACAACGCTTCAGGAGTGCAGCCGCATCATCGGCGATCCGCCTCCACTCCGCTAAAAGTAGTACCAGATGCTGCGGTACTCTTCCGGATTTTCCCCGCGCCGCTCCAGAGCGCGGAGATAATCGAGGATGGGGATATCCTTGTGGAGATAGGTCGGCGCCATGGTGAGATTTTTCTCCCAGGGATGGAATTCATAGAGCCGGCTTCCATCCGGCAGAATGGTGAGCAGGGAGTGGTTCTGTTCCGCACGCAGGTAATTCTTGCCCAGCCGTGGGACATTATAGACCGGCTCGTCGGTGCGCACCAGTCCGGGCATGAGCCGCGCCTCCTCCTTGACCTCCTGCTGCAGCCGCGCGATCGGCACACGATAGTCGCGGGTCTCGTCCTTGCCCTTGGTGCAAAAGGTATAATAGGCATCGACACCGATCAACCGCAGCAGGCGGCGCAGGGCCACCAGTTCGAAGCGGCGGCTGTTCTCCATGGTATAGACCGCCTGATTGTAGACCGCGATGCCCCGCCGCCGCATCTTCTGCACCGACTCCATCGATTCCGGGGTCACTTCATAGGGATGTTCATAATGGGTGACCATGGCCATCTCACGGCGGCCGGGCTGATGGTAGCGGGCGATGAGATCGGCCAGATCATCGGTCATCCGCTGCGGCAGAGCGACGAAGATCCGCGAGCCGATGCGAATTCTCTCGATATGAGCGATGGCCGCCAGCCGTTCCAGGATGCCGGCCAGCACCCGGTCGGGCATCACCAGGGGGTCGCCACCGGTGACGAGCACCTCGGTGATGGCGGGATGCTCCTGCAGCCAGGCGATCGCACGGTCGATCTTTTCCGGCAGAGCCAGTGCTTCAGGAAAGAGGACATCGTCGATTTCCCAATTGCGCTGGCAATAGACGCAGATCTGGCTGCAGGTATTGTAGGGCTTGAAGATGGCGATGTGGGGATAGCGCCGGGTGATCAGCTCAATGGGCGAGGTGTCGGTCTCGCGCATAAAATCAAAATAGTCCGCCTTGTCGTTCTGATGATCGAGCATGGTATCAACGTAAAAAGGCGGCGGGATCACCTGGGCGCGAACGGCATGATCGTCGATGCGGTGCGCCTCCTGGTCCATGAGCGAAGCGTAGTAAGGGGTGATGCCGAAAGGCAGGCGGGCCTTGCGGGCCCGGTCGACCGCTGCGCTCTCATCGGCAGTCAGATCGATCAGACTGGAGAGGGTAGCGCTGTCGCGCACCAGATGGTGCAGGTGCCAGCGGTAATCCTGCCACTCTTCTTCTGCGCCGCCGAAATGGCTGAGGATGCGCGCCCGGTTTTGCGCCCGTCTGTCGATGACCTCGGGCTGCAGGCCGTGCGCGTAGCGGCTGATGGAGTCCAGGGTATGCGCGGCCAGCCAGTCCAGCTCTTCCGAACGCGCGTTGGCCGCCTCCTGTCCCTGCATGGTGAGGAAATCCGGCAGCTCTTTGGAGAGATAGATCGTGCTTTTACCGGTCATGCCCGCCAGAATATGGCCGAGATCGGTATAAAAGGCCTCGCTCAACGGCTGATCGGACGAATTTTCCCGTTTATGGATCGCCTGCCACAAACGCTTGATGATGCTGAAGCGGCTGATCCGTTCGCTGCGCAGGGAGATGATCTCCTGAAAGGTCAGGTAACAGGTGATCTGCTGCGACCAGGCCAGGCTGCTGTCGCGCTGGCTCTCTTTGAACAACAAGCGGGAAAATTCGTCCAGATAGGCCTTGAGAAAATTACGGGCTCTGTACGGGGTGTCGGCTTCCTGGATCAGACTGGTGATGGTGGGGTTGTCGTGGGTGAATTCATCCAACAGATATTGTATCATGCGGTTACCTCCGGAATCGGGTTCTCTATTTAATCATTTCTTTCTCTCTCCTGCAATAGGGGTTTGAAGTGCACTGCAACTCTTTTTTAAATATAAGTCTGTAACACATAAGATGAAAGCTTTTTTGGCAAGGCCTCAGGAAAAAATGTTGTTTTTCAGTTCATCAATTGCTAAAATAGGCCCAAGGCAATCCGGCAGGCGCCTGGTCCGGAGAAAGCAGATGGCAGAGGCTGACCGGGGCTATCGCCATGATGAGGAGAACCCGGGCTGCCGGGGAGAGCTGGCGCGGGACTTGTAATCGCCGTTGGTGAGGGGAGGAGCTGCAGATTATGCCGGTTCAGGGCTCATTCAAACCCAAGCAGGGGAAGCGATGAAAATAGCGATCACGGGTGCAACGGGACTGGTCGGAAAAGGCCTGGTCCGCCATCTCGAACAGCAGGGGCACGAGATCCATCCCATGGTGCGGCGCAAAGGAGACCAAACCGGACGCGGGATCTACTGGGACCCCGGCAAAGGGGAGATCGACAGCGCCGCTCTGGAGGGTATGGATGCTGTCATCCATCTCGCCGGCGAAAACCTCTCCGGCTACTGGACGGCCGCCAAGAAGGAGCGGATCATGGCCAGCCGCCGGGACGGCACCCGGCTCCTGAGCAGCGCCCTGGCAGGCCTCAAGCAGCGGCCGACCCTGCTGATCAGCACCTCGGCGACCGGCTTTTACGGCGACCGGGGTGACACTATTCTGGATGAATCCGCCGGCAGCGGCAAGGGCTTTCTCGCGGAGGTCTGCCTCGCGTGGGAAAAGGCGGCCGATCCCGCGCGGGAAGCCGGCATCCGCGTCGTCCACAGCCGCTTCGGGATCATCCTGGATCCGCGCGGCGGGGCTTTGGGCAAGCTGCTGCCCTTGCTGCGCGCGGGGATGGGCGGGCGGCTGGGCTCCGGCCGGCAATACTGGAGCTGGATCACCATGCACGACATCCATCGCGCGCTCAGCTTCTGCCTGGAGCAGCCCGGCCTCGCCGGAGCCGTCAATTTCACCGCGCCCGAACCCTCAACCAACACCGAATTCACCAAAGCGGCAGCCAGATTCCTCCACCGCCCGGCCGTTTTCGCCGCGCCGGCTTTCGCCTTGCGCCTGGCGCTCGGCGAAATGGCCGACGAGATGCTGCTCGGCAGCGCGCGCGTCCTGCCGCAAAAATTGCTCGCTGCCGGCTTTCACTTCGAACATCCCGATCTCGCCGCCGCCCTGCCCTTCGTTCTCGGCCTCAAGCCCGCAAGTCTCCTTTAATTCCGCCGGGCCGGTACCGGTTTTCAAACCCGGATTTCATCAGGTATCTGTTCAATAAAAAAGCCCGGCTCACACCGGGCTTTTGCTTTTAACGACAATTGCGGGATCAGAATTCGGCACTGATCCCGATTGAGGGCAGGATGCCGATGCTGGCGGTGGTGTCGAATTCCTCCCTGAAGCTGTCCCAGCGCGGAACGTCTTCGTAGGCCCGGCTGTAAATATTCTGGATGTCAATATAGGTCACCAGCGCCATCCCCGAAAAACTCCAGCGCCGGTCGGCGCGGATGTCGAAAGAGTGGTTGACGCCGATGCGGGCGGAGTTATAGTTCGCACCCGATTTGGTGTAATCCGCATTGTAGGGGGTGTAGGGCCGGCCGGTGGCGAGGCGGAACTTGGCGCTGAACTCCCAGCGGCTGTTGGGGATGTAGCCGCCGCCGAAATTGATGATCCAGCGCTGGTCGAAACTGCTCGGCCGCAGCACTCCGTCGAGTCCCTTGAATCTGGATTCATTATAGCTGATGCTGAGCAGGGCGTAATGCGGCACCCTGGCTATGCGCTTCTGCAAAAAGAGCTCGAGGCCGCGCGCCCAGCCGGTGCCCCGGCTGACCAGGGGTTCGAGGCCGAAGGCGGCAAAACCCTCCTCGGCGCCGCCGAATCCCGCTCCGGTATTGGCCATCACCAGCCAGGGCTGGAGGGTGCTGACCGGATAGCGGTCATACCGCTTGTAGTAACCTTCGAGGCTCAGCTTGACGTCATCCTTGAGGAAGCGCTGCGCGCCGAGGATGAACTGGTCGACCTGGATCTGCTTGAGGCGGCGGTTCTCCGGATTGGCGACCAGCCAGATGTAGGCCGGCGCCTGATGATAGCGCCCGGCGCTGGCGCTGAGCTTGGTCAGGGCGTCCAGTTCATATTCAACCGCCAGGCGCGGGGAGAAGGCGCTCCCTTCATTGATCAGATTGAAATAGTCCAAGCGCCCGCCGGCGGTGAGGGTAAAGCGTCCGCTTTTCTGCACGGCCTGCAGCCAGGCCGCGCTCTTGACGGCGGTGGTGTCGAGCAGGGCATCCACTTCAAGCACCTGGCCGAAGGCGGTGGTGAAGGGGGGCAGTTTGACATCGCTGTCGAAGAGGACGGCGCGCGCCTGTCCGCCAAAGGTCAGTTCGGTGCGTTTGGCCGGCTTCCAGACCAGATTGGCAGTGAGGAGGGTTTCGCGCTCGAGCGAGTTGTTCTTGAAGATGGGGGTCCGGTTGGTATCGGACTGAACCAGATCGTAGCGGAAACGGTTGTTGCTGAGGGTGACCGTGGAATAGCCGGACTTGTAGAGGCGCCGCCAGGTCAGTCCCGCGACCGCCTGGTACTGGTCGCTGGCGATTACGCGCGCGTTGTCGTAGCGCTTCTCGGCGGTGTCGTTGAAGAGCTTGACGTCATCGATGGCCGAGAGGGCGGTCACGGAGAGCTGGTCGCGATCGCTGAGCCGGTACTCGCCCTTGACGAGGAAATCCCAGTACTCGGGCACAAAAGCGAAACCCGCAGCCTTGAAGATGAAATCGAGATAGCTGCGCCGGGCGGAGAAGACCAGCGTGCCCTTGTTCGAGACCGGTCCCTCGAGGTTGAGCCCGAACTGGGAGGCGGAGATGGTCGCCTTGCCGCCCCAGCGGTCCGAACGCCCTTCGCGTAGTTCGATGCTGGTCACCGAGGAGAGGCGGTCGCCGTAGCGCACGCCGAAGCCGCCGGTCGAAAAGGTGGTATTGGCGACATAGTCGAGGTTGACAAAACTCAAGGGTCCGCCGGTCGCCCCCTGGGTGCCGAAGTGGTTGATATTAGGGACCTCGATGCCGTCGATGGCGTAGAGGTTCTCCGAGGGGGCGCCACCGCGTACGATCAGATCGTTGCGCCCGTTCTGGACCTGAGCCACGCCCGGCAGGATCGAGATGGCGCGTACCACATCCTCAAGGCCGCCCGGAAGACGGCGGATCTCGGCGTAGCTCTGGGTCTGGACGCTCAGGGGCTTGTCGCTGACCGATTCAAAATAGTTGGGCTTGATGGTGACATCCGCGCCCGCCAGGACGGTCTGGTTGAGGCCGATCTTGACCTCCAGCGGTTTGACCGGGCTCACGATCAGATCGGGTTCGACGATCGGCTTGTAGCCGATGATGGTCACCTGCAGACGGATCGTGCCTTCGGGAACGCGGTTGATGGCAAAGGTGCCGTTGATGTCGGAGATGGCGCCCAGGGTAGTGCCGACCACCTGGATATTGGCACCGATGAGGGGCTCACGGGTGGCGGCGTCAAAGATGTGGCCGGTGATTCTGCCGAACTGTTCGGCAGGCGGATTCTCAGCCACAAGAGAACCCGCCGTCAGGATTATAAAGAGCAGGACAGAATACTTTTTCATCTTTCCCTCGAATAGAGTGCAGTCTGGTATCACAGGGCTTAACAGAAAATCGAGGGAAGTTATTTCCTCACTTGGTGTTAAGTATATACTCCGCTATCTCCTGCAGCACCTTTTCCTGGAGATGGTTGAAGGAGGGCATCGGGGCGCCGCCGCGCTTGACCTGCGGGGCTCTGGCCCAGGCGACCAGTTCATCCGCCTTGCCCGTGTAGAGCGAACGCACCTCGGTCAGGGGCGGCCCGACCACAGTCGTGTTCTCCGCGTGACAGGCGGCGCAGTTGGCCTTGAACTCTTTTTCTCCCGCGCTCTTGTAGACCACTTTGGTCTCACCCAGGCGGGCGCGCGACTGGGCTGCCTTGGCATCCCACATAAAGGCCTCGGTTTTGGCCATCATCGCCCGGCGGTGAGGCGCCACCGCCCGCTCGCGGTAATAATGGCGGCCGTAGGCCATAAAGAGCGCCGTGCAGGTCAGCAGGGTGAGAATGACCAGGTAGCTGCGGCCGAGGTCGGCAGACCCCCGGCCCAGCTCTTTCCAGAGCGCCCATGCCATAAAACCGGCGAAGGTCGCGCCGGTGGGGATAAGCAGCCAGACGGTCAGGGAATGGCCATGTACGGGCAGGGAGAGAAGCAGGGACGGCCCGATGATGAACTGAACCAGAGTCACGATCATGGCGATGCGCAAAAAGAGCGCGATGATCTCACTGCGGGAAAAATCGGGCAGCCGGGCCATGTCGAATCCCTTGCGGCCGAACCAGCCGGCGGCGAACAGGGAGGCGATGGCGAGGGTGGCAAGAATGAAATGGAAATAGCGCAGCAGGGCGCTCGGCAGCAGCACCGCCGATAGAAAGCCCGCCACCCGCGGCCAGTAGGCGGGCAGGACCATGAGGTTGATGTTGGTGATGAAGATGAGCGCGATGGCGAGAAAAAGGAACATCGCCGCGGCGCCGACCGTCAGATGCAACGCCCGCTGATTTACCCCCCAGCTCTCCCAGGTATTTTTGTGCAGGTAGGTGAGCAGAAAGGCGGCGCTGGCCAGAAGGATGATCATCAGCCAGGCGAAGCCGATCAGCACGGTCGAGGAGTAGAAATAGGTCGTATAGGCGACGTTGATCGCCAGCAGGGGGGCGACGCCCAGGACCACGGCCAGGCTCTTGTTGACGGTGACGGTCGAGGAGATCTCATAGGCCAGGCGGTCATATTTTTTACGCCAGAGGCCGAGAAACTCCAGGATCACGGCCAGGGTCTGTCCGCCCAGCATGAAATTGACGAAAAGGATATGGATGAGAAAGAGCAGCACCAGCAGATGTTTGACCAGCCCTTCGGGCAGGGGCAGCTGCAGGGGAAGATCATGAGGCAGAGGCTGTGTATTCATCGTCATGTCCTGATTCAACGGTTAGGGATCATTCCGTTCAGTTGAGCACCGGCGCGCTGGGCAGCAGGGCGGTCTGTCCCCCCTCGGCGCGTACAGCGTGGTGCTGGTTGGCGATCAGCCAGGCGCTCAGGGCCTTGAGTTCGGCGTCGCTGCCGGGAAAGGGCGGCATAAAAATACGAATGTTATGCATGGTGCTCATATAGGCCGCAAGCTGCTCCTCATCCCATTTCTCCACCGGGAAGAGTTTCCGGAAGCGGGTATACACGCTGTTGACCCCGCCCACGCTGTGGCAGCGGCTGCAGGCGATCATAAAGACCTCGCCGCCGGCCTCCAGCTTGTTCTCCTCGGTCACCTGATGGTGGCGCACCCAGGTGGCACGGGAGAGCACGCCCTCCTCCCGGAAGAGATCGTAATCCTGAACGCGCAGGCCGTTGGCATAAAGGTAGCCCTGGATCACCCAGGGCTTGCGCACAAATTCGCGCAGCCGCTCGAACGTGCCCAGGAGGGTGATGACGGCGAGGAAGGGGATGATCAGGGCAACCGCCGGCAGCTTTTTCGGCTTGACCACGCCCCAGAGGGCGGCCAGCGGCACGATTGCGGCCATGCCGAGCAGAAACCAGAGGATCGCACCGTACCATTTGGTGAAATCCTGCGTGGCGAGGGCGACCGGGGCGTTGGCCTGCATGTAGACCGGGATGCGATGCCAGTAAAAGATCGCCCCGGCGATGGCGACGGGCAGCCAGGCCAGCACCCAGAGGCTGATCGGGCGCACTGCGCGGCCGCGCACCTCGGCGGAGAGTTTCTTAAAGAAGGGAATCAAAAAGAGGAAAAAGAGCCCGGCCCCGAGAAAGGCCACGGCGGTGCGAAAAATCAGCTGCGGTGCGTAAAGGGGATTGAAAAAGCCGGTTAACATGCTCGACTCGGGGACCCACTCGTGGGAGAAGGGCACCCATTTGCCGGTGTTCATCATAAAGCCGAGGATGCCGGTGATCACCGCCATGGTGAGCCACGAAAAAACGCTGAGAAAGACTCCCGTGCCGATGTGCAGCCGCTTTTTCGTCCCGCTCCAGGACTTCCAGGTGAGATAGTAGACCATGATGAAAACCACCTCGAGGAAAAAGACCACCCACTCGGAGAACCAGGCCCAGAAAAAGACCCGGATCAGGCTGCCGATGGCTTCGGGGTTGACCAGGGCGGTGGTAAACCAGATGCCGACCCCGGTCATCGCGCCGAGCGAGGTGGTGATGACAAAGAAGACAAAGGTGATCTTGTAGGCGAGCTGGTCCAGCTCGAACCACTTTTTACGATAGGCGATCCACTCGAGCAGAGTCGCCATCGGGATGGCTCCGACCGCCATGGGGTGGTTGATGATCACATGCACAATGGCGGTGATGGCGATGAGCATGCGGTTGCCGATAAAATCGAGATGGAAGATGGGAAAATCCATGCTGCGCGTCTCCGAAGTTCGGACAGCGGTTAACAAGCACTACAGTATAATAAAAATGAATATTACAGGCAAGTAATTATCCCGCATCTGACCCTGCTGCGCGCGAAATTCAGCTCACCTGAAGGAATAGGTGAAGAGATAATCGCCCGAGCCCAGGTCGAGTTCATGCAGTGAAGTCACATCGCAGGTCTGATACTGAATCCATTTGTCATAGGCGGTCCACCCCGGGGTGAAGAGCTGATCGCCGACCTTTGTGCCGTTCAGCTCCAGCTCATAGAGGCCGAGGCTGGTCACATAGGCGCGAGCTGAGGCGACAGCGCGCCTGAAGGGCAAGGGCTCCGCTCAGGAGAAAGAAAACCAGGCCATATTTCATCGCAAATTCCTCAGTGTCAAAAGCCGCCTGCCGGATGAGCCGTAACCCTTTCATTATAGGAAAAGAATAATTCCAAGGCAAGCATTTCCGCGCAGGCGCCGCAAAAATATGTGCAGCTGAACGGATCGGATTAGGACTTGCCTTTTTCCTCAGGATTACCTAATTTCCTCTGTCAAAGCGAAGCACTCATTCCCCGGGATCAAATCATGAATTTATACTTTCGTATCCGACCTCATCTCTTCCCGCTCCTGCTGGCCGGGCTGCTTCTCGCCGCCGGCTGCGAGAAGCAGAGCACCGCGCCCAAAAAGAGCGCGCCCAAATACGAGCCGATCAC
>JAKQKF010000446.1 GCA_029560815.1 bacterium
CCTCCCTGACCGCCTCGCCAGCCTGGGCGGCGCTCGGGGGCAGATCGCGGATATGGCCGACGGAGGATTTGACGATGTAATCGCCGCCGATATATTTGTTGATGGTTTTCGCCTTGGCAGGCGATTCGACGATGACGAGGATTTTAGGCATGACGGGTAGAGTTTCCTTTCAGGCTGAATAATAATCCCTGACCATCGCTTCCATCACCGCGCTGGTGCGCGCGCCGCTCTCCCCGCTCGAGAGGGGTTCCGCCTCGCCACGCAGGGCGGCGACGATGTTCTCGATGAGGAACTGCTGGACGTGATCCGGTTTGGGACGGCTGTACTGCTTCTTGCGTTTGTTCTGTTCGACCACGATCGGGACAAAATCGAAGGTGGAAAGGTGAATGCGCCCCTCACTGCCGAGGATCTCGATCTCATCACGCGCCAGACTGGCCGGGGCGGCATAGCACCAGCTGCCGCTGCCGGCGACGCCGTTCTGGTGGCGCCAGTTGGCGAGCACCGTATCCTCAGCCGCATAGGCTCCGCCCTGGTTGAAAGCCCTGCCGTGAATCCCACCGATCGGGCCGAAGAGAAAATCGAGATAGTCGAGGGTGTGGCAGGCGAGGTCGAAAAAGTGGCCGCCGCCGCTGATCTCGGGCCGCAGCCGCCAGGGCAGGCCGCCGCTGACATCGTCGAGGGGGCGAAGAAAACGGACCTGGACCAGGCGCACCGAACCGATCTCACCCGTTTCTATCAGCTCCTTGACCTTGACAAACCCGGGCAGGGCGCGGCGGTAGTAGGCGACAAAAAGAGGCACCCCGCATTCCTGCTGCACGCGCAGCATCTCGAGACATTCGGCAAAAGTGCGCGCCATCGGCTTTTCGACATAAACCGCCTTGCCGGCGCGCATGGCCTGTATGGCATAACGGGCGTGGCTGTCGGGCGGCGTGGCGACATAAACCGCGTTGACCTCCGGGTCGGCGATCAGGGCATCCGCATCGGCGTACCAGCGCGGCACCCCGTGGCGGCGGGCGTAATCCTCCGCCAGAGCGGCCGTGCGGCGCATCACCGCCACCAGGCGCGAATGGGGGACCTCCTGCAGGGCCGGGCCGCTCTTGACCTCGGTGACATCCCCACAGCCGATGATGCCCCAGGCGATTTCAGACGAGGAAGGTTTGTATTGCAAAATGCCTCCCTGACCTCCGGTGTTCAGACTTTGTGCCCGCTGATAATCCTGCCGTTCCGCGAGCCCCACTTGTCGGAAAGATAGAGAAAATAAATGCCTCCAGCAAGCAAAAATTGCGCCCCGCAAGGCATGGCCATCCGCCCGATCCGGCGTGAAAGGACTTGCTTTGTATTTTTCACATCGTATATTATAGTATACCGCTGTCATCACCTCTTGAGCAGACCTGAAATTCCAGCATCTTCCAGCCTG
>JAKQKF010000457.1 GCA_029560815.1 bacterium
GGCAGATGAAACCTCGGCGCACGTCGTCTGGCATCTGCCGGAGAGCCATTTTCTCGAGCAGTGGGGCGACGCTGCGAGCGCCGAGGGTCGGCTGAGCGCCCTCCAACCCATGATCGAGCCTCTCTTCGGCGGCCGCAGCGCCATCGAAATTGCTGCTTTTTTAGCTGGCGGCGAGGAGCGCAGCGGCTACGAACTGGTGCGGGAGAGCTGGCGGCGCATCCTGCCGGCGGCCGGTTTTGAGCACCATTGGCGCATGCTCCTTCATAGCGGCATTTATCCGGGATCAGCCCCGGCCCCGGTTGAACCCGATCCGGGAGCGATGATGGCGCATCTGCAGGGATTTACCCCGCTGGCAGCACCGGAAAGCGAGCTTGAAATCTGCTTTCAGACTTCGGCCGTGTACGACGGGCGCTGGGCCAACAACGCCTGGTTGCAGGAGCTGCCTGACCCGGTCACCAAGATCACCTGGGACAATCCGGCGCGGATCAGCCGTACGTTGGCGCATTCAAAGGGGCTCGTCAATGGCGATCTCGTCCATCTTCAGGTTGACGGCCGTGAGATGTCGCTCCCGGTCTGGATTGTACCAGGCCAGGCGGATCACAGCGTCACCCTGGAGTTGGGCTATGGACGGACCCACGCCGGCCGGGTTGGAAACGGCGTAGGTTTCGATGTTGGTAAGGTGCGCAGCTTTGCGGGCATGGGCTTCAAGCGCGGGCTCGATCTGCGCCATGCCGGCGGCCGTCACATAATCGCTTGCGCGCAGGAGTATGACGGCATGGCTGAGCGGCCCCTGGTGCGCGAGGCTACGCTGACAGAGTACCGGCGTGATCCGTATTTCGCACGCCATGAGAGCGAAATCGCCGCTAAAAACCTCTGGAAAGAGCATGAATATGCAGCCGGATACCAATGGGGGATGGTGATTGATCTCACGGCCTGCATCGGCTGCAACGCCTGCACGATCGCCTGCCAGAGCGAGAACAATATTCCGGTAGTTGGTAAAGAGCAAGTGGCCATGGGAAGGGAGATGCACTGGATTCGCCTCGACCGTTACTTTAAGGGTGAACCGGATGATCCGGAGATGGTGCATCAGCCGGTGTCCTGCCAGCATTGCGAGAACGCCCCCTGCGAGCAGGTTTGTCCTGTTGCCGCCACCGTTCATGATCATGAGGGGCTCAATGTGATGGCTTACAACCGCTGTGTCGGAACGCGGTATTGCTCAAACAACTGTCCCTACAAGGCGCGCCGGTTCAATTTTTTCGATTACACCGGCAAGATGGATGATTTGAAAAAAATGGCGCAGAATCCGGATGTGACGGTGCGCATGCGCGGGGTGATGGAAAAATGCACCTACTGCCTGCAGCGGCTGACGCTGGCGAAGAACAAAGCCAAGCTGGAGGGGCGCACACTGGATGACGGCGAAGCAATAACCGCCTGCCAGCAGGCCTGCCCCACCGGTGCGATCACCTTTGGCAATCTGCTCGACGGTGCGAGCCGTGCAGCTGTCGCCAGGGAGTGGGCGCGCACCTATGCCCTGCTTGGTGAACTAAATGTCCGGCCGCGCACCCTGTACGCAGCCAAAATACGCAACCGGAATCCTGAATTGTCCTGGTAGGTGGTGTCTTTTTCTCATCTAAAACTGGGTTGAAGCGTGAGCTCGATTCATAATCAAGAGCAGCAGTGGATAGAGGGCCATCCCACCTTTGGCAGCCTCACCGATCAGGTGAGCGAGCTGACGGAAAAGAAAGCTTCCCGCACCTGGTATATCGCCCTGGCGGTGAGCAGCAGCCTGACCGTCGTGCTCCTGGCGCTCATCGGCTACCTGGTGACCAGGGGCATCGGAGTCTGGGGCAACAACATTCCGGTTGCCTGGGCGTGGGATATTGTCAACTTTGTCTTCTGGATCGGGATCGGCCATGCCGGCACGCTGATTTCGGCCATCCTCTTCCTGCTGCGACAGCAGTGGCGCACCTCCATCAACCGGTTCGCAGAAGCGATGACCATCTTTGCGGTGATTTGCGCACTGGTTTTTCCGAGCATCCATGTCGGCCGCATCTGGTTGATTTACTGGCTCTTTCCACTGCCCAACCAGATGGCGATGTGGCCTAACTTCCGCAGTCCGCTGCTCTGGGATGTCTTTGCGGTCAGCACCTATTTCACCGTATCGCTGCTCTTCTGGTACGTGGGACTGGTGCCGGATCTGGCCACAATGCGGGACCGGGCCAAAACGCGTTTTAAAAAGATCACGCTTGGCATCCTTTCGCTCGGCTGGCGCGGCGGCAATCGCCAGTGGCAGCATTACGAGATGGCCTACCTGCTCCTTGCCGGCCTCTCCACCCCTCTGGTGCTCTCGGTGCACAGTGTCGTCAGTACCGACTTTGCCACCAGTGTCATTCCCGGCTGGCATACCACCATCTTTCCACCCTATTTCGTCGCTGGCGCCATCTTTTCGGGATTTGCCATGGTCACCACGCTGGCAATCATCGTCCGCAAAGTATTTGCGCTGCAGAACATCATCACGGTGCGCCACCTGGAGAACATGTGCAAGATCATGCTGGTGACCGGCCTGATGGTGGGATACGCTTATGGCGTCGAATTTTTTATCGCCTGGTACAGTGGCAACATCTACGAGCGCTTCACCTTTCTCAACCGCGCATTTGGGCCTTACGCCTGGGCGTACTGGATCATGATCAGCTGCAATGTACTGGTGCCGCAGCTCTTCTGGTTCAAAAAACTGCGCACCTCAATCCCGGTGATGTTTGTTGCCGCACTGCTGATCAACCTCGGCATGTGGTTCGAGCGCTTCGTCATCATCGTCTCCTCCCTGTCGCGTGATTTCCTGCCGGGCGCCTGGGGCTACTACAAGCCCTCCTGGGTGGATGTGGGCATTTTCGCCGGCTCGTTCGGCCTCTTTTTCACCCTCTTTCTGCTCTTCATCCGCTTTTTGCCGATCATCGCGATGTCGGAAGTGAAGGGTATTCTTCCGCAGGCCCAAGCAGGAGCGGACTCGATTCCACATCAAAACCATTCGGGGCGGAGCTGATATGGCTGTCGAAAACCGGAATGAAGGCCTGCTGGCCCGTTACGAGGGGCCGGCTGAACTGCTGGCAGCGGCACGCAAGGTGGCCGATGCCGGCTACCACAAATTCGACTGCCACTCGCCGTTTCCCATCCACGGCATGGATGAGGCAATGCGTCTGAAACGCTCTCCACTTGGCTACATGGTCGGTATCGCCGCTTTTACGGGCGCCGGGCTCGCGCTGCTGGTGCAGGGGTGGACCAGCGCCATCGACTATCCGCTGATCATTTCGGGCAAACCCTTTTTCAGTTATCAGGCCTTTATGCCGGTCACGTTCGGTCTGGCAGTTCTGCTCGGGGCTTTCACCGCTGTCTTCGGGATGCTTGCACTCAACCGGCTGCCGCAGTTCTATCATGCGGTATTTCATTCCGACCGCTTCGCCCGGGTGACCCGGGACGCTTTTTTCATCAGCATCGAAGCCAGTGATCCCCACTATGACCGGGAGAAGACGCGGACGCTGTTGTTGGCAACTGGCGCCCTCGAAGTGGAAGATCTGACCGCAGAGCCGCAATCATAGGAACAGGTTATTTTATGTTTAAAGTAAAAATTTATATGATGGTCATAGCTGCCCTGCTTCTGGCGGCTTGCCAGCGGGGACAAAATTCCAGCAAGACGCCGGTTCATCCGGTGCGGGATATGGACCATCAGCCCAAGTACAAGACCCAGTCCGCCAATCCCCTGTTCGCTGACGGCGCGGCGATGCGTATGCCGGTCAGCGGGACCGTTCCGGCCGACCGTCTGCACGAGGATTCCCTTTTTTACCGGGGTGTGGACCACTCCGGCAAGCTGGTCCGGGTTTCTCCCGTCGAAACAGACGCCGCCATGATTGCAGAGGGGCAAAGCCGTTTCCGGATCTACTGCACGCCCTGCCATGGCGGCCACGGCGAAGGTCAGGGTGCGGTTATCAAGCGGGGTTTCATCCCGCCTCCTGTTCTGTGGGAGCCCCGGCTCATAGCGGAGGCGGACGGCTACATCTTTGATGTCATCAGCCGCGGCGTACGCAATATGCCTGCGCATGCGCACCTCGTCCCGGCGGCGGACCGTTGGTCCATTGTCGCCCATGTCCGGTCGCTGCAGCAAAGCGAAATGGCCAATCAGGCCAAGCAATCAGCATCTTCCAATTGACGGGACTATGAAAGCTCGAGAATATCATCTTGCGGAAACGGTGCCACTCCAGCGCTGGATTGGCGGAATAGCCCTGGCTGCCCTCCTGCTTTGCAGCGCTGGGTTAGTCGCCGATCCTGTCCAATTCCATCACTCCTGGTTGACCGCGCTCTTTTTCGTGATCTCGATCGCGCTCGGCGCCCTCATATTCACCATGATCTTCCATCTCACCGGTGCGACCTGGAGTGTCCCGGTGCGCCGGCTACTGGAGAATCTGGCCGCGCCCATGCCGCTGTTGTTTGTCCTTTTCCTGCCGGTACTTTTCGGTGTGCACAGCCTCTACCACTGGAGCCATGCAGAGGCAGTCGCCGGCGACCCGCTCCTGCAGCTCAAGGCGCCCTATCTCAACCACTCTTTTTTCGCCGTGCGTGCTTTCCTCTACTTCGCCGTCTGGATCTTGCTTGCGCTGCGGCTGCGCCGCCAGAGCCTGCTGCAGGATGATGGGCATGACCACACTGCCGGCATGCGTCGTACCAGTGCAGCCGGGGTGATTCTCTTCGCTCTCACTCTCACATTCGCGTCGTTCGACTGGTTCATGTCCCTCGATGCCCACTGGTACTCGACCATCTTCGGACTCTACATTTTTTCCGGCTGTGCCGTCGCCGGACTCGCGGCGGTCATTCTTCTCGCCCGTCATCTTCAGAGCCGGGGGCACCTGCGTGAGACTATCGGCATGCAGCAGTATCACGACCTCGGCAAACTGCTCTTCGCCTTCACTGTCTTTTGGGCCTACATGGCCGTCTCGCAGTACTTTTTGATCTGGTACGGCAATATTCCCGAGGAGACCATCTGGTATCATCACCGCTGGCATGGCAGCTGGAAGATCGTGAGCCTGATCCTTGTTTTTGGCCATTTTCTGATCCCGTTTATGCTTTTGCTGACCCGCTGGGCGAAGCGCAATCTTGCGGTTCTTGCCGGATTCAGTCTCTGGCTGCTCTTTATGCACTGGCTGGATCTGCAGTGGCTGGTGATGCCTTCCCTGCATAAGGAGGGTTTTACGCTCTCCTGGATGGACGGAGCGGCTCTGGTGGGCTGCGGCGGTCTCTATCTCTGGTATCTTGGCCGGCTCCTGCGTGCAAGTGCGCTGGCGCCGGTTGGAGATGCCCGGCTCGCTGAAACGATCGAAATGAACCAATAATAGGCGGCACTGTCACCGATTGCACACGACGTGGTCAAGTGGGCAAAGTGTGCTGTATTTATGTTATTTTTGAGCCTGAAAGGCAACAAAAAAGGGCTGCCAGCAGCTGTGCTGACAACCCTAACTTGTTTATAATGGTCGGGGCGGCGGGATTCGAACCTGCGACCCCTTGACCCCCAGTCAAGTGCGCTAACCGGACTGCGCTACGCCCCGATGCAAATCTTCCAATATCGCGGCCAGTTCCCGTATTTCCTGATGAATCTCATCGATCAGGTCCTGGCACTTGGCCTCATACAGCGTTAGGCTCAGTTGTGAATCATTGCTGCGTTTGAGGTACTGCAGCTTTTGCCTTGCGCCTTCGATGGTGTACTTTTCATAATAGAGAAGGCGTTTGATGACGAACAGCAATCGGATGTCATTCTTGCGGTAAGTCCGGTTGCCGGCACGGTTTTTCGCTGGCCGCAGCTCGCGAAACTCGGTCTCCCAGTATCTCAAAACATAAGGTTTGAGGCCGGTGATGCGACTAACCTCGGCGATGGAGTAGTAGAGGCGTTTGATCGCTCTCTCCTCCACTCTGGGCGTGACCTGAGGTTCAACCTGCTCTTCAGCCTGATAAAATAGGGATAATTGCTCCAATAATCAAGCACTTTTTCTTGGTTTTTTAAAACCTTGTCTGACGAGAACAGTACCATCAGAACAAACGTCAATGCCACGCTGTATCAATTTAAACAATTTTTCAGATTTTCCAAATACTTTCTTCGCAAACAGCGCCTGAAAATCATATAAATAGACACCTAATCGCTGTAAAGTCATATTGACCTCAAGTTGTTTGTGAGGTCTGCCCATGACCACTCCGGTGCGATATCCCGCCTTCCTGCAGCACGCAATGACCCGCTCATCGGTGTTGCCAAACGGGTATGAAATAGCATCGATCTCCCCTCTGATGAGTTCTTCGAGCAGTGCCTTGGATCCCGCCACCTCCTCCTCCAGCCTCTCCCCTTCCAGCCGGGTCAGATCCAGATGGCGGCAGCCGTGGGATCCGATCTCCCATCCCGCTTCATGCAGGGTGAGTATCTGATCAGCGGTCATGTGCCTGAACTGAATCCGGCCGAAATTCACATCCCAGTCGTCAAGCTTGCCGATATATCCTGCCGGCACGTAGAGGGTTGCGCGCACGCCGTTGGCGCGCAGCACCGGAAAGGCGTGCTCATAGACGGAGCCGTAGGCATCGTCGAAGGTGATGACCAGCGTCTTTTCCTGCGGACGGGAGTGTTCGAGGCCTTCCCTGAGGGGAAGAACTGAATAGCCGGCTGAGAGCAGAGCTTCAATTTGAGCGCCGAACTGGCGCGGGGTGACACGAGTGATGGCGATGTCAAACCGCGGTTCTACCATATGATAGGCGAGAATGCGCACGACGGGCTTTGCGAAGTAAGGAGGTGAGGCGGGAGCGGAGCAGTTATGATCTGTAACGGCCGATTGCCGCCCGCACAAAAAAACCGGAGGGTTTCCGCATCGGTTAAGCGGAAACCCTCCGGAGGGATGGTCAGACGACAGCCGCGGGATCAGCGGTTGTTGAAAGAACGGTTCGAATCGGGCGCATTGGCTGGGCGATCGATCAGGACCTTGTGGCTGAGGTCGATCTTGCCGTCGCCGTCGATCTTCATCACCTTGACCTGCACCTCATCGCCGACCTTGAGCACGTCTTCGACGCGCTCGATGCGGCGGTGTTCGATCTCGGAGACGTGCAGCAGGCCTTCGCGGCCGGGCAGCACCTCGACAAAAGCACCGAACTTCATGATCTTTTTGACCTTGCCGGTGTAAACCGTACCCACCTCAACTTCGGCGGTCATCGCCCTGATGATGCTGGCGGCTTTTTCGCAGGCCACCGGATCGACCGCGGCGATGGTCACCGTGCCGTCATCATTGATGTCGATGGTGGTCTCGGTGCGCTCGACGATTTCACGGATGTTTTTGCCACCCGGTCCGATGACCATGCCGATGGATTCAACCGGAATTTTGACCGTCATGATGCGCGGAGCGTAGATCGAGAGTTCGGGACGCGGCTGCTCAAGCACGGCCTGCATTTTGTCGAGGATGAAAAAGCGTCCTTCCTGGGCGCGCTGCAGAGCCTGACGCATGATATCCGTCGAAATCCCGCTGATCTTGATGTCCATTTGAAAGGCGGTAATCCCTTCCCGGGTGCCAGCGACCTTGAAATCCATATCGCCCATATGATCTTCATCGCCGAGGATATCGGTCAGAATCGCAACCTTGTCACCCTCCTTGATCAGACCCATGGCGATGCCGGCGACAGCGCTCTTGACAGGGACACCGGCATCCATACAGGCCAGTGAACCCGCACAGACGGTGGCCATCGACGAGGAGCCGTTGGACTCGAGCACATCCGAAACGATGCGGACGGTATAGGGAAAGAGCTTTTCCGTCGGCATCACCTGCTTGATGGCGCGCTCGGCGAGATTGCCATGGCCGACTTCCCTGCGGCTGACGCCGCGGTTCGGCTTGACTTCGCCGGTGCAGAAACCCGGAAAGTTGTAGTGGAGCATGTAGGTCTTGCGGAACTCGCCCTCGAGTTCCTCGATACGCTGCTCGTCCACTTTGGTGCCGAGGGTGATGGAGGCCAAAGCCTGGGTCTGGCCGCGGGTGAAGAGAGCCGATCCATGCGTGCGGGGAAGCAGTCCAACCTCAATAGAGATGTCACGGATGTCAGAGAGACCACGGCCATCGAGACGGCTCTTCTCCTGCAGGACCATCTCGCGCATAAGCTCTTTTTCCAGATCGTGGAAAATCTCCTTGATCTTGCCCTCTTTTTCGGGAAAGCTCTCAGCCAGATCGGCCTTGATCTTGTCGCTCAGGGTGCCAAGGGTTTGCCTGCGACTCTCTTTTTCGGCAATGCGGAGCCCTGCAGCCAGTTCGTCCCGATAGCCCTTGACAGCCTTTTCGAGATCGGGATCTGTTCCCATTTCCGGCAGTTCCATTTTGGGCTTGCCGGCTTCAGCGACCACCTGCTTCTGCAGGGCGAGGATCTGGCGAATGGCATTATGGCCATACTCCAGGGCGGCGAGCATATCATCTTCCGAAATCTCGCGCGCTTCGCCCTCGACCATGATGATGGATTCTTCGGAGGCGGAGAGAACCAGGTCGATATCGCTCTGATCCTGCTGCTCGAAAGTGGGGTTGGCGATGAAGCGGCCATCCACCCGGCCGACGCGGACACCCGCGATCGGGGTTGAGAACGGGATGTTGGAGACGCCCAGGGCCACAGAAGCGGCGGTGATACCGAGGACGTCGGCATCGTTGACCTTGTCCGCCGAAAGCACCCAGACATACATCTGCACCTCATTGCGGAAGCTCTTGTCGAAAAGCGGGCGAATGCTGCGGTCGATCAGACGGGCGCTGAGGACCTCTCCGTCGGTCGGTTTGCCTTCGCGCTTGAAAAAGCCGCCCGGAATTTTTCCGGCGGCGTAGGCTTTTTCGCGGTAGTCGACGGTGAGCGGGAAAAAATCGCGCTCTTCGGAAGCCTTGGAATCGGCCACAACCGCGGCCAGCACGACGGTGTCGCCGAGCTGGATCCAGCAGGCGCCGTTGGCCTGTTTGGCCAGCTTGCCGGTCTCCATAATCAGCTGCTGTCCTTCGAATTCTGCTTGTTTACGGGTAATCATTGATCCTCCAAAACGACCAGGTCTCTACCTGAAATTAATACGCGAGAACAATGTTTTTGGCAGGCCCGGGGGCTGCGCAAATTCATGTGGGCGTGGTGTCAACCTGAATCAGTATGTGTGAAAAACGAGGCCTAAAGCCCCACCTCAGCGCAGCCGATTCATTGCTCGCGGCCCTTAGCCGCGTGGAACAAACCGGCTGCGTCTGTTTTGTAACGCTATTCCGGGGATGCGACCGGATCGGCCGGGCTCGATTCCAGCAAATCGGTCGATCGCAAATTGAGTTTATCAAAAAGATCGTTCCTGATCATAAAGACCGTACGGCCGCCGCCGGTCATGGCATAAAGTGTAGCAGTGTCCTGGCGCCTGCCGATCAGAAGCTCGGCCACGGCACCCTCCTCTTCGATGAGCCTGCAGCGGAGCTGCGGCTGGTCGAGACCAAAAGGACGTAAAGAAGCGGGCTCATCAGCGGCGAAGGCCTCTGCAGCAGCGCTGGCGAGGTCGCTTAAAAGACCGGTCATTTTCCAGCTGCGGACCGCTCCTATTACAGGCTGGTGCATGCGCCAGTTGCCGGCGGTGTCTTTCCGGCAGATGTAGGTGGTGTCACCGGCGGTCAGTTCCATGGCGTTGACGGCCGCACTGTTAAAGCGGAGCATGGTCTTGTCGCGCAGTTCGTCCAGTCCGATCTGAAGCCTGTTGACGAAAGCAGAGTCGACGGCCAAAAGAGGCGTCTGAACGTTATTGCGGGCAAAGTAGCTGCCCTCCTTGAAGGAGCCGATCGACAGCGTCAGGAGTCCATTTGAGGCCGGTGAGCCGACCCTGACTTCGAGGACGGGTCGTTTCAGACCATACGATTCGAGATCACGGGGATCTTCCTCGACAAAACGCGCAGCTTTCTGGTACTGGAGAGCATTGAGCAACTCGGTGACCTTGCGGCTGTCGGCCCGGCATTCCCGGGGAGAGAGCAGCTGCCAGACTTCCCCCTCCCTGCTGAGAGTAAACAAACCTTGCGCGTTTTTAATTTCCAGGCGATCGGTCAGGCTCTGCTCGAAGACGAGGAGATTCTTGTCGCGCAGATCAAAGAGGGTCTTGTTGATATTGCTCCACAGGCTGATCGTCGTCAGAAATACCTCGGGGCTGCCTGCTTTACGGGCATAGACAAACGAACCGATCTGACTGTCATCTCCAATGAAAAGGGTATCATTCCCCCCTGCGCGGTTAAGGATGAGGGTGGCGCGAGGCGGCAGCAACCCGAAAGAGGGGTACTCACCGGCCTCGGTGGAGACGATACGCTCTTTTTTTGCCCAACTGAACAGTGAGGCGATGGCATCGAGGCTGGTTTTGTCACCGCCGGTTTGCACCGGTGCCAGCAGCTTCCATCCGTCACCATCGCGTTCAGCCTGGATACCGGCGGGCAGCAGACTGATTCCGAGCACCTGGTCTCCGGAATAGGAGAGTATTTTAGCGCTCTCCTTGCCGTGCTCTTCCCTGCTCTGGTCCTGCTTGTCCAGATAAACAACGCCGAGGATGCCCAGAACGAGGACAAGCGCAAGCATAAGCGTTGTTCTGAATCTCATTGCCAAAAGCTCCTGTTATAAAATCGGCCTCTCCACACGGGGGAGGCCGTCCGGTTTATGTCGATCATCTGCGCTTGCGGTAGACGGCGATGCCGGCTAGAAAAATGGCCGCCGGCAGAATGATGACGCCGAGATAAAGCAGCGCCCTCGACTGGGTCTGGGTGATGGCGATACGGCGGTCTTCCGGACTGCGGGCGCGCACGGAGATCAGATCCTCTTCTTCAGCGAGCCAGCTGACACCGTTCTGAAACAGATTGCCGTTTCCCTGGGTGTTGAAATGGGAATTGCCGGCAAAATCGGAATCACCAAAGACCAGCACACGCGTCTTGCCTGTCTTTTCCCGGGCTGCCGTAGAGGTTTGGGCCACTTCTGCGCTGGCGAAAAGGGTGACCGGACCGGGCAGGTCCTTGCCTTCATCGAAGGTGATTTGTTCGACACCGTTGATAGGGCTGGTTTCCGCCCAGCTGCGCGCGCTGCTTTTTCCGATCTCCTTGAACTCTAGTCCGGATGGGGAATTCTCCGCCCGGCTGACGGAGCGCGCCTCCGGGAAAAAGGTCATCAGATTGAAATCACGGGTGATGGTGTGTTCTTCGTACTGCGAAACGATTGGCATGGTCGGACCGGTTCCGAAAAGCTGACCGAATCCCGACGCATCAACCACGATGTCCCTGCCGATCCTGAAACCCCACTCGCCGAGGAGTTCCGTCCATGAGTCGTGGGAAGCGGGATCGAGCAGAACCATCAATTTGCCGCCCTTTTCAAGATACTCCCCGATGAGGGCCTTTTCATTGGCGAAAAGGCCGGTGCGCGGTCCGACCACGGCGAGCAGACTGCAATCAGCGGGGATGGCGCTCTCACGAGCCAGGACGATGCTGGCGATCTCGTAATTCTCATCGATCAAAGCCTTCCGGGCCATCGACAAGCCGTCCGGAGCCTCGCTGTCAGGATTTTTTTCCCCGTGGCCGCTGCTGAAGTAGAGCTTTTTCCGGCCTTCCCGGGTGACCTTGATTATGGCATTGGTGAGCAGCTGCTCTTCACTTTTTTCGATCCGTTCTTCCTTGCCGTCAGCCTCGATGACCAGGGTGCCATAAGACTTGATCTGGTACTTGCTGGCCTGACCGGGCTTTTTATCCGGATCACTGAATTCGAAGTGCAGACGATCCGAATAATTGGCATATTCGGTTAAAAGTTCGCGTGTGAAGGTCTCATCGCCCGATTTGAAAAAACCGATGATTGTGACATCCTTGTCGAGATTTTTCAGCACATTACGGGTCTGCTCCGCAAGACTGAACTGCCGGGCGGCGGTGGTATCGAACCGCCACGAAAAGCGCGCTGCAAAGATATTGACCACGACCAGGATGCCGAGCAGGATCAGGATCATGAGCAGCGCATTGCTGCCAAATTTGGCTGAACGGCTGGTGAGGCCCTCTTTGAGCTCCCTGAACTGCAGGGCGATCGACACGATGAGCAGAAGAGCACCAAGGAGAAGGGGAAGATAAACTGTCCTGGCCATGACAGTCGTGAGTGAGTAGATGATCAAGCCGGCGATGATCAGAACCAGACCCACCCAGCCGCAGAGTTTAGCGCTTATTTTCATTATCGGCCCCTCCATTTTGCAGATTCAATGGAGATGTAGGAGAGGAAGAGTCCCATGAAGGTAAAGCTGAGGTAGAAAACGATGTGCCGGGTATCAAAGACTCCCTTGGCAAAGTCGTCAAAATGTTCGATCAGCGAAAAATTGCCAAGGATTTTGCCCACAGCAGGACTGGCCATGCCCGAGATCCAGCCTATCGCCCAGAAGACCAGGATGAACGCGATCGTGCTGACTGCGGCGATGATCTGGTTATCCGTCAGGGTGGAAAAAAACAGGCCAAAGGAGATGTAGCAGAGTCCAAGCAGAAAGAGGCCGAGGTATCCGGTGAGAATCTGGCCGACCTCGGGCTTGCCGAGGAAAAAGAGAACAGCCATATAGAGCCCGGTCAGGAGCAGCATCAGCAGATAGAGACCAGCCGCGGCGCTGAATTTTCCGAGGATAGACTGGGTATTGGTCACCGGCGAGGTGAGCAAGAGCTCGATCGTCCCGCTTTTCTTTTCGTCGGCAAAGAGGCGCATGGTGACGAGCGGCAGGAAGAAGAGAGCAAAAAGGCTCATGTTATGCAGGAGCGGGCGGATGGCCATCATATTGATATTAAGATTGGGTACGGCCATGCGGTAATAACGCGCCTGCATGTCGGCCTGCATGCACATCTGCACAAAATTGGTCACCAGCAGGTAGTAAAAGATGCCGGAAATCAGGAGGAATAGCCCCATCACCACATAGGCGATCGGCGAACTGAAATAGGATTTCCACTCCCGGGTCAGGATGGCGAGGTAATTTTTCATTGGCCGCCTCCTTCCTCTTC
The DNA here is from genome assembly GCA_029560815.1 of bacterium. The sequence goes on from JAKQKF010000457.1 coordinate 13,035, forward strand.
CCGGGTAGTCACGCGCATAAAGACGTCTTCAAGACTGAGACCTTCCGGCCGCAGCTCATAGAGATCCCAGCCCTTCTCCACGACTATGCGGGCGATGGCTGGATTGATGCTGCCTTCGGCGTCGCCTTCGATGTGAAAATGATGGGTGTCATCGGCGGATGAAGTCTCCAGGCGTCTGACCTGCCGCACACCTTTGACGGTTTCGAGCAGTGTCTGGAGCCCCTCTGCCGGGCCGCCGGCCACGAGGGTAAACCGCTGGGATCCGGCCAGTTTGTGCGTGAGATTTTCCGGGGTATCTTCGGCGACGACTCTGCCCCGGTCGATGATGACCACGCGCTGGCAGGTCATGCTCACCTCAGGCAAAATGTGCGTGCTGAGGATGACGGTGTGGCTGCCGGCGAGGTTCCTGATCAGCTCGCGCACTTCGATGATCTGTTTGGGATCAAGCCCGACGGTGGGTTCGTCGAGGATAAGGACATCGGGATTGTGGACTAGCGCTTGGGCGAGGCCGACGCGTTGTTTGAATCCTTTTGAGAGCTGTTTGATGACCCGGCTGCTGACAGCGCTGATGCCGGTCTTATCCATCGTCTCTGCAATAGCGTGTTTGCGGCTGCGCGGATCGACCCCTTTTATTCGCGCGACGAAATCAAGATAGTCTAAAACACGCATCTCAGCGTAAAGTGGCGGATTCTCCGGCAGATAGCCGATTCGCTTGCGAACCTGCATTGAGTCTCGATGGACATCAAAACCGGCCACTGAGGCAGTGCCTGAAGTGGCCGGCAGGTAGGTAGTCAGAATACGCATGGTCGTGGTCTTGCCGGCGGCATTGGGGCCGAGAAATCCGAGGATTTCGCCCTTCTCGACCTGAAACGAGACTTTATCTACCGCCATGACGCGACCAAAGTAGCGTGTTACTTGTTTCACTTCAATCATTGTTGGGAGCCTCCTTTCTTTTTGGCCGATTGCGCGCCGCGCAAGTGAGTAACCAGTCGCACCCGCAAGAAAAAGGAGTCCGCTTTCCTACCGGCGGATGCCGAGTTCCTGAATCAGTGAGCGATAGAGGGAGATATCGTTGGCTTTGAGATAATCGAGCAAACGACGGCGGCGTCCGACCATTTTGAGCAAACCACGGCGGGAGTGAAAATCCTTGGGATTGACGTGGAAGTGCTTGGTCAGCTGGTTGATTCGCTCAGTGAGCATGGCAATCTGGGCCTCGGTGCTGCCCGTGTTGTCGGCCCGCTTGCCGTACTTTTCGACGAGTTGCAGTTTAGTCTCTTTGGTCAAAGGCATGAACAACCTCCGGTTAATAACTTTAATGGCTGGCTAAGAGTTCAACAGATTTGTTAATGTCCTGTTTGATTTGATCGACCAGGGCTTGGGTCGAGTCAAATCGTGCATCTTCACGTATATAAGCGATAAAATCGATCTTGACTTCCTGCCCGTAGAGCTGGCCGTTAAAATCGATAATGTAGGTTTCGATCACCCGTTCGTCGGCGGCGAAAGTTGGCTTGAGGCCGACATAGGTAGCGGCGTCGTAGCTTCTGCCGTCCAGATGGCACCGGGAGGCGTAGATGCCTGACCGGGGCACCAGTTTATGCGGCGAATAGGGGCGCAGGTTGATGGTCGGAAAGCCCAGACCAGTTCCTCTGCCCTCGCCATGAACGACCAGACCGTTGATGCTGTAGGGGCGGCCCAGCATGGCAGAGGCCTTTTCCATCTGGCCCTTTTGGAGCTGGTGGCGAATCCTGGTGCTTGAGATGACCTCATCGTCCACCCGATAGGGAGGCAGCGAAGCAACTTCAAAGCCGTGTTCGGCGCCCATACGTTGCAAAAGATCGAGATTGCCGCTGCGCGCTTTGCCAAAGGCGTGGTCATGGCCGATGATGATCTCCCTCATTCTAAGCCGCTCGAGCAGGATCTCGGTGACGAAACGTTCAGGCTCCAGTCCGGCAAAGATGTGCGAAAAGTTGGCCACCACCAGCCGGTCGAGGCCGAGCTGATTGAGGATCTCGATTTTTTCCTCAATAGTCGTCAGCACTTCATGAGGTGGACGCGAGGGGTTATTCAGCACGAGCTGGGGATGCGGCTCAAAGGTGACCATGGTCGCCTTCGAATGCAGCTTGTGGGCGCGCTTTTTCACCTCATCAAGGATCGTTTGATGGCCAAGGTGCACACCATCGAAAGTGCCCAATGAAACCACGCTGGTGGTTGAGGGAGGAAGTGTATTGACGTTCCAGATAATCTGCATAAAAACAATTATCCCAGCGATTTCGTTTTGAGCATCTGCGCGAGCGCGGTCACTTCCAGTGCTTCTTGAAGAGTATATGAGCCGATCCGGGTGCGGGTGAGGTGGGAGAGAAAACCCACTGTACCCAACGCATGCGCCAAATCCCGCGCCAGAGCGCGTACATAGGTCCCTTTTGAACAGACCACAGTAAAATCGAGTCCACGGGCTGTCACCCGGGAGATCGTGAAATTGAAAACAGTGACCCGGCGGGCTTCCGGGTTCGTCTGCTGACCGCTCCTGGCGAGCTTGTAGGAACGCTGACCGCCGACATGAAGAGCCGAAAATATAGGCGGCACCTGTTCGATTTCGCCGACGAACCTGCCGGCAATTTGCATCACCTCGGCTTCATCGCGGGGGCGCCACTCTTTCCTGGCGCAGATCGCACCGCTGATGTCGAGAGTATCGGTTTCGATACCAAGGCGGAGGCGTGCCCGATACTCCTTTTCAGAGTTGACGAGTCCTGCGATGGTGCGGGTTTCCCTTCCGGTACAGACCAGCAGCACCCCGTCGGCGAAAGGATCGAGTGTACCGGCATGACCGGTTTTGCCTCCGCGGAGATGCTTTTTAACCAGCCGTACGACATCAAAAGAGGACCAGCCGACGGGCTTGCGCAGGTTGAGAACGAGATCCGGGCATACTGGCTCCCGGGCAGAACCTCCTGATTCAGGGGCGGCTATGATTTTTCCTCCCGGTGAATCTTCTCGATCACTTCCTGGATATGGGCCGCATAGGCGGCGGAATCATCGTACGCAAAATCAATTTCCGGCACATAGCGCAGCCCGAGCCGGTGTCCCATCTCTCCGCGCACCGGGCCGGTCAGCTGCGCCAGTCTCTTCGCCGTCGCATCGATACGTTCCTGTTCTCCGAGCACGCTGTAGAAAATGCGCGCGTGGCGCAGATCATCGGAGACCTTGACGCGGGTGATGGTGATAAAACCCAGATCGGCATTTTTTAATTCAAAGAGCAGGTAATTGCTCACCTCTTCCTGTAAAAGGGCGGCCACCCGGTCGGCGCGTTTGTATTTATTCATTTCCTACACAATCTCCAACTGCTGCCCGATGATCTCCACCTCATCTTCGGTTTCGATCAGCCGGGTGATCTCCGACATGACCTGGTCGATAAATTTTCGTTCATTGGCGACCAGAGCGATCCCCAGCGTAGTCCGCTGCCATTTCTCGTTCTCATCCACCTCAGCCACGGAGACATTGAATTTGTTATGAATTCTGGTCTTGAGGCTTTTCAGCAGAAACCTTTTACCTTTGAGCGAGCCGCTTTCCGGGATAAAAAGCTCGACCTGCAATAGTCCGACCAGCATTCGTTGCCCCCCCTATTCCAGTGTGCGCTTGGTTTCGACCATCCGATAGGCCTCGATGATATCACTCACCTTGATGTCATCATAATTAGCCAGGGCCAGACCGCATTCAAAGCCGGTCGCCACTTCGCGCACGTCGTCCTTGAAACGCTTGAGGGAAGAGAGCTGACCGTCGTGGATAAGGCGGTCATCACGATAGACCTTGACCCGGTCGCTGCGACTGATCTTGCCCGAAGAGACGTAGCAGCCGGCGATATTGCCGACCTTGGGCACCTTGAAGACCTGGCGGATCTCGACCGTTGCCGTCAGCTCTTCGCTGATGGTCGGAGCGAGGAAACCTTCCAGAGCGGACTTGATGTCGTTGACGATGTCATAGATGACCTCGTAAAGGCGGATATCGATATCCTCCTTAGCGGCCATTTCGCGCGCCTTGGTGGTCGGCCGGACATTGAAGCCGATGATAATAGCGTTCGAGGCCGAGGCGAGCAGGACATCCGATTCGGAAATGGCACCGACGCCCTTGTGAATGATCTCGACGGCCACTTCATCGGTGCCGAGATTAATAAGGGTGTCGGTGATTGCTTCGATCGAGCCGTCGACGTCGGCTTTGAGGACCACAAAGAGCTGGCGGATCTGGCCTTTCTGGATCTGGCGTGATATTTCATCCAGGGTGCGTGCGTGGCTGCGCCACCGTTCATGTTCGCGCTGAAGCTGCTGCCGCTTCTGACTGATCTCCCGGGTATCGCGCTCGGAGCTGAGCACGATGATCGAATCGCCGGCCTGGGGCATACCGGCGAAGCCGAGCACTGCCACGGGCATGGAGGGGCCGGCCTGCTTGACCTTGCGGCCGTGGTCGTCGAACATCGAGCGCACCTTGCCGCTGTAGGAACCGGCGATGAAAGGATCACCGACTTTGAGGGTACCGGACTGAACGAGCACAGTGGCGACGACACCTTTACCGCGGTCGAGTTCCGATTCAATGACCACACCGCGGGCCAGCCGGTCGGGATTGGCTTTGAGATCGAGCACTTCGGCTTCCAGCAGCACATTATCGAGGAGAAGTTCCACATTCTGTCCGGTTTTGGCTGAAATTTCGACGCACTGGTTCTTGCCGCCCCACTGTTCGACCAGCACATCATGCTTTGAGAGCTGCATGCGGATGGTGTCCGGATTGGCGCCGGGCTTGTCGATTTTATTGATCGCGACCACGATGGGGACGTTGGCAGCCTTGGCGTGGCTGATCGCCTCTATCGTCTGCGGCATGACATTATCATCGGCCGCGACAACCAGGATGACGATATCGGTGGCCTGGGCGCCGCGGGCGCGCATGGCGGTGAAGGCTTCGTGGCCCGGGGTGTCGAGAAAGGTGATGGGCTTGCCATCATCGGTTCTGACCTCATAGGCGCCGATGTGCTGGGTGATCCCGCCGGCTTCGCCGGCGATGATATTGCTCTTGCGGATATAGTCGAGCAGCGAGGTCTTGCCGTGGTCGACGTGGCCCATGATCGTGACGACCGGCGGCCGCCGCGTCAGTTTAGCCTCGTCTTCCGACTCTTCCCGCTCCATCTTTTCGAGCAGATCCTCGCCGAATTCGGCAAGAGGCGCCACCTCATAGCCGTACTCACCGGCCAGAAGCGTGATCGTATCCATATCGAGGCGCTGGTTAATTGAGACCATTATGCCGAGTTCCATGCATTTTCTGATGATCTCGGAAGCTTCCGCCTCCATCAGTTTGGCGAGTTCGGAGACCGACATGAACTCACTGACCTTGATGATCGGGCTCTCGTCGACCTCGATCTCTTCATCGGTCTGGGTGCGGCGTTTCTTCTTTTTACCCTTGCCCGGTTCTTCCATGGCCGCCATGGTCTGGCGGATGGTCTCCTGAATCTCGGCCTCGTTGAAAGTGACTTTTTTCTTCTTCTTCGGACGCTTGCGCTTGTGATCAGCTTCGACCGCCGGCACAGCAGCCGGTGCGGGCGTTTCCGCCCCCTTCTTCTTGCGCTTGCGCTTGCGTTTTTTCTTATGGCGTCCCTCTTCGGCCTCCATCTCTTCGAGGCGAGCGACCGGGACCATCTCCTTGCCGGCAGGGGTCTCCTTGGCCGGCCGCGCAGGGGCTTTTGGCGCCTCTTCGGCAGGGCGTTCCTTTTCGCGCGGACGGCGCGTGGTCTCTTCGGGCGGGATCTCGATGACAACCAGTTTCTTGCGGGTTTTAGCCTTGGCCGCCTCGGCCGTGGTCCCGGCAGCAGCTGCTGCCGCTTCTTCGCCTTTGGGCGCAGGCTTGGCAGCGGCGCTGGCGGCCATCTCGGCCTTTTTCGCCTCTTCGGCCGCCCGCTGCAGCTTGGCTGCTGCCGCTTCGACTGCGCTGGCTTCGCGCTGTTTGCGAAGCTCCGGCATCTCCTTGGCCATCTCCTGGGCGACAGCAAGGCGGCGCTCGAGATTTTTCTGCGCCTCGACCTTTTTAGCCTCCTCCTGCGCCTTCTTCTCACGCAATCTGCGCCGGAATTCATATTCTTCATCGACTTGCGCAGTTTTTTCGCCAAATTTGTCCACGACCAGCGCATAGGCTTCATCCGAGACCAGACTCATCTGGTTGCGGACGTCGTGGCCGAGCTTGGTGAGAAAGGCAACAAGAGCTTCATTAGAGATATTGAACTCTCGTGCTACTTGAAATACCCGCATTTTCACAGACAAATTAACACTCCTCAGTTCTGCATATCGATCACCCTGCCGAAACATTCGCTTGACAGCACATTCCTATTCGGTTTCGGCCTCCAATGCATCAATGATTTTTTCCGCAGTCTTGACGCCCACGCCTGGCAGCTGGGTGAGGATATCAACGCCGGCGTTGAGGACGTCACGAACTGTGCCATAACCACCGGCCAGGAGGATAGCTTTCTGTTTGTCGGAGATGCTCGTGACATCATTGATGGAACGATCAAGGTCGCGCTGCTCTTCCATGAGCAGGCGAAAGTCCTCCTGGCGCATGGTCTGGATATCGTAACCGGTGAGACGGGAGGCAAGGCGGCGGTTGACGCCCCCTTTGCCGATCGCCAGGGAAATCTGTTCGTCATCGAGGACTGCGCTGACCTTTTTTTCCTCTTCATCGATGATGATGCGCAAGGGTTTGGCGGGGCTCAGGGCGCGGGTAATAAAGATCTCGGGCTCGCTGCTCCAGTTGATGATGTCGATCTTTTCATTGTTGAGTTCCTTGACGATCGACTGGATGCGCATGCCTTTCATGCCGACACAGGCGCCGACGGCGTCGATGCGTTTGTCGTGCGAATAGACGGCGATCTTGGTGCGCTCGCCGGCCTCGCGGGCGATGCCGCGGACTTCGATGATGCCTTCATCGATCTCGGGGACCTCATTTTCAAAGAGTCGGGTGATGAACATGTCATCGGAACGGCTGACGACGATTTCCGGACCGCGATTGCTCTTGCGCACCTCCTTGATAACAGCGCGGAGGCTGCCGCCGCGATGGTGGCGTTCGTCCTTGATCTGTTCGTTCTTGGGCAGGACCACCTCGGTGCGATTGTCGACGATCATAAAAATTTCATCGCGGTTGACCTGCCGGATCTCGCCGATAATGATCTCTCCCACCCGGTTCTTGTACTCCTCGTAGACGAGTTCCTTCTCGATCTCCTTGATGCGCTGATTGAGGTTTTGTTTGGCGGAGATGATCAGCCGGCGGCCGAAGGTTGAGGGATCGATGATCTCGAGATATTCATCGCCGACCTCCATATCGGGTGCGCTTTTCTGGGCCTCCTCAAGGGCGATTTCGCTGACATCGTCGAGCACCTCCTCGACCACATTCTTGCTCTGGTAGATTTCGATCTCCCCTTTTTCCATGTTGACAAAGATGGAGTAGATGCCGTTTGCGCCGTATTTCTTTTTCAGCAGTCCGAGGAAAATTTCCTGCAGGATCCGGGAGAGCACCTCCTTGTCAATGTTTTTCTCTTTGACAAGCAGGGAGAAGGCTTCGACAATCTCATTTTTCATGGCTGTTTTCCAATTGAGATCACTTGAATGCGATGATAATTTTGGCCAAAATGACCTCCCTCAGCGGGATGGTCAGGAGTTCCGTTTCAGTCTGCAGCTGCAAGAATCCGTCCGCCGCAGTGATGATTTGCCCGCTGGTGCGGCGTTCCTGTTCGCCGTCGCGAAAGGTCAGGTTGAGCTTGCGTCCACAGTGGCGCTGAAAATCCTTTTCCGTGGTGAGCGGCCGGTCGGTTCCGGGAGAAGAGAGTTCGAGCGCATAGGCGCCATCGAACAAGTTGGTCTGGTCCAGGCAGGCGGAAACCGCGCGGCTGGCGCTGACGCATCGCGCCAGGGAGATCCCGCCCATCTCGTCGGCAAAGACGCGAACGATGGTGCTGCCCTTGCGGCCCTGGATCTCGAGGTCGACGAGGTCGATGCCCATCCCGGCGAGAACCGGTTCGATAAGAGATTTTAAATCATCAACTTGTGGCATTTTACCAACCCGTTTACAACAAAAAAGTGGGCCAGAAAGGGCCCACTTCAGAGCGATAATATATAAAAAATTAATATACTATGCAAGAAAATTCGCAAAATCAGCCGCCGATGAGTCCGAGAAACATCACGGCATCATCCTTTTCAGCAGCCTTGGGGTGCTCTTCGATGATGCGGTTGAAGGCTTTTCTGGCCTTTTCCTTCTGGCCGGCCTCCTGGAAACAACGTCCTGCATTGAGCAGCATGGCCGGGTCGAGCACCGACGAGTACGAGTCGACCGCTTTCAGATAGGCTTCGGCGGCCTCAGTGTGCTTCTTTTCGGTTTCGAGACAGGAAGCAACTCCAGCCTGGGCGGCCGCCAGAAAGTACTCATCGCCGCTGAAGGAGGAGATGAACTTTTTATAGCTGCTTTTGGCATTGGCGTACTCTTTGGTCTGAAAGAAAGCCTGGGCCAGATGAAGGCGGGCGATCTTGCCGCTGGTGGTTCTGCCATAGTTATCCACGATGCCACTGAGCTGGCTGATGGCGTTCTGGTAATCCTGCGCCTCCAGTGTGCGGGTGGCCCTGGCCAGATCGACGCTGGCGCTCTTCTCGGCCTGGGTCTGGGCATAAAGATAGTAGGTGAAACCGGCGATGGCCAGGACGACAGCTGCGGCCGCGATCATGAGGGTCTTGCCGTGCTTGTCCAGCCACTCCTGGGCCTTGAAATAAAAGGTGACCAGCGAGTCTTCCTTGAGCTGCTTCTTGGTGATTTTTTTTCTCGGTTTTAACATTATCAGTCCGATTAAAATGGTCAGGGAGGTGTACTGTGGATTAAATCCTGATAATATAAGGAGGAATTTGCGCAAAAGCAACAGAAAAGCAAACAAACGGGGGGTTTTACGCCTGCGGCCTAATCCGGCCGCGCCTCGCGGGCCGAAACGGTGATGATTTCGTAGATGTGGGCGGCGAGAGCCGATATGAAGATCATCACCAGCAGGAGAACAAAGATCTCACCCCCCCTGGACTTGAGCAGACCGAAAGCGCGGCCGAACTTGATAAAAATCGGCATGGCCAGTGCGCTGATGATAAGTGCGCAAAGGATGCTCATCCACAGCTTGCGGAAATTTTCGCGTCCGCCGGCAAAGTAGGCGATAATCACGATCATACAGGCCAGGGCGAATGCGACGATCGAGACCGTGGGGTGAATTTCAAACCAGACCAGCAGTTCGCTGCTGCGATCGCTGGTCACGATGGCTGTTTTAGGATCGGGAATAGGCATAGTAGCCCTGGGTTTGAATTTTCGCACCAAACGGACACGGCCGTCGCGGCCGTTAACTATCTAATTTTGCAAAATAATGGTGAAATAGCAAGCTATTTTTCCATGCCGGACGGGCGGGCAGGGGTCTCTTACTGCTGCCTTCTCTACCGCTCGTCAGGGAGATTGTTGCCGTAAAAAGCGGCATTTACATAATTCCACTGGTTTCACTGTTGTTTTATTTTATCTTTCTAATTAAAATAATATGATATAAATAAAACGGCGTAAGCGAAGGTCCTGCGAGCAGCGTGCCAATCGCCAATACCGTGTGGAAAACTATCGGGCGGACGCCCTTGTGAGTAATCCATGTCGACGGTTTGCCACTGCATGAACGCTTGTTAAATTCTGTTCGTTTCACTTGAAATTGTTCTTTTTTTATTCTATTTTATTCCGGTTCCACAGGCTGCTGCGTGAGTTTTGCCCTAATCAACCTGCTTCAATTCACTGACCGACGGAGACTATTTCAGTGAAAAAGACCCTCTTCTCCTGGACACTGCTGCTCCTCGCAGGACTCTTTTTCATGCACTGCGCCGAAAAGAGTCCCCAATCCCCGGCCAAGTTCAATCTGAGCCAGGCGAATGGATGCGTCTCCTGCCACACCGATGCCAATCTTCTCAAATCGCTCGCTACCCCCCTCCCTCATGTCACTGAAACGGGTGAAGGCTGAGGCGGCTCTGTGTCTCAGGTTGAGGCATGGCAGATGGTCAATGTTCGTCCCTCTTTTCTTGATTCCAAACACGGCAAAATCGGCTGTACCGGTTGTCACGGTGGCGACGCGACTGCCTCCGAGATGGAAAAGGCCCACACGGCCATGGTTGCCGCCCCCAGCGATGGGGAAAATCCTATTTGCGGCACCTGTCATGGCGATATCGCGGCGGACCACAGCGGCAGTCTGCACAAGACCATGAAGGGCTACTATCATCTCATCGAGAAGCGGCTCGGCAGAGACATCTCCACCGACAGTGAGCTGGTGGACCATTTCAACCAAGAATGCGGCAAGTGCCACGCCAGCTGCGGGCAGTGCCACGTCTCCCGTCCAGTCTCGGTGCAGGGCGGATTTGTTCAGGGCCACAATTTCTTCACGCCGCCCGACAACAAGGAGAACTGCACGGCCTGTCACGGCAGCCGGGTCGGGGCCGAGTTTTACGGTGAAAATGAAGGCCTGGCCGCGGATGTGCACTGGATACCCAACGTCAAGCGCTGCGAGTTCTGCCACGATGCCGCATCGATCCACAGCACTTCATCCGGCGCCAGAACGCGGATGGAAGATACGGATATCATCCGTTGTGAATCTTGCCATTCGGGTTCGCAGAGCTCCAACCGCTACCACAGAAAGCACTGGGGAGAGCTCTCCTGCCAGGTTTGTCACTCCCAGCCTTACAAAAACTGCAACAGCTGTCACACCGGCGGGGCGGGCATCACCGGCAGTTCGTACATGACGCTGAAGATCGCCAAGAATCCGCTTCTCTCTACATCACGGCCCTACAAGTATGTCACCGTGCGCCACATCCCGATCGCGCGGGATACCTACGCCAGCTGGGGAATCGCCGATCTGCCCAACTACGACTCGGTGCCAACCTGGAAATATGCCACTCCGCACAACATCAAGCGTTGGACGGCCCAGACCGACACCTCCGGCGGCGCTGCCTGCGCTGAAAAGTGCCACAAGAGCAGCTATTATCTGACTCTTGACGATCTCCCCGCAGAAGAGGTCGAGGCGAATCGTGCTTTTGTGCTTACGCGATAAAACTTTTACACCAAGATAGATTCACCACTAAACAAGCAAAAACAATCACAACTCACCAAAGGAGAATCTGTATGTTCCGCAAGTACCTCATGTTGGCCCTGGTTATCGGCTTGTTCTTCGCAATCGGCTGCAGCGATGATGACAATAATCCGACCGAACCCAAAAAGGTTGATGAATTCGCCCTCGTTGAAACCGTTGGCAATACCTATTTCAGCACCTACGTCACCACCTCCGGCGCAGGTGTCAACATCACCGCCGGTGCCCTTTTCACCCTGCTGCAGGATGGTGATACCAGCAATGATCCGGTCATTGTTGATTACCGTGCGGCGGCTGACTTTGCCTCAGGTCATATCCGCGGTGCTGTCAACATCCCGTTGGCGAACCTGGTCGACAAGCTCAACGACAACACCATCCCGAAAACCAAAAAGATCGTCAACATCTGCTACACCGGCCAGAACTCCTCCTATGCCACCGCATTCATGAATATGCTCGGCTACGATACCCAAAGCCTGATGTTCGGCATGTGCGGCGTGAGCACCACTGCCGGTGTCAACAAGACCGACCTCTGGCTCAACCAGATCGCTGCCGACGAGTTCGCCACCCAGCTGACAGCAGATGTGAGCACCCCCACGACGGTTGTTCCTTTCCCGGTCCTCTCGACCGGTAAAAAGACTGCCGAGGAGATCATGAAGGCCCGTTTCCCGCTGGGAATCAGCAGCTGGTCGATCACTGCTGCAGATGTTTTCGCCAATCCGTCCAACTATTTTATCGTCAACTACTGGCCGATGGCAGAGTATATTAATCCCGGCCACATCCCCGGCGCCTTTTGCTTCGAACCGAAGGCATCTCTCGGCAAGGATCAGATGCTGAAATATCTGCCGACCGACAAGACGATCGTTATCTACTGCTACACCGGCCAGACCTCCGCCCAGATCGCCTGTTACCTGCAGATGCTGGGTTACAACGCTAAAAGTCTGATGTTCGGCCAGAATGGTTTCGGGTACACTACCCTGACCAAGAGCAAATACACTGTTCCGACCACCGATTATTCCGCGATCATCGTAAAGTAAATCCCGAGCGGGGGCGCTCTGTCCAGTGCGCCCCCGGCATTTCCCGAGGTTCCAGTTGCCGGGTGAAAACGATAAAGCCGTATCCGCGGGGCAAAGTCACATCCAGAAAGGGCGATCCATGCATAAAATCCTTCCCGTCGCACTGGGTTTGTTGATCCTGTTCTGCTTCTTCGGCTGTTCAGAAGAGAGCAATCCTCTGCCTTCCAAAAGCCATCCGGATGAATGGAATACAGCGTCCTCCGCCAGCTTTCATGGCAAAAAAGTGCTCACCAGCGGCAAGGCTTCCTGCACAGGGTGCCACGGCTATGAGCTCGCCGGCACTGCGTCAGCACCGGCATGCCAGAGCTGCCACTCGCTCTATCCCCATTCCGAGCAGTGGATGGTCATCGCCGACCAGGAGTTTCACGGCGCCTACATCGCGGGCGATCACTGGTCAATGGCGAGCTGCAAAAAATGCCACGGCGATGATTACGCCGGCGGCAGTTCCGGGGCCTCCTGCACGAGCTGCCACCCGGGCGAAAACGGGCCCGAGTCCTGCGCCACCTGTCATGGCAGCCTGAAAAATCCCGCTCCGCCCGAGGATCTCCAGGGGCATGTTTCCACGAGTTCCATGGGCGTCGGTGCGCACCAGCTTCATGTGGACGGATACGGACGCTGCGACATCTGCCATCTGGTGCCGGCCAGTGTGAGCGATCCCGATCATATTGATCAGAGCGAACACGCCGAGGTGCTGGCCAAGAGAAACTGGAACCGCGCCACCGGCACCTGCGTCACCGGCTGTCACACCAGCACGGATAAGAGCTACATCTGGAACAGCTTTTAATCCCCTGCACAAATCCTGACGGCCAGGAATACAAAGCCCTCTGCTCAGTAGTGCTGAACAGAGGGCTTTTTTATGCCAAAAGACGCGGTGAAGGCCTGAAGATCAGTCGTCCAGCAGGGGGCGGAGCGATTCGGCCACACCCAACAGACCGAAAAGGCCGCCGCTGTGGAGGAATAATATTCTGGGCATGCCGTTGAATCTGCCCCGGGTGATCTCATGGATCAGTCCGTGCATGGCCTTGCCGGTATAGACGGGGTCGAGGAGCAGAGCCTCGCGTCTGGCCAGGCGGATGATGGTTTGCAGCTCCTCAGGTCTGGATTTGCCATAGCCATCCCCGGCATAGCCATCGATGATCCGGATCATCTCCGTTTTTATTTTCAGGTCAGGGAGATAGAGGGACTTGACTTCGGCGAGGATCTCCTCGACGCGGCGGGTAAAGTAGGCGGCGTCGTCACAGATATTGATGCCGATGACCTGCGCCTCCCACCCCTCGATCTCCTTGCCGAGGATCAATCCGGCCAGGGTTCCGCCCGAACCTACGGCGCAGACGATGGCATCGAAATGGACTCCCATCGTTTTTTCCTGTTCGCGGATTTCTGCTACGGCATGGGCATATCCAAAGGCCCCGAGGCCGTCTGATGCTCCTTCAGGAATGACAAAGGGACGACGGCCGGCGCGGGTGTAGCCATCGGCCAGTTCCTGCATGATCTGCTGCCGCTGGTCGCGGTACTGTTCAGGGGTGATGAAGGAGCATTCAGCGCCGTAGAGCCGGTCAAGAAAGTAATTGCCGCTCACGGCGGCGGGTTTGTCGCCGCGCAGCACAAGATGAGCCTTCATACCCAACCGGGTCGCGACGATAACGGTGGCGCGGGCGTGGTTGGACTGGACGGCTCCGCAGGTGATGAGCACATTCGCCCCCTGCTGCAGCGCTGCCCGGGCGACATATTCCAGTTTTCGGATCTTGTTGCCGCTCAAATCCATCCCAGTCAGGTCATCCCGCTTGACCCAGATCTCCGGACCGCCGAGGTCGGTGCTCAAGCGTTCCAGATGTTCGATCGGTGTCGGCAGATTGGCAAGCGCCATCCGTTCGGGCAGGTTCCGCATCATGGAACTTCTCCTTTTTCTTTCTGCACCATTCTCAGAATCATTCCGTGAGGATGGTGGATCAATAAAAAAGCCCCCCGGTGTTGATTCCGGGAGGCTCGGCATCTCACTCGTGCCAGGCTTTATAGCTGTCAGCGGCGAGGGCGATCGCTCCGACGACTCCGGCGCTGTTGCCCAACTCTGCCCGCACCAGGCGGGCGCCGTGCTGAGCAGCCGTCAGAACGTGGCCATCGACGTTCTGCCAGATGCGGGCGATAAATTCGTCGCCGGCATCCGCAACACCGCCGCCAATGACGACGATCTCGGGATTGAAGATATTGATGATATTGCCGATCGCGACACCAAGGTAGAAGCAGACCTCATCGATCGTCTGCCGGGCCTCCTCTTCACCGCTGCGGGCGTTGGCGAAGATCAGTTCGGTATTCAGCCGTTCCGGAACCGGCATGTGGCGGGCGGAGAGTTTCTCGCGGTAATTCTTGACCATGGCGGGGGCGGAGGCATAGGCTTCGACACAGCCCACGCTACCGCAGCCGCACAGCGGGCCATCAAAATTGATGGTCATATGGCCAAGTTCGGCGCCGGAAAAGCCTGCTCCGCGGAAAAGCCGGTCATCAATAACGACACCGCCGCCGATGCCCGTCCCCAGCGTGAGGCCGACGACATTGGGACAACCTTTGGCCGCGCCGAAGCGGGCTTCGGCAAGAATGGCGATATTGGCATCATTGTCCGCATAGACGGGGATGGCGAATTTTTCCTGGAGGCGGCCGCGGATATCGGCATTGGTCCAGGCGGGCAGATTGGGCGTGTTGCCGAGCACACGTCCGGTGGTGAAATCGATCGCGCCGGGGCTGCCGACCCCGATGGCGGCGACCTCCACCCCCTCCTTTTCAGCAGCCTCGAGCAGCTCGGCGATGGCCCGGAACATCACGCTGAAAATGGCGTCAGCCGACTGGCTTCCGTTGCTTGGCAGCTTGCCGCTGCGCAGGATTGTACCATCCCCCTTGCCAAGAGCATATTTTAGGAACGTACCTCCAAGATCAAGACCGATGAAAGCTCTCTCCTTAAGCCCCATTCTCGCTCCTGCTAAATGATAATGTGTGGTTGAAAAAGTCGATTTTTCCACTCCCGGCGCGTCTCAACATGCTTGCTGGAAGGGTGCGGCAACGTACAAAATAATGTGGAGATTGTCAAGCAATTTCAGTTACCGGCTCGAAACGCAGCTCCTGCAAACCGGCATGGTACTGCTTCAGGTAGTGGTGCTGGATTTCAGGCAGGGAAGCATCCCTGGTCGAATAGTCATTTGTGTCATTTTCAATAACCCAGACCAGGCTGCCCTGCTCAGCGCGGTCGATGTAGAGGATGCCGTTGAGATGATCAATCTCATGCTGGAGAACCCGGGCGAAGTGGCCTTTTGCGGTGATCTCGACGGCTTCTCCCTGTGGTGTCTGGGCCTTGACGATTATTTTGATATGGCGCGGCACCTCGGCCTGCAGACCGGGCAGGCTGAGACAGCCCTCAATATCGATCTCCTTTTTTTCACTGTAGGCCACGATCTCGGGGTTGATGAGGAGATGAAGCTTTTTGTGATCGATATCCTTGGCGACCAGCATGCGCTTGTCGACATTGACCTGGGTAGCTGCGAGGCCGACTCCATCGAGGGCCGCCATAGTTTCGATCATATCCTCGAGGAAGGCGTCGGATAATTCATGGTTTTGTACGGTCTCCGCCCTTTTGCGAAGGGTCGGATGTCCATACTTGATGACAGGGAGAATAGCCATATTATTGCCCTCTGTTAGCAGAGTCCGCAGCCTGTTCGGCGTGGTAGGAGCTGCGAACGAGCGGGCCGGACTCGATATGCGGGAATCCCATCGCGAGGCCGATCCGGCGCAGTTCGTCAAATTCGCCGGGCTCGACGAAGCGTACGACTGGCAGGTGGTGGCGCGAGGGGGGCAGGTATTGCCCAAGGGTGACAATCTGGCAGTCGATGCTGCGCAGATCTGTCAGGGTTTTCAACAGTTGTTCACGGCTCTCCCCCACCCCGAGCATCAGCCCCGATTTTGTTATGGCACCATAACGGCGCGCATTTTCAAGGAGTTTGAGGGAGCGATGGTAATCGGCCTGCGGCCTGACTCGAGGATAGAGTTCCTCGACCGTCTCGAGATTGTGATTAAGCACATCAGGCGCCGCTTCAAGAAGGGTCAGGAGGGCCTGGGGTGAGCCGGCGAAATCGGGGATGAGTACTTCGACTCTGCAGCCGGGGGAGCTGCTGCGTATGGCTGCGATGGTTTGCGCAAAGTGCACTGCACCGCCATCCGGAAGATCGTCACGGGTGACCGAAGTGATCACGGCATAGCGCAAGGCCAGGGATTTAACCGCTTCGCCGACACGGCGTGGTTCATCGGCATCGACTGCTTCGGGCGCAGCATGCGAAATGGCGCAGAAAGTGCAATTGCGCGAACAGCGGTCGCCGAGAATCATAAAAGTGGCCGTTTTTCGTGCCCAGCACTCGCCGATATTGGGACAGCGGGCGCTCTGGCAGACCGTATGCAGATTCTGGCCGTTGACCAGCTGTTTGACGGTGTAAAAGGCGCCCATGCCGGTGAGGTCGACTTTAAGCCAGTGGGGCCTTCTGGTTTCATTTTCTGATGGCATCGTATAATATACAAAAATATTCTTCGACGGGCAATACTATTATCGGACGGAAACCAAGGGAATCGCCACCTGCGCCGGGGCTAAAAGCTCTTTCACGGCATCACTCGCTGCCTTTGGCGGCAACAAGACCGTACTTTTTAAAGGCCTCGCTCGTCCAGGGCATTTTTTCCGCAAAAATGCCGGCGATAGCCTCGGCATAAAGGCGGATTTCGTATTGGGCGTGTTCGTCCGTGCGCAGGGAGAGAAAATTCATCAGTGAACGGGCGTTGATCGTCCAGTAAAACTGGGTATATAGAGAGAGGGGCAGAACGATTCGGGCATGCTCCTTGGCGACGCCGCGGTCGAGCAGCTGCTGGTAAAGTTCATAAGCGCTCTGGTAAAATGAAGCCATCCTGGCGCGCAGCTCCTCGTTGTCGGTCTCCGCGAGCAGGTCATAGCGGTAGTTGCGCGTCTTTTGTGTGCGCAGGTGATCGGGAAGGCAAAACTCCTCCTGCATGGTTGCGTACCGGCCGGAGATCTCGTTGTAGCTGGCGATGCGGTGACGAAACCACTGCCGGGCGACAAAGATGGGGCATTTGATATGGAATTTAAAGACCGAATGCTCAAAGGGGGTCTCATGACGGTTGGCCAGGAGAAAATCGAGAAGTTTGTGGTCGCGTTCGGGATCGGCGGCGCCTTTGCCGAAAGAGACCCGGGCCGCCTGGACCACTGCCTGATCGCCGCCCATAAAGTCCATGAGCCGGACGAAACCGTGATCGAGCAGGGGAATTTCGTCGAGCACCTGCAAAGTGATCCTGCCTTTCTTCCTGGTCAATCGAATTTATAGTTTTCGAGCAGCTGGACGATCTTTTGCAAAAACCTGCCGCCATAGAGCCCGTCGATAAGACGGTGGTCATAGGTGAGGCTGAGGTACATCATCGAGCGGATGGCGATGGCGTCGTTGATGACGACGGGGCGTTTTTTAATTGCACCCGTGCCCAGTATGGCGACCTGGGGCTGGTTGATGATCGGGGTGCCCCAGAGGTTGCCAAAGGTGCCGATATTAGTGATGGAAAAGGTTCCGCCTTGCACTTCATCCGGCTTGAGCTGGCGGTTGCGCGCCCTTGTCGCCAGGTCATTGAGGGCACGGGCGAGTCCGGCGAGGTTGAGCCGGTCGGCGTTGCGAATGACCGGCACAATCAGCTTCTTCTCCAGACCGACCGCAATGCCGATATGGATCGATTTCTTGAGGATAATCCGTTCCTGATCGAGCGAGGCGTTGATGAGGGGGAACTCTTTGATGGCGCGGGCGGCCGCTTCAATGAAAAAGGCGGTGTAGGTGAGGGGAAAACCCTCGCGAGCCTCAAAGGAGCGCTTCACGCTCTCGCGGTAGTGGACCAGAGTCGTCACATCGACCTCGGCAACCGAGGTGACATGGGCAGAGGTCTGTTTGCTCATGATCATGTGTTCGGCGATGCGCTTGCGCACATGATCCATCGGCACGATCTCCTGATCGGTTGCAGGCGAAGCACCAGCAGGTGCTCCGCTCGTCATCGCCGGTGGCTGGGGGAGCGGCTGAGCGGCGGGAAGAGGCGGCAGGGGCGTAACTGTGGCGGTCTGTGCAGGGGGCTGGACCTCTTCCATGCGGGTGTCGACTCCTTTGCTGGAGAGGTAATCCATGATATCCTGTTTGGTGATGCGCTGGTTTTCGCCCCGGCCCCTGATCTTGCTCAGGTCGGCATCGGAAAGGCCGAATTCCCGCACGATTTTTTTAACCACCGGCGAGAGGAAGCGCTTCTCCCCCGACGCAAGGCCGGCGGAGTCGGCGGAGTCCATCCGGCCGACTTCAGGCGCTGAAGAGGGCGAAAATGTCGGCTCCGGTTCAAGGAGAGGTGGCTGAGGCGCAGTGGAGGTTAGCGTGGCGGACGTTTCCGCCTGCGCGGTCTCGCCCACGGCGATGCGGGCGATCGGGCTCTTGACGGCGACGGTTTTACCCTCTTCAGCGAGAATTTCGGCCAGAATGCCGCTCACTGGTGAGGGAATCTCCGAATCGACCTTGTCGGTGCTGATATCCAGGATCATTTCATCCTTCTGCACCACCTCGCCGACACGTTTACGCCACTTGACGATGGTCCCTTCCACGATGCTCTCCCCCATCTGGGGCATGATCATTTCGACGTGCATATTTCAACCTTTCAATGGAGTCGTTTTAGATGTCGTACGAGAGGGCGCGGTCGATCTCAAGCTGACTGTCGATCTCCTCCAGCTGGATCTCGAGGGCCCGTTTGTGCTGCATCTCCTGGGCGGCGAGCCGTGTGAACATCTCTTCCTCGGTGGCCGTACGCGCGCATTGACGGGCGCTGATGTAAAAGGTGTAGGCCTCCTCCTCGCGCTTGATGGCGGTGAGAAGGATTTCCCGCATGGAAAGCAGCTTTTCATGGTCGACTTTAGTCATAATGGCACTCCTGACGATTAAAAACGGATGACCTCCTGAACCGCCCGGGCGATTTTGTCGGCATTGGGCCGCCAGAACTCCTCCATCACCGGGGCATAGGGGGTCGGGGTATCGAGTCCGGCCACCCGCTTGATAGGGGCATCGAGCGCTTCAAAGGCATGTTCCGAGATCAAAGCGGCGATCTCTCCGCCGATGCCGCCGGTGAGGTTGGCTTCGTGAACGATGACGACCCGGTTGGTGCGCCTGACCGCCGCGAAAATAGCTTCCTTGTCAAGAGGCTGGAGAGAACGCAGGTCGATGATCTCCGCTTCTATCCCCTCCTCGGCTGCAAGTTTGTCAGCCGCCTCCTGCGCGGCATGCACCATCGAGCCATAAGTGATGATCGAGACATCACCGCCGGCACGGGCGATGTGGGCCCTGCCCAGGGGCACGAGGAGCTCTTCGGCGGAATCGATCTCATCCTTGATGCGGCGATAAAGGAACTTGTTTTCAAAAAAGAGAACCGGATTGTCGTCGCGCACCGCGCTCTTCAGGAGCCCCTTGGCGTCCCGCGCGGTGGCGGGAGCGACGACCTTGAGTCCGGGCTGATGGACGAACCAGGCTTCGGGATTTTTGGAGTGAAAGGCGCCGCCGTGAATGCCTCCGCCCGAGGGAGCGCGAACCACCATCGGGACAGCCGTGCCGTAGCGGTAATGAAGTGTGGCGGCATTAGTGACCAGCTGACTGAAACCCGAGGTGATGAAATCGGCGAACTGCATCTCCGCGATCGGTCGCATGCCAGCGAGAGCGGCGCCCACGGCCACGCCGATGATGGCGGCCTCTGAGATCGGGGTATCCATCACCCGCTCCTCGCCGAATTGATCGATCAATCCCTTGGTCACTTTAAAAGCGCCGCCGTAGATGCCGATATCCTCGCCAAGCAGAAAAACGCGGGGATCGCGTTGCAGCTCTTCGCGCATGGCATCTGTGATGGCTTGCAGATAGGTGGTTTCGGCCATATGGGGTTCCTTCGATTTATTCAGCGAAAAGGCCCTCGGTTGCCCACTCAGCCTCGGGAAGCGGGCTGTCGAGCGCAACCTGGGTGGCTTGTTCGATCTCTTGTTCCAGTTCGTTCCTGATGGAAGCGATCAGGGTGTCGTCGAGCGTCCCCTCGCGCTGCAGCTGATGCTCCAGGCGCAGGATGGGGTCCTTTTTCTCGTATTCTTTCATGCGCTGTTTATCGACATAAAAACCGTCATCATGAGCGGAATGGCCGACCATGCGAAAGCTGAGGCATTCGATCAGGCTCGGCCCTTCCCCGGATCGGGCACGTTCGACCGCCTCTTTCACGACCTTGTAGACTTGCAGGGCGTCAGTGCCGTCCACATGATGACCGGGAATGCCGTAGCCAATGGCCCGGTCGGAGAGATACTTCGCGGAAAAGCCCTTGTGTGTAGGAGTCGAATAGGCGTAGTGATTGTTTTCTATGATGAGAACAAAGGGAGCCTTTTGCACGGCGGCAAAGTTCAGCCCCTCATGGAAATCGCCGATGTTGGATCCGCCCTCACCGATGTAGTTGAGGGTGACCACCTTTTTGCCCATCATGCGCATGCCGATGGCCGTGCCGACAGCTACCGGTATCATGTGGCCGAGATGGCTCACGTTACCGACGATATTAAGGCGCGTATCACTGCAGTGGATGCCGCTGTCTTTGCCACGCGAGAGACCGTTGCCGCGGCCGAGATATTGCAGGAGGATATTAAGCACGCTCTGCCCTTTGGCCAGATGAGCGCCCAGATCACGGTGGATCGGGAAGAGCCAGTCCTCTTCCTCGAGAGCGAGAGCGGATCCCACTGTCGTGGCCTCGACGCCGCGACCGGTATAGACACCACCGACGATGCGCCCCTGCCGATAGAGGGCGATGATGCGCTCCTCGGTCAGACGGGTTTTGACCATCATAGTATAAAGTTTAACTTTAATCTCCGGCGATATATCCACATCTGATGCGGACATATAACTTCCTTTCCTTAATAAGCGACCAATTCTCGTGCTGTTTTAATGATCTCCTCCGTCTGGGGAAGCATGACCGCCTCGAGTCCGCTGTTGTATGGAACCGGGGAATCGAGCGCGGCCAGGCGCCTCACTGGGGCATCGAGGTGTTCGAAAGCGGTATCGGCGATACGGGCGGCGATTTCCGCCCCGAATCCGGCCGTAAGAGTATCCTCGTGGGCCACCAAAACGCGGCCGGTTTTGGTGACTGACTGGATGATCGCAGCCATATCGAGGGGGTTGATGGTGCGCAGGTCGATGATTTCGGCTTCGATTCCATCGACGGCGAGACTTTGGGCTGCCTGAAGGCACTTGTGCATCAGCATGCCCCAGGTGATCAGGGTGAGGTGGCTTCCCTCTCTGACGACTCTGGCGGCACCGAATGGAAGCCTGAATTCGGGGCCCGGTTCGGGCGACATGGCGTAACTCTGACGGTAGAGTCCCTTGTGCTCCAGAAAAAGGACGGGATCCTGCTGGTGGATGGCCTCCTTGAGCAGTCCTTTGGCATCCGCTGCATTGCTGGGATAGCAGATATAGAGCCCTGGCAGGTGGGCGAAAAAGCCCTCGATGTTCTGGCTGTGGCAGAGTCCGCCATGGATATAGCCGCCGACCGGCACGCGAATGACCATCGGGCATGAAAAGGCGCCGGCCGAGCGCCAGCGCATGGTGGCCACTTCATTGCGAATCTGCATCATGGCAGTCCAGATATAGTCGCCGAACTGGATTTCCACGACCGGCTTGAGGCCATAGAGGGCGAGGCCGATCGCTGTGCCGATAATGCTTGATTCCGCCAGCGGCGAGTTAAAGACCCGGCTTGAGCCGAAGCGGGTGGAAAGTCCTTTGGTGACAGTGAAAACACCGCCTTTAGAGTCGGCGACATCCTGCCCGTATACGATCATCCGCTCGTCAGCGGCCAACTCTTCAGCCAGGGCGTGATTCAGGGCATCGACCATCACAACCGGGGGGCCTTCCACTGGCGGCCGATTGTCTCTGTCGGATGAAACCGGCACGGCGAAGAGGTGCTCGAAAATTGTATCTGGATCTGGTTCAGCTGCTATATCCGCAGACTCTGCCGCCTCATCAACCTCTTCCTTGACCGCCTGCTGCAACTCTGCCAGCTGCTCCGGTGTGGCGATCTTGCGGGTGAGCAGCATTGCTGCGAGACTTTTAAGCGGATCCGCGGCCTCGTCTTCCATGAGATCTTCTTGTGCGCGATATTTCCGCTGGTCGTCCGAGGAAGAATGGGAGAAAAGACGGATCGTGTGGGCGACGATGAGGCTGGGGCCCATGCCGCTGCGGGCAAGTTCGGCGCAGTGGCGGACGGTCTTGTTGACCTCGAGCAGGTCCAGACCGTTCACCTCATGGCGGTGCATGCTTTTATAGCCCATGGCCATCTCATAGACGGAACTGCCCGCTCCCTGCTGGGCGCGCGGCACGGAGATGGCATAAGCATTGTCCTGAATGAAAAAGAGCACCGGCAATTTATCGCGGGTTGCCCAGTTGAGGGCTTCATAAAAGTCGCCCTGGCTGGTTGTGCCTTCGCCGGAGGAGACATAGACCACCTCGGCGGCGCCCGTTTTACGGGCGCCCATTGCGACGCCAGCCGCCTGGAGAAACTGGGTGCCGGTTGGGCTGGATTGTGAAACGATGCGAAGGGATTTATGGCCATAGTGCTGGGGCATCTGCCGGCCGGCGGAAGAGGGATCATCGGCTTTGGCGAGAAAATTGAGCATTATTTCTTTGGGTGTGGTCCCCCAGGCGAGCATGAAAGCGAGGTCGCGGTAGTAGGGAAAGGCCCAGTCGAGCCCCGGGGTCAAAGCCAGACCGGCTCCGATCTGGGCGGCCTCATGGCCGGCGGCGCCAATATGGAAAAAGCTCTTCCCCTGCCGGAGCAGGATGAGCATCTTCTCATCCAGCGTGCGGCTGGTGAGCATCATTCGGTAGCATTTCAGGAGATCCGGTCTTGGAAGAGAAAGGCCTTTGCTCACAGACTAAGCTTCCCTTTAATGTGCGAATGGTGTTCTGGCGGCCTCCGGGTGAGAGGCCTGCCGGAGAAAAGTGACCGTTATTTAGATGTGGATGGCGTGACCATAGGCCTCTTCGGCGGCCTCCTTGATAATTTCCGAAATGGTCGGATGCGCGTGCATGGTATGCATGATTTCGTCCGCCGTGGTCTCAAGGGTTTTGCCCAGGTTCAGTTCAGCGAGCAGCTCGGTGGCCTCGGCGCCGACGATATGGGCACCGACCAGTTCCCCGTAGCGGGCATCGAAGATAAGTTTGGCGAATCCTTCGGTCTCGCCCATGGCCATCGATTTGCCGTTGGCGCGGATGGGAAAGCGCCCGACCTTGATTTCCAGCCCCTTCTCCCGCGCTTTTTCCTCCGTGAGGCCGACGCTGGCCACCTGCGGCTGGCAGTAGGTGCAGCCGGGCACGTTATCGTAATCCACCGGCACGATGGGATGGCCGGCGATGCCTTCAACAGCTGCGATGCCCTCCGCCGAGGCGACATGGGCGAGCCAGGGCGGCCCAATGACATCGCCGATGGCGTAGATGCCGTTCACGGCGGTGCGATAGCTCTTTTTGTCGACCACAATATGGCTTTTTTCGATCTTGACGCCGAGTTCTTCCAGGCCGAGGTTTTCGACATTACCCTGCACACCGATGGCGACCAGGGCCTTCTCCCCTTCAAGAACCCGGTTCTCCTCCTTGCCGGAGGTGTGGATTTTGACTCCCTTGCCGCTTTTTTCGACTTTTTCCACTCTGGTGCTGGTGAGCATTTCGATGCCCATCTTTTTAAAGGCCTTTTCAACGACCTGAACGGCCTCCGCGTCTTCGATAGGCAGGATATGGGGCAGCATTTCGACCAGCGTGACCTTTGTCCCCAGTGAGGCGAAGAAATAGGCGAACTCGACGCCGATGGCGCCGGCGCCGATGATGATCAGACTGGCGGGGCGCTCCTCGAGCACCATGGCCTCACGGCTGCTGATGATACGTTCGCCGTCAAAAGCAACGCCCGGGATGGCACGGGCGCGGGCGCCGGTGGCAAT
>JAKQKF010000469.1 GCA_029560815.1 bacterium
CTTCCAGTCGGCCCCGTCGGGCCTCTATACGATCACCTTTGGGCAGGTGATGAACTACATTGCCCCTCCGGAGGGGCAGCTGCGGCTGACAGCCGGCGACACGATCCGGTTCACCGCCGAGTACATCCTGATCACCGCTGATTTCTGGCAGAAGACCGACAGCCTTTCCATCGGCCCCATCTCCCCCCTTGCGGTCAGCCCGGACGGCGCGATTTTCGCCGGGAGTGAGCGCAGCGGCATCTTCCGCTCCACCGACTATGGCAGCAGCTGGGTTCCGGTCAATCAGGGGCTCACCGATCTCAATATCAGTGCCCTGGCGGTGAGTTCGGCCGGCCCGATCTTTGCGGGCAGCGTCATGAGCGGCACCTTCCGCTCCACCAACCAGGGGGAAAACTGGGTGGCCATCCATAACGAATTCGCCGCCCTCAATATCAGTACCCTGGCCGTCAACGCACAGGATCAAATCTTCTCGGGGACCTGGAACGGTGCGGTTTTCCGCTCGACCGACTATGGAAGCACCTGGAAGTTGATGAACCGGGGCCTGACCGCCTCAAACATCAGCGCTCTGGCCGTCTCGGCCGCCGGGGATCTCTTTGCGGGTTCGTGGTCGAACGGCCTCTTTCGATCGAGGGACAACGGCGCCACCTGGAGCCCCGTCAACACCGGCTTTAATGTCGCATCGCGCGTCAGAAGCCTGGTCATCGATCACAACGGAACCATCTACGCGGGCACGCTGGAGAATGGCCTCTTCCGCTCCACCGATAACGGCGAAAACTGGCTGCCGCTTAACACCGGCTTGACGACGCGGGCCATCCGCTCCCTGGCAGTCAACGGTGCAGGGGCACTGTTCGCGGGGACCGACGCCGGGGTCATCCATTCGGTCGACTCGGGCGAGAGCTGGACTCTTCTCAACAGCGGTCTGACGAATCCGCACATTACGGCACTCGCCATCAACGCCAAAGGGTATCTCTTCGCCGGCACCGAATCCAGTGAGTTCTTCAGCAGCATTCAGCCGACGACAGAGGTGAAATACGAAGCTCCTGCCCCTCCCGCCGTCTTCAGCATGCGTCAGAATTATCCAAATCCCTTCAATCCCGTGACCACCATCACCTACTCGCTCGAGCGCCCCGCCCATACCGAAATTCATCTCTATAATATCCGCGGGCAAAGGGTCAGAACACTATTGGCAGGCATGGCCGGTGCGGGGGTGCATCAGGTCAGCTGGGACAGCCGTGATGATAACGGCAGGATCTGTCCGGCAGGGGTCTATATCGCCCTCATGGTCAGTGGCGAGCGGAGAGAAAGCATCAAGCTCCTCCTTTTGCGTTGACCCCCGATTCTGTTAATAAAAAGCCCTCAACAGAGACTCTGTTGAGGGCTTTTTTTCAGTACCCCTAGCAGGATTTGAACCTGCGACCAACGGTTTAGGAAACCGCTGCTCTATCCAGCTGAGCTATAGGGGCAAGGGACTGTTTTATATCGCCACCAGGTTTGCAAAAGTCCGGAGGGCGAAAGCCGCACTCCGGATGTGCGGTATAAATTAGCAAATTCTCGCCATTTTAGCAATACCTAATAATCGACCCGGATGGGAGAATCCCGCTCCGCAAGCAGCACTCACGGCCGCGCCCGGCCGGGAATCCCCCTGCAGGCGCGTCCCGAATGGCTGCCCGCAGCCCTGATGCCTGGCGCAAATAAAAAAGGCAGCCATCTCTCGAACCACCTTAGGGGGGTCGGTGGAATGAGGGGGATGATGGCTGCCCTGCGGGTCAGTCATGCCAAAAAGTAATGTCTGGTTATCCGTGATGCCGGAACTGAGCCGCCTGCCCGGCTGACAGGATCACAAATCCCCGGGGAGAGAAGAGAAGGCATGTAAATATCCCCTTTGCGGCGGGAGATCATGCTTTCACTCTACAAGTTGGCTGCCGATGTTTAGGCCTGTAGCATTGATAGTTTAGTATAACATAAAATGAAATATAACGCAAGCAGAAAATGGACTTTTTTTATCTGAATTCATTCCGGGACTTGATTCGTTCAAATAGAGCAGATCTTTTGTGAAAAAAAGAATTTCACCACTTCTGGATCTTCAAGTCGGGATCCCGGCTCTGATGAAGCAGGCTGCAGGCATGTTGTTCAACCCCGAAGGCGGCCGCCTGGCTCCGGGAGTTCCAATTCCTGGCAAGGCTCTGCAGAGGTTCAAACCCGAAGCTGCCAGCCCGCGCCGGGCGCCGGTGTGCGCTGGTAGATATACTCCTGCCTGCAGCGGCAAAAGAGCGGTTGACTCGGGCGCCTAAATTAGCTACATTATTCCATAATCCACAGCAGCATCTCATCCTGTCGAAGGAAAGCATCATGCGCCGAACCCTGCTCCTTATCGCCCTGTTTTTCTCCGTTTCACTCCACGCTCAGAAATTTGACGGCCTGGCCCTGACTCCGCCGATGGGCTGGAACAGCTGGAACAAGATCGGCTGCGAGGTCAACGAAGAGGTCATCCGCGCGGCTGCCGATGCCATGGTGGCCAGCGGCATGCAGGCGGCCGGATACCGCTACATCGTCATC
>JAKQKF010000490.1 GCA_029560815.1 bacterium
AGGATGATGATCCGCTTCATGATATCACTCCTTTTGATCAGTCGAGGGGTTCTCATTCAGGGGGGCCAGCATCGAATTCAATAAATACTTTCATAATAATAGGAATTCAGCGAACGAAAGTCAATGGATTTGGCGGGCGGCTTGATCAAGCACGGAGAGGTGCGATCCAGCAACAAAATTATTGCGTAGTAAGCTTTAAAAGAGTATCATTTAATATTCAACGAACAGGATCCTGCTTTAAACTTGTTTGCTTTAATGAGAAGATCATGAAGAAAATTATTGCTGCAGCTGTACTGCTTGCGTTGTTGGTGATCCTGAACAGGGAATTCCAGAAAAACTCCGGGCAAGCCGGAGAGACAGCTGCCGGGATGGCGTCGAATGAAAGTGCTGCTCCTGCCGCTGTCCCGCCGGCGGGAAAGGGGAGCGGATCCGCCCTCACCAGCGAGGAGGCCCGCCTCATCCTTGCCCTGCACAACCGGGCACGGGCTTCCGTGGGCACTGCGCCCCTGACCTGGTCGGAAGATCTGGCGCGCTACGCCCAGGAGTGGGCCGACCACCTCGCCTCCTCTTCCGGTTTTGAACACCGCCCGGAGAGCGGCCGCTGGAAACAGCTCCATGGCGAGAATCTCTATATGGGAACGGCGGCTTATTACGGGTTGGACCGGGCTGTGCAAGCCTGGATCGAGGAGAAAAACCATTACAATGGTGGGCCCATCAGCGAGGCCAATGTCGCGGCGGCGGGACACTATACCCAGGTGGTCTGGCGGGAGTCCAGGGCAGTCGGATGCGGCAAGGCCCTTCACAACGGCCAGCTCATCGTGGTCTGCAACTACGACCCCGCCGGCAATGTGGAGGGCGAGAGGCCCTTTTAAAATACCAGCCAGGTGACGCCGGGCAAAAACGCTGATCATCCCCCGCCTGAACAGGAGACGATGGCCCAGCGATGCACGACCGCATGGCCCGGCAGCGCCTGTGCCTGGGCGGGTTTACTCTGCGGTGAGCATGCCGCCGGAAGCTGATTATTTTGTGGCAAATGTCCGATTTTCTTGTTACTATTATATAATAAGGACGAACACGTACGCCCGAGGATGACCATGTCCGCCGCCATCTCGCTGCCCGCCGGTTCCCTGCTCAAGATCGCACTTGCGCTGCTGCCCCTGCTTCTCGCTCTCTCGCTGCGCGGAGAGGAGCTGCCCGCGGCCGTCCGGCAGACTCTGGAGGAGTGGCAGGAACGCAAATTCGGTCTGATGATGCACTGGGGGCCATACAGCCAGTGGGGGGTGGTGGAGTCCTGGTCGATCTGCTCTGAGGATGAGCCCTGGTGCAGCCGCGGCGGCGCCGATTATAACGACTATGTCGCGGCCTATGAAAAGCTGCCGACCAGCTTCAATCCGCAGCGCTTTCGTCCCGAAAAGTGGGCGGCCGCAGCGCAAGCCGCCGGGATGCGCTACGTGGTTTTTACCACCAAGCATCATGACGGCTTTTGCATGTTCGACAGCCCCGGCACCTCCTACAAGATCACCGATCCCTCCTGTCCCTTCGCGCGCGATCCCCGCGCCGACGTCACCCGCATTATCTTTGAGACTTTCCGCAAAGCGGACTTTATGATCGGGGCCTATTTCTCCAAACCCGACTGGCACTCGCCTGATTACTGGGCCCCCGAGTGGGCGGCGAGCGACCGCAATGTCAATTATGATCCGGCCAAACATCCCGATCGCTGG
>JAKQKF010000492.1 GCA_029560815.1 bacterium
GCTGGCGATGGCGAGGATCTCGCCGGCCGCCTTGAGATCATGGCGGTAGACGCGGTTCTCGAAAGCGATGGCCAGACCGCTGTCGGCGGCCGCGCCGATGCGCAGGTTCTCGAAACCGTGATAGGCCAGGCGCCCGTAAAGGGCCTCGTACTCATCCGTTTGGGCCTGAAGGAGCGCGCTGGCGATGAAAAAGAACAGGGCAAGGGTGCGTCGAATCGTCATCGATGTCCCGGCAAAGTTGCTGATACGGTGCAGAGCAGAGTTAAAAGGGGTGTTGGACGGTCAGGTTGGCGAGCAATGGATGCGGAACAAAGGCAGTATAACCGTATAAAAGAGATACTCCTCCCCACACGTCCCCTATTAACTAATATTAATTAATAATGTACAAAAAAGCAACAAATAAATTTAATATTCGCCAATTATTGCGTGATACGCTCCCACTTTAAAAGGTGGGAACGAGAGCGGGGCTGGCGCCAGGATTGGCGTTCTGTATGGCCGCCGCGCGGGCATGGGCGACCTGGCAGAAAAAGGGCGTCTCTCCGTCCATGCGTCCGGTCTCGAGCCAGGCGTGGGCCGGGCAAAAGAGGCAGAGGTTGACAATCGGGCACCTGCGGCAGCTGGCCAGAAACTGCGCATCCTGTGAGCGCATGCCGCGCACGCGCGGCACCAGCTCCTCCCAGGCCTGACGCAGCGGCACCTCGCGCAGATTGACTGTGGTGCCCGGGGCCCAGAGCGACTGGCAGAGGCGGAAGGTGCCGTCATAGCCGATGCTGCAGCTGCCGTTGCCCGCCCCGCAGTGAAAGAGGTGGTTGCAGCCGGCATGGGTGAAAGCCTCGTTGATCAGCTCATCGCAGCCCTTCAGCAACGAGCCAAAGCGCTCAGCGTCGGCCCTCTCCATGGCCGTCACCTCTGCGGGGGTGAGCCGTTCCGCCCTGATCTCCTCGTTGCGCACCGGATCGCGGTCGTAGCGCAGGTGCAACTGGGGATCAAAGCGGTAGAAATCCTTGGTCCGGCTGCGGCCGAAAGCTGCGATCGCCGCCATATCCTCAAGGTTGGAACGCAGGGCCATCGCCTTGAGGCGCACCCTGATGCCGGCGGCGAAGAGGGCGTCGAGCCCGGCGACGAACTGCGCAAAAGCGCCCGGCCGGCGGGTGACACGTTCATAGGTTTCGGCCGAGGCGCCGTAAATGGTCACCTCGATGTCGCGCGGCGGATATTTTTTGAACAGCTCTATATGCTCAGGCCGGATCAGGGTCGCGTTGGTAAAGAGTGAGATCAGCAGCCCTTTGCGCTTGAGCATCATATAGACCTCGGGGAAATCGGGCCGCAGCAGCGGTTCGCCGCCGGTGAGCAGGCACCAGAGGGCGCCCAGCTCGATCGCCTGATCGGCGATGTGGGCAATTTCTTCCAGCGACAGCTCTTTTGCCCGGGCCACCTCGTCGCCCGCCGGCAGATTGATATAACAGTGACGGCAGTTGAGGTTGCAGCGGGCGGTCAGGTCCAGGTCAAAGCTGAAGAGGGCGCGTTTGGCCTCGAGTTTTTGCCAAAGAGCGAAATCCTGAATCTCGATCGATGAAGTATGGGTCATGCAAAAAACCTTTTATAAACCGGCCGCAGCAGCCAGCGGAACGGCATAACAAGCGGGCGCAGCAGCCCGAGCCGCGACAACCCGGCGATGAGGATTCGCTCAAGCCCCAAACCGATGCGCACCTCCCGGCCGCAGTGCTCGACCCTGGTGACCCGGCCGATGATCTTCTCCCGGGTCACTCGGCCGTCGCAGTGGCAGCCGTTGTCGCCCTTGACCAGAAAGCCCCTGCGGCCGCGACCGACGACCCGGTGCACAGCCAGCCTGTCACTCTCCGGCTGCCGGAACGCCAGCACCTCGCCGAGATGAATGCGCTCCTGAACCGGTACGATAGTGATCACATCCCCGCCGCGGATGAAAGGCGACATGCTTGCGCCGGCGGCCTGAAAGCGGAAAGGTTTGCCCTTGTCCAGCACTGCGGTCATCAGCTCGGCAAAACCGCGGTTGGGCAGGGTTTGCGGCGCCGGATCACGCATGGTTACTTTGTGACGACAATTTTCCTGAGCGCCAGTTCGGAGATCAGGCCCAGCACATCGCGCTCGATATCCGCGGCCGGCGCATCATATTGTGCGCCCAGTTCCCCGGCGATCTGCGCAAGAGAACGGTTGCCGTCCAAAAGGCCCCAGATCGCCTTGCCGGTCTCGTTGAGTGTATAAAGTTCATCCTCCATGTCACCGATGCCGGAAGTCAGGGGGATGATGATCAGCTCGCCTTCGATCTCGCGCGCAACGATGTCTTCCGAAGGGGTGCAGATGCTGTTCAGTGTGACCGTTGATTCCATTACTGTTCCTTATATGCGTTCAACAGATGCTTTTTCTTCAACCGCCGTTCCGGAAGCTGCGAAACGGGCGACGCGCTCGCGCCATTCCTCCACCTCCCAGGCATTTTCCTCCTCGCCGATCAGGCCGAGATCTCGCGCCTGGGCGTGGGCGACCTCGCAGAGGTATTCCACCGGCGTATCGAGGGTGCCATGCTCCTGCCAGGATTTGGCCGGGCACTGCTCGCACAGGCCCTTGAGGAAACAGCCGGCGCAGCGGCGCAGATACTCTTGATTCTCCGCCCGCCGTTCGCGCCATTCAGGAAAAACTTGGCTCAAGACGTAGCGCAGGGGGGACTCCCCTCCTATCGTCTTTCCGGCGCTGCGCAGATCATAGACCACCTCCGGGTGGCGCAGCTGCAGACACATCTGCGCTTTGCCATAGGCATCAACCGTGAGCCCTTTGCCTGCGCCGCAGGCGAAAAGCCGGTCGCCGGACGGACCCATGAATTTTGCGCAGAACTGGCGCATTTCTTTGATATAGCCCGGACGACGCCTTAACATGGCGACCGTCTCTTCCGGCGAGAGCCGCAGCGATTGAATAAAGCGGTTTTTGACCGGATGGTCGCGCCGGGCGCGGAGATCGAAATTCATCGAATAGCCGGGCTTTGTATGCATACCGGGCAGAGTCGCGGCCCAGGCTTCGAATTCATCGATCTCGTGGCGATTGGGCGGCAGAAACGCCTGTTTGACAAAGAACGGGATTTTGTATTCCAGCAGCAGATCGACGCCGCGCTGGAATTCCGCAAAGGCTCCGCGCCGGGCGGCCACGGCATCATAGGATTCCGGATGCATGCCGTACACCGTCACCTCGACCGGCTTGCCGGGGATGATGCGGCCCATGAGCTGCGCCAGTTCCGGAGTGATGCGCCGGGCGTTGGTAAAGAGCGTCACCCGCAGGCCCAGCCGGCGGGCGAAAAGATAGAGTTCAGCGAAATCCGCGCGCAGCAGCGGCTCACCGCCGGTGAAACGCACATTCAGCGCACCCAGCGCCGCGGCTTGCTGCAGGATATCCTTGACGAACGCGGTATCCATCTCGGCCGCAGCCGCCCTGGCATCGTCCTCAGGGAGGTTGATGTAGCAGTGGATGCAGGCGTTGTCGCAGCGTTCGGTTAATTCGATATCGAGCTGAACGAACGGCAGCTTTGGATTGTTCTGTAAATTCAATTCCTGGAGTCGCTTTTGCCTGACGTAGGAGTATATCAAGTGCTTATCACTCGGCTAATGTCCAGCATACTCCTGATTTGCAAAACAGAAACAGCTGTTCTGCAATTGACGACCAGATTTATCAGGATGTCTGGATTATTTCGCAGGGATTATTTCCCCCGTTGTTTGTACAAGCACCATTCCACTTGGGACCAGTAGTTCCAGGAATTTTGCATCCTGCCAGTACCACTTCTTCCGGCTTGCTGCGCGTCAGCACCAGCAATTCGGGTTTACTCCACCGCATTTTATTCGTTTTCATAGTGACTTTGGTATTCCAAGGACTAGTTATAAACACTACCGGTCAATTCCGGCAATAATATAAATGAAAGAATAATGACTTATCCCTGTATCAGCCCGTTGGGGAGAAAGTTTACTGCACCGGAAATAACGCTGTTAAATTCGACCTTTTCTTAAAAGCATTATATCATTCAAAATAGATCAACTTCTTTCTTGCGCGTAACACGGAGCCTGTCCTGCTGGATCTTTAACAGTACAATCATCTTTCAAATTCTGGGGGCCGCCAGTGCCGCCTTTCATTTTACATCCGATCAATACCGACTCTTCCGGATTGCTCCGCGTCAGCACCAGCAGTTCCGGTTTGTTCCACTGTGTCTTATTCGTTTTCATGTGACTCTCCTCCTCCAAGGATTCGTCTTCGTTTGCGCCGGAATAATACCGGCATTAATTATGAACTCAATCTGTTTATTTCAGAAACAATAGCTCCGCTCTTGTCAAAACGCATGAGATAAAACCTGGCTTCCGCCGCCAGCTGCGCCACCACATCGATGGTCTTTTCCCACCATTCCACGGTGACGAACGGCTTGATCACGCAGGCCAGCAAGCGCCGGGTGATCTCCTGCCGGTCGGTCAGCGGAGTCAGGTTGTTTTCAGCCGACTTTTCAATGAAGCAGATCGCCCGCAGCGGCGCCGAGGCGGCAGAGACCACGGGAATATCGCCATGGCTCCAGGAACCGTAGACCTTCCAGCCGTCATCAAAGCGCCGCACGATATTGCGGTCGTCGCAGAGAATTTCGGCCCCGATACCGGCATCCATAAGCATTTTGGTGGTGGTCGATTTGCCCGCCTCGGAGTGGCCGACAAAGAGCATGCCGCGGCCATCCAGAATCGCTCCGGCCGAGTGCAGATAACACCCAAAACGATCCGCCAGCAGCCGCGCCACCAAAATCTGATCCGAAGGAAACAGGGTCAGCGAAGTCGCACCACCCTGGATAAACGCCGACTCATCCGGATGCCAGATATCCGCCTCTGAATGGTCCGGATTAAACACCACCACCTTCCAGAGCTTTTCCTCGAATCCCTGCGGCAGAATGCCCAGGTAAATCCACCCGCTATCCGTCTGATAGATCGCCCAGGGTTCCTTGCGGTATTTCTCCCGGCTGAAATCCCAGCCGGCCATATCCGGCAGTCCGAAATGATGCCGGATCTGCACCACATCCGGGCCGGGTGAAGCTATGCGAAAGAGCTCAAGCTTGTCGCTGAAGGTATGCTCTGCAAAAGCCAGGTCGCTCTCGACCTGAAGCGTAATATCTCCGATCGAATACCAGCGGCAGTTATCCGCCATCAGTTCACCTGCACCTTGTCGACGCGGGGCGCATCGAACTTTTCCCGGTACTCGGAATAGTAATAATATTTGTAATAGCCCTTGCCGTTGCCGACCTCGATGCCGTTAAAGACAAAGCCGATGATCGAGGCCTTGATGTTGAGCAGATTGGCCACCGCCTCGCGCACATAGTGCTTTTCGGTCCGGGCGAAGCGGAAGACCAGCAGCATGTTCTCGATGATCCGCGACAGCGCCTTGGCGTCGCTGATGCTCAGCACCGGCGGGGCGTCCACCAGCACATAATCGTACTCTTTTTCCAGCCGTTCGATCAGATCGGCCATTTTCTGGCTGTTGAGCACTTCGCCGGGATTGGGCGGCACCGTTCCCGAGGGGATCAGATCGAGATCGCGCACCGGCAGATGGCGGATGATCTTGTCATAGGGCACCAG
>JAKQKF010000497.1 GCA_029560815.1 bacterium
ACCGGCCGGGAACTTGATCCAGCTCTCCGGGGGATCCGCGAAAAAGAGGATATCCTTGCCACCATCATAGGGCGTGTGGATTTGCCCGCAGGAGGTGAGGGGTTTGTAGCCCATCTCATCGCAGCCGGCGATCACATACTGGATGTCGATATAGTTGCGATGGGCTTCGAGAAGCGCATCCGCCTTGTCCTTGCCCGGGGCGTTGGAGAGGATGGCAAAGAGGCGGTCGCCGTCGATGGAATGTTTTGCCAGCGCCAGCTCCGCCAGATCCGGTCTGCGCAGAAACTCGAATGCCCGGGCGAAGGCCGGATGCAGGTGGAAATAGTGTTCGGCGTTTTCAAGCTGGTCGATGATCATGGGATCTCCTTTATTTTCAGTGTAATATGGTGATGCTGAGGCCGATTGCGCGGTACCCCGTGAGAGCCTCCGGACAGAGAAGTGGAGTACGCGGCAGCTGCTGCTATCGCGTATAGAGCTGAACGCGCAAAACGGTGGGAGTCGAGAAAACCAGTCCCCAGTCGGTCTGATCCCCGTTGAGGATGCGGCCGGCCTTGAACTCGCCATTGCTGTATCGGCCCTCCTCGACTTTAAGATACTGCCAGGGCCGGTCCTTGTTCTCACCGGCCAGCCGGAACATGACCCGGCAGTGATAACCGGCGATCAGATAGTGTCCCTTGCCCAGTTCCGCGATCAGGACGCGCCCGTCCGGGCCCTCGGGTTGGCTCATGACGCGCGCCAGCCGGTTGAACCGGCCGAAGGCGATGTCCGCATCCCAGCCATCGAAGTGCAGCGACTGGTCCGTAATATAGTGGACGCGGTCGAACGAGCTGCCGGGCCCGGAGGTGGAATCCACAGCCAGCTGTACGGCCGTCTTCACCTTGCCGGCAAAATTCAGCCTGGCAATTTCACGCGCCATGGGTTTGATCAGCCGATAGTTGAGAGCCGTGTCGCCGTATCTTTCAGCGGCGGAGAGGGGCCGTCCATCGCGCCCGGTACGGATATCGCTGTCGTCCATGCCGAAGGGAGCGTAACCGATCGCGCCCTCTCCCAGGGCCGCAAAGAAAAACCGGGTGATCGCACCGTGTCCGATCGTTTCAGGAACAAAGAGCGGATTATCCGGACGGCTGTAAAGTTCGAGGACCTTGAGGTAGGCTTTGGTATCGCTGATGTAAATATCCGGCGAGAGGATG
>JAKQKF010000058.1 GCA_029560815.1 bacterium
CGCCGGGACCTCAAAGAGGTCGGCGGCCAGAGTGCCGCCTGTAATGCTCTTGAGTTCGGTGATGGTGTGGAAGAGCACCTTCTGATTCGGATTCCCCTTGGCTTTCTCCGCCTTGTCCTTTTCCGCCTTGGCCTTGGCTGCGTCCTTGATCTTTTTGCCGAGCATCTTGCCAAAGGCACCCTTGACGTCGGTAACATCGGCGGGCTCAGGCTCCGGCTCCGCCTGGGCGGCCTCGAGCTCCTCTTTAGACGGCTTCGGCATGCTGTGCGTCGTCATGGCGAGGGTCATATCAGTGAGAACGGAGTAGCCCTCGACCTTTTTCATCTCCTCGGCCAGCTTTTTGAACTGCTCGCCATACTGGGCCATCATCGGTCCCATTGCCTCCGCCATTTTATCCAGGCCGAGGGCCTTGGCCAGGCGCATCTCAAAGTCGTTGGCCGCCTTCATCGCACTGGCGGCGTTGAGGCTGTTCCACATGTCCGCAGAGAGCAGGAGGGTGTCGAGTTTGCCGGTGGAGACCTGCTTGCCGATAGTGGTGACGGTGACCAGATAGTGCTTGCAGCTGAAGCCGTTGAGCTCCTTCTTTTCGCCGAGGTCCCTGGCCTTGACAACCGGGGTCTGCCATTCGTATTCAGGCTCGCCCTCAGGCTTGTTCTCCGGTTTTTGATCCGGTTTGCCCATCATCGGCTGATCGAGCAGCCCCTCTTCCATCATCTTTTTAAACTCGGCGAAGGTCATCTGGGTGTACTTTTTGTCCTTGTCGTTCATCTTCCAGATCACCTCTTTATCGAGGCGGGTGATCTCGATTTCGCTGCCCTTGGGGCTCATGTGTTTCATGATGCCGCCGGTGAATTTGATCTGGCTCTCCTCGCGGCGGGCGTCGCCCTGGATGAAGGTCTTGTCCGTCGAGACCGAGGCGCCCATGCCCATAAAGCCGTCGCTGGTGGTGACGCTCTCGTAGGTTACCTGCGCCTGAAGGGCGGTGAAGGCGAAGAGCAGGGCGAGAAGGATGAAGGGAGCTGTTTTTTTCATGATGAAACCTCCGGATTGATTCGAGGTCGGCCGCCGGCGGTGCGGAGTGCGTCCGGGCCGGGATGGCCGATTAATTGGTGTAACAAAGGGGTGGAGGGAGGCATTCCCGCCAGGCAGCGGGAAATGCGATCCATGCCAATATTGCTGCGCATAACCTCTGACATGAAAATATACCGGCAATCCGCCGATTGTGAGGAATTTCCGGCACGGCATGCTGTGTTTTTTACTTGTGTCATGCGGGAATGTTCCCTCGCCGCATCAAAAGCATCCGGAATGGATTGGAAACCGTCAAGCAGGGCCAGCAAAGATGAATTTTGTCTTTCTCTCTCCCCATTTTCCGCCCAATTATTACCAGTTTTGCGTTCATCTCCACCATCTTGGCGTGAACGTCCTCGGCATCGCTGACGAGCCCTACGAGAATCTCCATCCCGAGCTCAAGGCGGTCCTGGGGGAGTATTATCACGTTTCGGACATGCACAATTATGATGAGCTCCTGCGCGGCCTGGGCTGGTTCACCCACCGTCACGGCAAGCTGGACCGCCTTGATTCCCAGAACGAATACTGGCTTGAGACCGAGGCACGCCTGCGCAGCGATTTCAACATCTTCGGGCTCAACAACGCGAATATCGCCCACATCAAGCGCAAGTCGCTGATGAAGGAGATGTACGCCAGGGCCGGCGTCCCCTATGCCGAGGGGGCGGTGACCGCCAGCCTGGCCGAGGCGCGCCGGCTGGTCAAGCGCATCGGCTATCCGGTGGTGGCCAAGCCCGACATTGGGGTGGGGGCCTCGCGGACCTACAAAATCCACAACGATGCCGAGCTGGACCGCTTTTTCGCACAGAAACCGCCGGTCGATTATCTCATCGAGGAGTTCATTCAAGGCACCATCGTCACCTTCGACGGACTCACCGACCAGCAGGGTGAGCCGGTTTTTTACACCAGCCACATCTATAGCAACGGGGTGATGGAGACGGTCAATGAGGCGGGTGATGTCTATTACTACTCCCTGCGCGAGATTCCGGCGGACCTCGAGGAAGCCGGGCGCCGCGTCCTGCGCGCCTACGACCTGCGCGAGCGCTTTTTCCATCTTGAATTTTTTCGCACCGGCAAGGAGGGCCGCATCGTCGCCCTCGAAGTCAACATGCGCCCCCCCGGCGGCCTGACCACGGACATGTTCAACTATGCCTGTGATATCGATATCTATCACGAGTGGGCGCACGTGGTGACTCACAACCGCTTCACCGCCAACTATAAGAGCAAATACCACTGCTGCTACGCCGGCCGCAAATTCGGCAAACGCTATGCCCACAGCCATGAAGGGATCCTGCGCCGTTTTCCCCACCAGCTGGTCCATCACCAGACCATAACCGGCCTTTTCAGCGCGGCGATGGGGGATTATGGCTACCTTTTCCGCTCGCCCGATGTCGAAGAGATCGAGGCGATTGCAGCCTTTATTCTCGAACCGCAGGTGTGAAGGGAGAAACCAGAAGAACGTGCATATAGAACATCACACCTGGTGGAGCAGCCGGCTTGGCCAGAACATGTCGGTCAACGTCTACGGCCATGCCGGCAAACCGGTGCTGGTCTTTCCCTGCCAGGGCGGCACGCACCGGGAATATGAGGATTTCGGCATGATCGAGGCGGTCTCCGGCTTTATTGACTCCGGCAAGATCAAGCTTTTCACCGTGGACAGCGTCGACGACCAGTCCTGGAACAACCGGCGGGTTCATCCCGCCCAGCGCGTCGCCCGCCACAAGGAGTATGAGAGCTATATCAACGAGGAGGTGCTGCCCCTCATCTATTATCACCATCAGGCGGAGGGCAAACTGATGGTGACCGGCTGCAGCATGGGGGGCTATCATGCGGCCAATTATTTTTTCCGCCGTCCGGACCTGAGCGACGTGATGATTTCGATCAGCGGCCTCTTCCAGCTCGATTATTTTATCGGCGACTATATGGATGACCAGGTTTATTTCCACACCCCGCTCGCCTTCCTGCCCGGCCTCAGCGATCCCTGGTATATCGACCAGTACCGGCAGAGCCGCATCATCGTCGGGGTCGGCCAGGGGGAGTGGGAGGAGCCGTTGGTCGTGGACGCCCTCAAACTCAAGAATATCCTCGAGGAGAAGGGGGTCCCCGCCTGGATCGACCTCTGGGGGCACGATGTCAACCATGACTGGCCGTGGTGGCGACAGATGATGCCCCATTTCCTCTCCACCCTCTTCTAGACCTTTCTGCCTCAGGCTCGAACTAGAGACCTGCTGCACGAATGGCCGCCTGGATGACCTCGGCTGAACGGCGCAGTCCGGCCTGTTCCTTTTCATTGAGGGGCAGATCGATATGAGCGCTGATGCCGCTGCG
The DNA here is from genome assembly GCA_029560815.1 of bacterium. The sequence goes on from JAKQKF010000058.1 coordinate 3,394, forward strand.
GTTGAGAATCGAGGGCACGCTGATGGCCACGTCCGCGATCCCCTTGTACCCCTGCAGCAGGCTCGAGACCGTGAGTACTGAATTCTGGTCACGCGCAATGCTTTCAATGACATAGAGGGTTGCCAGGCCGATGGCGTGGTAGGTGGCTCCCTTTTTTTCAATGAGATGATAGGCCGCGGTGCGCACCTGCTCAAAGATTTCGTCCTTGCGCAGCTGCGGGCAGCCCTTGCCGCACTGGGCGCAATAATCGTCCATGCGCAGGCCGGAGATATTGGCGAGGCTCCAGACCGGCACTTCGCTGTCACCGTGCTCGCCGATTATCATCGCATGCACGTTACGCGGGTCAACCCCGCAGTGCTGGCTGAGAAGATAACGGAAGCGGGCGCTGTCCAGGGTCGTACCAGAGCCGATCACCCGCTGCGGCGGCAGGCCGGAGAGCTTGACCGCGGCATAGGTGAGCACGTCGACCGGATTGGAGACGACGATGAGGATGGCGGAGGTGGTGTGCCGCGTGATCTCGGGAATGATCTGCCGGTAGATATCGACGTTGCGGCGGGTCAATTCGAGGCGGGTTTCGCCGGGCTTTTGCGCCGCTCCCGCGGTAATCACGATGATATCGGCGTCGCGGCAATCGCTGTAAGCGCCGGCGAATATGTGCACCGGCCGCACATAGGGGAGACCGTGGCTCATATCCTCGGCCTGGCCCTCGGCCAGCGCCCGGTTGGCATCGATGAGGACGATCTCGGAGGCAAGGCCGCGGATGAGCAGGGCATAGGCGAAGGTCGCACCGACCTGCCCGGCGCCAACCACAGCCACCTTGAGGTTCGATTTATGTTCCATGACAGAGACTCCCATTATATTTCGTATATACGAAAACAATAACCTCCGCAAGGCAAGGGCTATTCCCCGGCTGTGCAGGGAAATGGTTGAAATAAAAGCAGCCGGTAGGGTGTTCTGATTGGTGCATTGAAACGTTCTTTATGGCTTCCCATAGTTAGGGGTGTCTCGCCACCTTTTTGCGAGTCTGAGATCATACCCTGTGTCCCTCGGGACGATGACCTGATCCGGGTAATACCGGCGTAGGCAAACACATGCGCAAATTTGCGTGTTCAAGCCGTCTCTCCGTCCCGGAGGCGGCTTTTTTTGTTGGAGTGAGGTGAACAAGTGCGAAAGAAATGCATATTTCTGGCAGCCGTGCTGGCCCTGACCGCTGCAGTTTACGATTCTGCACAGGCGGCTCCGCCGTGGTCGCTTTCTGGACGGGTCTATGACGGCCAGAGCGGCGCCCCCCTGGCCGGAACGCAGATCCTCGTCGAGGGCACCCGGCTGGGGACCGTCAGCGGGGACGATGGACGCTTCCTCCTGCGCCGCATCGAGTCCGCCGAGGCGGTTCTGACCGTGCGTCTGCTCGGCTATGAGACCGCGCGGCTGCAGGTCTCTTCCACGGGCAGCGTCGAACCGGCCATCGCCCTCAAGCCGACGGTCCTGCCCCTGCAGAGCATCCTCATCACCGCCTCGCGCACGCGCGAGACCGAATGGTCGGCTTCCACCGCCGCTCTCCGTCAGCAGGAGATTCAGCAGCGCCACACCGTTCAGGACATCCCGGTGCTGCTTTCAGAGCTGCCTTCAACGACCTTTTACTCCGAGAGCGGCAACGGCATCGGCTACACCTATCTCAACCTGCGCGGCTTCGACCAGCGCCGGGTTTCGGTGCTGGTCAACGGTGTGCCCCAGAACGATCCTGAAGACCACATGGTCTACTGGCTCGATTTTCCCGATCTGGCCGCCAATCTTGAGCAGATCCAGGTGCAGCGCGGGGCGGGCAGCCTCTTCAGCGGCACCCCGGCGATCGGCGGGGCGATCAACCTGATCACCTCCAACTTTTCCCGCCGCCGCGGCATCACCCTGACCGGGGGATACGGCACCTTCAACACCCGCAAGGCCGGCCTCACCGCCAGCTCGGGGCTCATCGACAACCGCTATGCCATCTACGGGCGGCTCAGCCGCATCACCAGCGACGGCTACCGCGACAACAGCTGGGCCGATCTCGGCAGCTATTTCCTCGGGGCGGCCCGCTTTGACCGCAGCATGACCACCCAGATCAATCTCTACGGCGGTCCGGTCTCGGACCATCTCGCCTATTACGGGGTGCCGGCCGCGGCCCTGGGCGACCGGGCGGCGCGGCGGGACAACCCCATCCGCCGGCCTGAAGAGATCGAGAATTTTTCCCAACCCCATTACGAGTTCATCCATGAGTGGCGCCTCGGCCGGACCACTTTGCACAACACCCTCTTTTACGTGCGCGGTGAGGGCTTTTACGATTATGACGGCTCCTGGGCTCCATGGAGCTATTACCGCATCACCTCTGATAACGGATTTGAGGTGCCAGGGAATCCAGACGAGCTCTACATCCCCAATGCCCTCATCCACGCTGCTGTCGAGAATGACCAGTACGGCTGGATGCCGCGGGCGCAGATCAACCACAAGCGCGGCATCCTCACCCTCGGCGGCGAGGCGCGCTTGCACAGCTCACTGCACTATGGCACCCTCAAATGGGGTGAGGGGCTGCCGGCGGGCGTAACTCCCGATTATCGCTATTATGAATACCGCGGCGGCAAGCGCATGTTCTCCCTTTACGCCAACGAGGTCTATACGGCGGCGGAAAGGCTGCGCCTCCTCGCGGAGGCGACCCTGGTCCACCACACCTACCGCCTGCACGATGAAAAGTATGTCGGCACCGACTTTAGCGTGCCCTATTTATTCTTCAATCCCAAGATCGGGGCCCACTATCACTTTTCTTCTCACTGGAACGGCTACCTCACCCTGGCGCGCACCAGCCGCGAGCCGCGGCTGAAGAACCTCTACGATGCGGCTGAGGCGAGCACGCCGGAGATCTGGGGGGCGCCGGTACGGCCACAGTTCGTCTTCCGGGGTGGAGCCTACGATTTCACGCAGCCCCTGGTCCGCCACGAAACCCTCTACAACCTCGAGGCTGGGGGGAGCTATATCCGCGACGGGCTGGCTCTGACCGCCAACTATTTCCGCATGGATTTCCGGGACGAGATCGTCAAGAGCGGAAGGCTCGACCGCTTCGGCCAGCCGGTCACCGGCAACGCCGAAAAGACCCGTCATCAGGGCATCGAGCTGACCGGACGGGCGCGGCTTTCGCCGCTGTGGCAGGTGAGCGGCAACCTCACCTGGAGCAGCAACACCCTGGTGCGTTACACCCAATACGGGGAAGAGGGGGCGCTGCGCCTCGACGGTAACGCCATCGCGGGTTTCCCGGGGCTGCTGGCCAACGCCCGGGTGAGCTACCGCAGCGAGGGCTGGGAGCTTGCGCTCGCCGGCCGGCACGTCGGCTCCTTTTACACCTCCAACCGGGAGCTTCCCGCCGAGCGGGTGGCGGCCTGCACGCTGGCCGATTTGCATCTGGGCTATACCCTCGAGAGGGTGCCGGGGCTGCAGTCGGTCGCGTGGCAGGTGACGGTCACCAATCTTTTCGATGTTCTCTATGCGGCCGGCGGCGAAGGGGAGGAATTCTTTCCCGGGGCGACGCGGTCGGTTTATGTGGGCATGAATCTGGAGCTTTAATTTGGCGCACTGGAAAAAGGCCCTCGTCATCGCCAACGGCCCCCTGCCCTCGCGGCGGAGGATCGCCGGATGGCTGGATGAGGAGACCCTCATCGTCTGCGCCGACGGCGGGGCCAACCGCGCCCGCGCGCGCGGGCTCATCCCCCATCTGGTCATCGGCGACCTGGACTCCATTACGCCCGGCACGGCTGCGGCCCTGGCCGGGGTGGAGACCATCCGCGTTGAGGATCAGGAGAATACCGACCTCGAGAAGGTCCTCGATTATCTGCTGGCACATGGGATCACCGCTGCCGTGGTGCTCGGCGCGACCGGCCGCCGTCCCGACCATACCCTGGCCAATTTCAGCATTCTGGCCAAATACCACTCCCGTCTCGATCTTCTCTTCGTCGATTCCTGGTGCCGGATGGAGATCATCGACCGGCCGGTGCAGCTCGATCTGGCGCCGGGCACCACTCTCTCCATGCTGCCCCTCGGGCGCTGCGAGGGGGTGACCACGCACGGGCTGGCCTACCCGCTCGTTCATCAAGTCCTTGAGCCGGGGGTGCGCGAGAGCATCAGCAACCGGGTGAGTAAAAGCCCGGTCGAGATCAGCCTGACTGTGGGGAAACTGCTGCTCTTTATCGTCGACAAAAAATAGCATCCGGAACGGAGTTCTGATGATCACCTTTGCGCCGGTCGATATTGTTTTGATTCTTCTCTACTTCGCCGTCATACTCTGGATCGGCTTCCGTGTGAAAATTCCGCAGGGGGGAGCGCAGGAGGGAGCGAGTGGATGTAAAAAAGGGGGTGTGCAGCCGGTCGGGCGCGTGGACGCAGAGGGGAGGGCGCAAGATGCAGGCAGGCCTGAGGATGCGGGAAGCGGGGCCGCCGATTTTCTCCTCGCCGGGCGCACCCTCACCCTGCCGATGTTTGTCGCCACCCTGGTTTCTACCTGGTACGGGGGCATCCTCGGCACCGGCGAGTTCTCCTACACCTACGGCGTCGCCAGCTGGGTGATGTTCGGGGCGCCCTATTACATCTTCGCTTTGATCTTTGCTTTTTTTCTCGCCGGCCGGGTGCGCGCCACCGGGCTGGTCACCATCCCGGACAAGCTCGGCCGCCATTACGGCCAGCCGGCGGCCCTGCTTGGCGCCCTGCTGGTCTTTCTGCTGGTCACTCCGGCCCCCTATCTGCTCATGCTCGGGGTGCTGGCGCAGCTCATTTTCGGAGTGCCCCTGCCCCTGGCTCTCATCCTCACCGCTCTGGCGAGCCTGGTCTATCTCGCCAAGGGGGGATTTCGCTCCAATGTAGCGGTCAATCTGGCCGAATTCGTGCTCATGTTTGCCGGTTTTATCCTCATCGTCGGCTTTGCCTTCTTCCGCTTCGGCGGCCTCTCCTTCCTCAAACCCAGCCTGCCGGCGGTCAATCTGACCTGGCACGGCGGCAATTCACCCCAATATATCCTGGTCTGGTATTTCATCGGCCTCTGGACTCTGGTCGATCCCGGCTTTCACCAGCGCTGCGCCGCCGCCCGGGACAGCGCCACCGCCCGGCGCGGCATCCTCGTCTCCATTCTCTTCTGGATGCTCTTCGATTTTCTCACCACCGCGACCGGCCTCTACGCCCGCGCCGTGCTGCCCGGACTGGAGAATCCGATCTTCGCCTATCCGCTTCTGGCCGAGCAGCTGCTGCCGGCGGCGGTCAAGGGACTCTTTTTCATCGGACTGCTCGCTACCGTGATGTCAACCCTGAGCAGCTACGCCTTTCTCGGGGGCATGACCATCGGCAACGACATCGCCGGCAGGATCCTGCGCATGCGGGGGAAGGAGGCGCGCGGGGCGGCCGAGCGCTGGAGCCGGATCGGTTTGCTCCTCGCCTCGATTTACGGAATCGTCCTCGCCATGACTTTGCCTTCGGTGGTGCGGATCTGGTATACGGTCGGCAGCGCCTGCATCCCCGGACTGCTGCTGCCGCTGATGGCCAGCTACTGGCCCGGGATTGCCCTGCGGCCGCCATTCGCCCTGGCCTCGATGCTGGGGGGATGGCTGGTGGCGATGGTCTGGATGGTGTGGGGGCTGGCCCATGGGGGAAATTACTGGTGGGGGATCGAGCCGATGTATCCGGGGCTGATGTTATCTTTTGTGATCGGAATGGCCGGCATCCGGCGGGTTCGCCCCTGAGGTGCTTTCGATGCGCTGCATGCGCCCTTCGGGGATGACGGGCATTATGAGCCAGGTCTCCGACCTGCCCAAACGCTGCACCGGCAGGTACTCGGGTCGCTGCTCCCGCTTGCTGTGCAGATAGCGGGCGAAGAGGCGGGCGGCGCGCAGGGAGCGCAGCCCCTCGCGCGGGCTCTGCACGGCCTGCCACAGCTTCTGGATGAGGTAGCGGGGGCGGAGGTGGAAGCGCACGAAGGCGTGGTCGCAGAAATCGTCGATCTCCCGGGGCGTCAGACCCGGCAGATTGAGGACGCAGCGCGGTGCACCGGCGCGGGTCAGCCAGTCCCTGAAGCTGGCGGTCGCCAGATAGCCTTTCTCCGTGTAAAAGCTCCAGGCCCCGGTGCCCGGGTAAGGCATGACCGGATAGAATTGGGCGCTGTCCGGCCTGATCCGGCAGGCCCACTTGAAGGCCTCGCGCATGCTGCCGCGGCTCTCGCCGGGAAAGCCGACCAGGAAGCAGCCGTGAACGAGGATGCCGAGGCGGCGCGTCGCCGCCATGAAATCATGGATGCTCCGGTCGGTCTGGATTTTGCCCATCTTTTCGAGCAGGGAGTAGCGCATGGTGTCGAAGCCGACGGAACAGTTGTGCAGCCCGGCGGCCCTGAGGGATTCAAGGCTGCCCGGGTCGAGGGAGGCGCTGATGTTGGCGAAGATGGGGAGATCGACCTTGTGGACGCGGACGACCTCGCCGAGGCGGCGGGCGAAGGCTGTGTCGGCTCCGAAATTATCGTCCTCGAAATTGATCTGTCTGATCTCCTTCCACTCCTTCTGAATCCACTCCATCTCCTTGACGATGTTTTCGGCGGTGCGATGGCGGTAGCTGCCGCCCTGGGAGATCTGGGGATAGGCGCAGAAGAAGCAGTTGGAGGGGCAGCCGCGGCCGGCCATAATCTGGACGAAGGGGTGGGCGGAGAGGTTGAAGGAATAGAGTTCGGGCTCGAGGTACTCCTTGTAGATGGGCGAGACCATGGGCAGGCGATCGAGGTCCTGGTTGAGGGGGCGCAGGGGAGGGCGGCCCTCCCGGAGATGGGCGCGGGTGGCCAGGCCGGGAATGGTGTTGAGGTCGCCGCCCTGGTCGAGGGCATCGGCGAGGTCGGCTACGGTCTCTTCATATTCACCGAGGGCGACATAGTCGACGGCCGAGGCGCGTTCAAAGGTCTGCCGCCAGAAAAAGGTAGCGTGGTGGCCAGTCATGCAGACGCGGGTGTGGCGCAGCGTCTCTCTGAGGGCCTGGGCGGTCTCGCAGTCGGCGTACCAGCTCGGGGTGGAGGAGTCGATCACGATCAGGGCGGGGTCGAACCGGACCGCCAGGGTGAGGAGGAGCTTCAGTTCCATTCCTTCGGCCGGGCAGTCGAAGAGATCGATGGTATGGCCGCGTTGTTTCAGCACGGCCGCGGCGAGGGCCAGCCAGTGGGGGTAGAAGAGGTTGCCCGATTTGGCCACGGCTGGCACGCGATGGCTGCGGCTGTAGCGGGGGAGAAAGGGCGGATTGAGGAGGAGTACGCGCATACCATTCCAGCTGAAATTATCCGTTCCTGTGGTTGAGGGCCCCGGCTTGCACCTCCGGTCCGCCTAGATGCGGCCGCGAAAGCCCTCGCCGAGCACCTCATGGACATTGTTGACGATGACAAAAGCCCGGGGATCGATCTCCTTGACCACTTCGATGAGGGTGCCGATCTCCTTGGGGCTGACGACAGTGTAGAGCACCTCGCGCGTCTCGTTGGTATAGACCCCGCGGGCGGGGACGGCCGTGGCGCCCCGGCCCATATCCTGGACGATATGGCGGGAAACCTCCTCCGGCCGGGAGGAGATGATCATCACCGAACGGGCATAGTCAAAGCCGTCGATGATCACATCCACCAGGTGGCTGGAGACGAAAAGGAGGAAAAAGGCATAAAGGGTCAGGGTCAGGGCAGGCCGGTCGACCGAGAGATGGCGGTAGTGAATGACCAGACCGGCGAAGGTAATCACCAGGGAATCGACGATCATGAAGACCATGCCGGGCTTGAGGCCCCAGCGCTTTTGGCCGACGGCGGCGAGGACGTCAGAGCCCGCGGTGCTGCCGCGGAATTTGAAGATGATGCCCAGGCCGACCCCGAGCAGTACACTGCCGATGAGGATAAGGAAGAGAAAGTCGTTCTGGCGCAGGGCGACGATGGCCGGGTGTTCCTGAAGGCGCAGGCCTGAAAACAGGGGGAGTTGTCCGCGCAGCAGATCGATGAAAAAAGAGTTGGCGGTAAAGCCGACGAAGGTGCGGGCGCCGAACTGCTTGCCCAGTTCCCGCACACCCCAGATATAGAGAGGGATATTGAAGACCCACATCATCATGCCGACCGGGATCTTGTCTCCCGAGAGGTAGTGGAAGGCCATGGCGAGGCCGCTCACTCCGCCGGGGACCACCTTGGCATCGACGAGAAAGATGGCGATGCCGGAGGCCATGATGAAGGCGCCGATGATGATGGCGATATAATCACGCAGGAGATGCCTGCGGGAGATCGATTCGACGAGTTTTTTTGCTGCGGACATTGGTGCTTTCCTGATGGTTGGGATTCGAGGGGAATGTTTGATATTGCACAAGACCAAATTTACCATTATTTTAGGATATAATCCAGCAGATTTTTGCCCTGTGGAGAGCATGGAGGAGAAAAAATGATCGCCATTCGCATGAACAGCACCGGGGATTCATCGGTGCTGGCGCCCGAAGAGGCTGCCCTGCCCCAGCCCGTTGCGGGCGAGGTGCGGGTAAAACTGGCCGCTGCGGGGGTGAATTTCATTGATATTTACCATCGCACCGGCCTGTACAAGGTGCCCCTGCCCTACACGCCGGGGCAGGAGGGGGCTGGCACGGTCGATGCCATCGGCCCCGGGGTCGAGGGTTTTCAGCATGGCGACCGGGTCGCCTGGGCGATGCACGCCGGCGGCTATGCCGAATATGCCGTCGTGCCCGCCTGGAAGCTGGTGCAGCTGCCGGCGGAAATCTCTTTCGGGCAGGGGGCCGCCGTCATGCTGCAGGGGATGACCGCTCACTATCTCAGCCACGACACCTTTGTGCTGCAGCCCGGGGTGCACGCCCTGGTGCATGCCGCCGCCGGCGGGACCGGGCAGCTGCTGGTGCAGATGGCGAGGCTGTGCGGAGCTCAGGTGGCGGCGGTGGTCTCGACGCCGGAAAAGGGTGAGATCGCCCGCGGCTGCGGAGCCGGGGAGGTTTTATATTCCGGCGATCCGGAGTGGCCGCAGCAGGCCCGCGCCTGGAGCGGGGGGCGCGGGGTGGATGTGGTCTACGATTCGGTGGGGGCGGCGACCTTCGAGGGCAGCCTGGCCGCCCTGCGTGTGCGCGGGATGCTGGTGCTCTTCGGCCAGGCGAGCGGGCCGGTGCCCCCCTTTGATCCCGGCCGTCTTGCCGCTGCGGGGTCGCTATACCTTACGCGTCCGGTGCTGGCCAGCTACGCCGCGTCCGCAGAGGAGGTGCAGCGGCGCAGCGGTGATCTCTTCGCCTGGATGGAGGCGGAGTGCCTGCGGGTGGTCATTGCGCGGGAATTCGCCCTCGCTGACGCGGCTGCGGCCCAGGATTTTCTCCACTCCCGCCGGGCCCTCGGCAAGGTGCTGCTCGTGCCCTGAGTTTTCCTCTCTTTTCCCTCACTTTTGGCATGCCCGTTGCATAGTACAGCAGTGCCGGGCGGCGCATTCCGGCCTGAAGAGAGCATTCAGACGAGTAAAATCAATGACTTGGATCTCTTTCAGGCAGCCGGGATGCGGCGCTGCCGGGCTGCGGATGGGGCATAATGGCAACACATCGGCCCTCCGGCCGGTCGTTATGCAGGGTAAATGGGTAGCCGAGGCCACACCGGGTGAGGATGCAGTGGCGGAGAGGGTGGACGGGAGTGATGCGATGGAAGAGATGGTGGGCGGCCGTCTCCGTGTTGCTGATGGCAGCAGCGGGGACGGCCCGGTCGGCCTGGCTGGAGGATGTGCCTGTACTTCTGCGGCAGCCGGACGGACGCGAGGTCCAGTGCTACATCACCGGTGACGAATATTTTAACTGGGTGCACGACGGCCTCGGCTTTCCGGTTCTCAAGGATTCCGGCAGCGGCTGGTATATCTACGGGGAGCGTGCGGGCGGCGGGCTGGCTGCGACGAACCACCGCGTCGGGGAGGTTGACCCGGTGCGTGCGGGGCTGGTGCCGGGCATCCCCCTGGTGCCGGAAGAGCTGGAACAGCTGCGGCGCGATTTTCAGGCCCCTGCCCTGCGCAAGGCGCCCGGCCTCGCCGGCGAGGCTGCGCCCAGCACCGGGATGATGCAGAATCTGGTCGTCTTCATCCGCTGCAGTGATGATCCAGAATTCACCGGTCCGATTTCCACCTACACCTCCTCGTTCAACAGCTCCGAGCCCGGGTTCAACTCGGTCTATAACTATTTCCGCGAAATCTCCTATCAGCAGCTCGGGGTCGAATCCCATTTCTATCCCCCCTCCGGCAGCACGATCGTTTCCTATCGGGACAGCCATCCGCGCGCCTATTACAAGCCCGTGGCCGATGATCCCCTCGGCTATGCGGATGCAACGGAGCGCGGTGCGCGCGAGCAGGCCCTGATCAGGAACGCCCTCGAGGCGGTCAAGGGGCAGATCCCGGCCGGGCTGAATCTGGATGGAGACGGAGACGGCCTCATCGACAACATGGTTTTCATCGTCCGGGGCAGCCCCTCGGCCTGGAACACTTTGCTCTGGCCGCACGCCTGGGCCCTCTACCAGTACGCGGTGAGCATCAACGGCAAGCGCGCCTATTCCTACAGTTTCACCCTCGAGAGCTTTGTCGGCAACGGCAGCACCCATGTACTCGTCCATGAGATGCTGCACACCATCGGTTTTCCCGACCTCTACCACTACAGCTATGACGGCCTCAATCCGGTGGGGGTGTGGGATGTGATGGCCAGTCCGACGGCCCCGCCCCAGCACCCCGGCGCCTGGTGCAAGCACAAGTATGGCGGCTGGATCCCCGAACTCCCCCTTTTGACGGAAAACGGCACCTACTCCCTGCAGCCACTGGCTATTGCGCAGGGCTGCGCCTGCCGCATCCCCTCCCCGGCGGATCCGGCGGGCGGCGAGTTTTTTGTCGTGGAGTACCGGCGCCGATCCGGAAGTCTCTTCGATTCGGCCCTGCCCGCCGACGGTTTGCTCGTCTACCGCATCAATCAGAGCGATCCCCTTTGCTATGGCAACGGGGCGCAGCCTGATGAAGTTTATATTTTCCGCCCGGACGGCACTGCCTCCTTTGACGGCAATCTCTGGAACGCCCCCTTCAGTGCGGACGCCGGGCGCACCCTTTTCAATCAGGGCAGCAATCCGGCCCCCCTGCTCGCGGATGGCGCGCCCGGGGGCATCGATCTGTTTAATGTGGGTCCGGCCGGCTCCGCCATCACCTTTTCCCTTGCCCTCCTGCCTCCCGAGGCGCCCCTGCGGATGACCCCGGCCGAGGGCGAGGTGGATGTCCCCCTGAATGTGGTCTTTTCCTGGCAGGCGTCGGCGGGGGCTCATTCCTATCATCTGCAGCTGGCGGCCGACCCCGGTTTCACGCGCCTGCTCGCCGATCAGGAGGAGATCCCCCTGCTTTACTGGCCGGTGAACGAGCTGGAGTCCCGAACGGTCTATTACTGGCGCATCCGCGCCCTCAGCTCCGGCGGCGCAGGGGAGTGGTCCGGCGCCTGGCGCTTCACCACCCTCGAGGCCAACGACCTGCCGGTTGAGCTGCTCTCCTTTTCCGCCACAGCCCGGGCGGGGGGGATCGAGCTGGAGTGGGCGACCGCGACCGAGACCGAGAATTACGGCTTTGAGATCGAAAGGCGCGAGGCGGGCCTCACGAGCGGCGAGTGGGATAAAATCGCTTTTGTCGAGGGCCATCACAGCAGCATGAGCCGGAAAAGTTACCGCTATCTCGACCCCGTCCAGAAGGAGGGGAGCTACGGCTACCGGCTCAAACAGATCGACCTTGACGGCACCTGGAGTTACCTGCCGGCGCGGGAGGCGAGTTGGGTCCAGCCCGGGCTTTTTGCCCTCGAGCAGAACTATCCCAATCCCTTCAATCCGGTCACGACCATCCGCTACAGGCTGGCGGAGGCGGGGGCGGTCTCGCTGGTGATCTTTAACAGCCGCGGCCAGGAGGTGCGGCGGCTGGTCGAGGGGATGCAGGGGCCGGGTGAATTTCAGGTGAAATGGGACGGCTGTGACGCCTTCGGCCAACCGGCGGCGGGCGGCCTCTATTTCTACCTGCTGCGCTGCGGCGATCAGCTTTTACGGCGATCCATGGCCCTGTTGCGCTAGGGCGCAGAATTCTTCTTGCAATTTATCTCCAAGATGATGAAATTCAGAAAAAGAACCCCTTTGCATTTCATCATTCAGGGAGGCGGGAGAAGGTGCCCGGCAAGAAGAGAAAGCCCCAGACAGGGGAGGCAATAAAAAGCGAGCGGGCATCGGTTCGTTCAACACCCGTACAGGGTGTGCAGTCATCTGAATCCCGCGAGATCGCTGAGCTGAAGCGGATGCAGGAGCAGCTGCAGCGCCGGGCGGATGAACTCGAAGTGATCAACAGCATCGCCGCCATGACCAACGCCTCGCTCGATCTGGATACCATTCTCGACAACGCCATCAAGAGCCTGATCCGGCTGACCCGGGCGGATCATGGCGTCCTCTATCTTCTCGATGAGGAACGACCGGGGAACATGCGGCCGATCCGCTACCGCGGCATGACCAAGCGTGAGGCCTTTGAGCTGATACCGGTGGATACCCCCACCTCCATGTCCTGGGCGGCGCTGCGTCAGCGGCGGGTCATCCACGTCCCCGATATCCATGCCGTCCTAGCCTATCCCCCCCTCTACGGCGCCGGCATCTGCAGTTTTGTCACCATCCCCCTTTTCAGCAATGAACGTCCGATCGGTTCGATGAATCTGGGCATGCGCAGTGCCAAGCCGCTGCAGGTCTATTCCATCGAGGCCCTGACCAGCATTGGCAGCCAGATCGGCGTCGCCCTCGAGCATGCACGGCTTTTAACGAGCATGGAGAGGGAGATCGAGGAGAGGCGCAAGGCCGAGGCGGAGCTGCGCGCCAGCGAGGTCCGCTACCAGCAGATCATTCTTGCTTCGCCCGAGGCGATCGCGATCACAGACGTCAAGGGCAAGTACCTGCTCGTTAATGAACTCTACGCGCGGCTGTTTGGTTACGAATCGCGCGAAGCCTTCCAGCATGCCGGACTCTGGGCAAAGGATATTCTCACCCCCGAATTTATGGCCCAGCTGCAAAAGATCTACCTTTCCCTCAAGATCGGGGAGACCATGAGCGGCTTGCGCGGGATGATGCGGCGTCGGGACGGCAGTGAATTCCACGTCGAGATCAGCACTGCCATCCTGCGGGACGCCCAGGGTCTGCCTATCGGCATGATCGGCATCGTCCGGGATGTCACAGAGATGCACCGCTGGGAGGAGGCCCTGCGCAGGAGCGAAGAGCGCTACCGCACCCTGGCCGAAGCCGCTCATGACCAGATCTTCATCGTCGACCAGAACGATCAGCTCGTCTATGTCAACCAGTTCGCCTCGCAGTTCATCGCCAAATCGCCCAGCGAGATGATCGGCCGGCCGCGCAGCGATTTTTTCGGCGGTTCGACCAGTGACCGGCAGCGAAGTCATATTCTAAAGATCTTTGCGAACGGCAAGCCGAAGTACGAGGAAAACTGGATCGATCTGCCCGGACGCGTTACCTGGCTCGGGACCTGGCTGGCGCCGATTTTCGACCGTGAGGGCAAGGTCATTCAGGTCCTTGGCGTCGCCCGCGACATCACTGACTATAAGGAGACCGCCAGCCGGCTTGCTGCCTCGGAGCAGCGCTTCCGCGACACCATCGAGCGTTCGTCCGATGGCTATTTTTTTATCGACAACAACGGTTTTGTCACCGGCTGGAACAAGGCCTTTCTGCGCATTCTTCGATTCAGCCAGAAGGATGTTGAAAATCTGCATATCACCAGCCATACAGATGAAAACACGCGGATTCTCCTCGACAGGTTGTTCAATCGGGTGATGAGCGGAGATACCATCCCCGCTCAGGAGATGCAGATTCCGGTCAAGGACGGGGAACTGCGCTGGATCAGCTTCAATGCCCGCCGGGTAATGAGGCAAGGCATCGTCCTCGGGATCGAGGGCTTTCTGCGCGACGTCACCGAGCAGGTGGCCACCCTGGAGAGCCTGCGCACGGTCTCGCTGCGGCTGGTGCAGGTTCAGGAGGAGGAACGGCGCAGGATCGCACGGGAGATCCATGATTCACTCGGTCAGCAACTCACGGCGCTGCAGCTGGAGGTGACGGCGGCCACCCATGCCCTGAAGGGGGGTGTGGAGGTCCCCAAAGCCTTGCAGGATGCGGTCCACACCATCGAAGAGTCGATCACCATGGCGCAGAACCTCTGCTATGATCTGCGGCCGCCCCTGCTGGACGATTTCGGACTCGAGGCCGCCCTGCGCGATCATGTCACCGAGTATCAGGAAAAATGGGGGATTGCGGTCGATTTCACCGCCGAGAAGCTCGACCACCTCCTCAGCCGGGACGCGGAGACGGCCCTTTTCCGGGTGGCGCAGGAGGCGATGAACAATGTGCTCAAACACGCCCAGGCCCACAAGGTTCGGGTCCGGCTGGGACTGTATGACGGGAGGATTTTTCTGCGCATCCAGGATGACGGTTGCGGCTTTGAGCCGGAACCTGTACAGAGCCGTGGACGCAGTGATCACTTTGGTCTGATGACGATGAACGAACGCATCGAGCTGCTTGGGGGGGAGCTGATGGTGGAGAGCCGGCCCGGGAGCGGCGCCACCATCACCGCCTGGCTGCCGATGAGTGAGGGGAGGAACGATGACAACTCATAGAATCATGATTGCCGATGATCATGCCGTGCTCCGCGACGGGCTGCGGCTGCTGCTCTCCTCCTATCCGCAGTTCGAGGTCATCGGCGAGGCCGACGACGGCATGACCGCGGTCGCTACCGCCCTGCAGATCAAGCCGGATGTGCTGCTGCTCGACATCGCGATGCCGAACATGCGCGGCATCGAGGCGATCCTCGAGCTCAAGCGCCTCGAGCCTGAAATAAAGATCCTGGTGCTGAGCATGCACGACCGTGAGGAGTATGTCCTGCAGGCGATGAAAAACGGGGCGGACGGCTATATCCTGAAAAAGTCGGCCGCGGCGGAGCTGGTTGCCGCCCTGAACCATGTCATCTCCGGCGAAATCTACCTCTCACCCTCGGTCTCGCGCCATCTGGTACGGAACTGGCTGCGCGACGAGGAGAGCATGGCCGGGGTGAGCCGCGCTGAAACCGAGCTTTCGGAACGCGAACGGACTGTACTCAAGCTCATTGCCGAGGGCCGCTCGAACAAGGAGGTGGCGAGTCTGCTCCACATCAGCGCCAAGACGGTGGAGACCCATCGCGCCCGCATCATGAGCAAGCTCGAGCTGCGTACGGTGCCGGACCTGGTGCGCTATGCCATTAAAAGCGGCCTGGTCGACCTTTAAATTGCTTGCTTTTTTTTCAAAATTTTAGTATTATGGAGTGCGGTTGAGTTTTGCCCGCCATCCGGGTGTAGGGAATTTCCTGACAGACGAATACAGAGTATTCCCTATTGTTTTCCAGATGAGAATTTTGTATCTTAATATCGTCAAGAGACAAAGATATTGCCGGGCGTCCCCTCGGTTACTGGTAACCCCCCTAATTCCAGTGCCATGGACGGCTCGGCATTTTTTTTGCCCTTTTTTCAAATCAAAGGGGATCAAACCGGTCCTGGGTGACGTAGCAGACCGGGCAGACCCACTCCTCAGGCAGATCCTCGAAAGGGGTGCCGGGGGGGATGCCCCGCTCCGGATCGCCCTCGATCGGATCATATACAAAGCCGCAGTTAGTACAGATGTAGCGTTCCATCTTCCTCTCTCCGTGTTTTCTATCTTCCTCAAGCGACGTTGAAATATTTGGCCTGCGGGTGGTGCACTATGAAAGCCGAGGTGCTTTGCTCCGGCGTCATCAACTCCCCATCGGTGATGGTCACCCCGATGCGCTCGGGCCGCAGGATGGTGAAGAGCTTGCGGTTCTCGCTCAGGTCGGGGCAGGCGGGATAGCCGAAGGAGTAGCGCGAGCCCCGGTATTTTTGCACGACAAAATCCTCGATGCTGGCGCCGTCCTCATCGGCAATGCCCAGTTCCCGGCGGATGAGCTGATGCCAGTATTCGGCCAGGGCTTCGGCGCTCTCGACGCTCAATCCGTGAAAGAGGAGATACTCCTTGTAGGCATTGTTCTCATAGAGGCGTTTGGCCTCCTCGCTCGCTCGGGCCCCGACCGTGACCACCTGCAGGGCGATGAGGTCGCGCTTCCCGCTGTCCTCGGGCTGGAAATAGTCAGCAATGCAGCGATGGGGAGGTCTGCTTTCGCGCGGAAAGGCGAAACGCAGCCACTCCTGACTGCTCTCCGGATGGTAGAGGATCACCTCCTCCCCGCGGCTGCTGCAGGGATAGTAGCCATAGACCACTTTGGGCTCGAGCAGTTTTTCTGCGATACAGCGCTCCTTGAGAGCCCTGAATTCGGGCTTGACCTGCTCCTCAAGCAGGGCCTGGTACTCCTCCGTGGAGAGTTTGCCGCGCCGGTAGCCCCAGCGGCCGCGGAAGAGGACATTCTCGGTCAGATAACCGAAGACGGTCTCGAGATCGATCCCCCCGGCGATGCGATCGCCCCAGAAGGGGGGGACGGGGATTTCGACATCCCGGCGGATGGCTGCGCTGATCACCGCCGGCGCGTCTGCGGCCGCACTCCTGGCCGCTCGCGGCTCCCTGGCCGCGGCTTTGGTCAGGCTCTTCTCCTGAATCCGGCCCATGGCGGTCAGCCCCTCAAAGGCATCGGCGCAGTAGACCACCGGGGCGTCATAGAGGGGCGAGCAGATCTCCTCAACGTAGCTGCGGGTGAGGGCGGCCCCGCCCAACAGCACCGGCAGGCGCAGACCGCGGCGCTGGAGCTCCTCGAGGTTCTCCTTCATCACCACTGTCGATTTGACCAGCAGGCCGCTCATGCCGATGGCGTCGGCCTTGACCTCCAGGGCCTTCTGGATCATGGTGTCGATCTCGCACTTGATGCCGAGATTGTAGACGGTGTAGCCATTGTTGGTGAGGATGATGTCGACGAGATTCTTGCCGATGTCGTGAACGTCGCCACGCACGGTGGCGAGGACGATGGCGTTCCGGGCCTGCTCTGCACTCTTGTCCATGAAGGGCTGGAGTTTGTCTACGGCGAACTTCATCACCTCGGCCGACTGGAGGACGAAGGGGAGCTGCATACGGCCGCTGCCGAAGAGATCGCCGACGTGCTTCATGGCGGGGATGAGCAGGGTGTTGATGATCTCGAGGGCGCTCTGGCTGCGAAGGGCTTCCATGAGCATGGGTTCGAGGCCGGAACGGTTGCCCTGGATGATGCGGTTCTGAATGCGCTCGCCGAGGGGGAGGAGGCTCTCGTCCCCTTCCTCCTCCTTGCTCACGCCCGCCTTTTTATCAAAATGGTCGATGAAAGCGAGGAGGGGATCACCTCCACCACGGGTATAGACCAGATTCATGGCGATCTCGAGATCCTCCGGGGCGATCTGGTAGAGGGGAATGATCTTTTTGACGTTGACGATGGCCAGATCGAGCCCCGCCTTGACCGCCTCGGCGAGAAAGACCGAATTGAGGATCTCGCGGGCCTGGGCGGCGAGGCCGAAGGAGATGTTGCTCACCCCGAGCAGGGTGTAGACTCCCGGCAGCTCCTCCTTGATGCGGCGCACCCCTTCGAGGGTGGAGAGGCCGGCGGTGGTGAGCGAGGCGTCACCGCTGCCGAGGGTGAAGGTGAGGGGGTCAAAGATGAGATCCTGCGGCCGCAGGCCGTGACGGCCGACGGCGATGTCGTAGAGGCGACGGGCTACGGCGAGCTTGCGCTCGACCTCGAGGGCCATGCCCTGCTCGTCGATGGTGAGGGCGATGAGGGCGGCGCCGTAGCGTTTGGCGAGGGCGCAGATGCGGTCGGCCCTGCCCTCGCCCTCCTCGAGGTTGATCGAGTTGATCACCGCCCGTCCGCCGCAGCGCTGCAGGGCTTCCTCGAGGACCCGAACATCGGTGGAGTCGATGAAGAGGGGCAGCTGGACGCTGACGGCGTAGCGGCTGACCGCTTCGCGCATGTCGGCGATCTCGTCGCGCCCGGTGTAGGCGATGCAGAGGTCGATGCCGTGGGCCCCGCTGCGCTGCTGTTCGATGCCGACCGAGACCATGCCGTCCCAGTCCCCGGCGAGGAGAAAGTCGCGAAAGATCTTGCTGCCATTGGTGTTGGCCCGTTCGCCGACGAAGAAGGGGGCGGGCTCCTGGCGCAGGGTCACGCCGCTGAAGAGGGAGGAGAGGGCGGGCGCCGGCTGCACCCGGCGGGCAGGGGATTTATCGCCGGCCAGTTCCTCAGCGAGGGCGCGGATGAAGCCCGGATGGGTGCCGCAGCAGCCGCCGACCAGCTGCACCCCTTCCTCGCGCACCATCGCCGCGAGGTGGCGGACGAACTCTTCGGGTGCGAGGGTATAGACCATTTCGCCGTTCACATTCTGGGGGAGTCCGGCGTTGGGCTGGCAGAGCACCGCGCCGGGGAACTGCTGGCAGATCTGGCGGATGTAGGGCCGCATCGCCTCGGGGCCGGTGGCGCAGTTGAGGCCAAGGATGTCGATCCCGAAGGGGGCGAGGGCGGCCAGGACCGCGCTGACCTCGGAGCCGACCAGGAGGGTGCCGGTGGTTTCGACGGTCACCGATACGGCGACTGGGAGGTCGCTTCCGAGTTCAGCCATGGCATCGCGGCAGGCGATGAGGGCGGTCTTGATCTGAAGCAGATCCTGGCAGGTTTCGATCAGGAGCAGGTCGGCGCCGCCCTCGATCAGCCCCAGGGCCTGTTCCCGGCAGGAGGCGTGGAGGGCGGCGAACCCGGTCTGGCCGAGCGAGATCAGCCGTGTGCCGGGGCCGATCGAGCCGGCGACAAAGCGCGGTTTTTCCGTGGCCGCGGCAGCGGCCCTGCGTGCGATCACGGCCGCGGCGCGGTTGATCTCTCTCGCCCGCTCCTCGAGTCCGTATTCGGCCAGGACGATGCGGTTGGCCCCGAAGGTGTTGGTCTCGACGACATCAGCGCCGGCGGCAAAGTAGGCGGCGTGGATGGCGGCGATTTTGTCCGGCGCGGTGAGGTTGAGGATCTCGTTGCAGCCCGCCACACCCGCCCACTCTTCGTCGCTGATTGTCAGGGTCTGGATCTGCGTGCCCATGGCGCCGTCGAAGAGCACCACCCGGGAGTCCTGCAGCCGTTCGCGAAAGGTCATCTCTCACATCCTCTTTGGCAAGAATATTTTAATGAAACTACTAAAATATAGAGACTATTTCAAGGTAATAATCGGAGAAAGATTGCAGGGCAGCCGAAAAATGACTATATTTTTTGAAGGCATTGGAGCCTGGATTTGATCAGAAAGGATGCGTTTGCACTATGGCTGAAGAGCATGTTGAGGGAGATGTACGGAGTTTTGCACGGCTGGTGGAGATCATGGCGCAGCTGCGGGGCGAAAAAGGATGTCCCTGGGACCGCGAACAGACCCATGATTCCCTGCGCCAGCACCTGCTCGAGGAGTCTTACGAGGTCATCGAGACCATCGATGAGGGGCGCTATGACGATCTGGCCGGAGAGCTTGGGGATCTGCTCCTGCAGGTGGTCTTTCACGCCCAGATGGCTGCGGAGGAGGGGCGTTTTACCATCAGCGATGTGGTCCAGAAGATCAACGAAAAGCTGATCCGGCGCCATCCCCATATTTTCGGCGATGCGGTGATCAACAACGCCGCCGAACAGACCGTCGCCTGGGAGCAGTCCAAGCTCAGGAAAGAGGGCAAGCGATCGGCGATCGACGGGGTGCCCCGTGAACTGCCGGCGCTCATCCGTGCCTATCGTATGCAGGGCAAGGCGGCAGCGGTGGGTTTCGACTGGCCCGAGGCGGGGCCGGTGTGGGACAAGATCCGCGAGGAGATCGGCGAACTGGAGGAGGCGACGGCCTCGGCGGAGAGCAGCCGGATCAGCGAGGAACTCGGTGATCTGCTCTTTTCCATCGTCAATGTCTCGCGCTTTCTCCACATCAACCCTGAGGATGCCCTGCGCGGCACCATCGACAAGTTTTCCCGGCGCTTCAGGGAGGTGGAGGAGAATTTTCGCAGCCGCGGCCGCACTCTTGACGGCGCCACCCTCGAGGAGATGGACCGGGTCTGGGATGAGGTCAAGGAGCGGGAGAGGAGCGGGGGCGCCTAGAAGAAACGGCGCAGGCTCTCCCAGGATTCCGTCAGCCCCTGGGAGAGCACGCGGGTGTTTCCTGCCACCGGCATGAAATTGGTGTCGCCATTCCAGCGCGGCACGATGTGGAAGTGGAGATGGTCGTCGACTCCGGCCCCGGCGATCCGGCCGAGGTTCATGCCGATGTTGAATCCCTGGCTCTTCATCGCCTCGGTGAGGATGCGGGTGCAGCGGCCGAGCAGGCCCATCATCTCCAGCTGTTCCGCCTCCTGCAGGCCGGCCAGATCAGCGGTATGACGATAGGGCACGACCATGAGATGGCCGTTGTTGTAGGGGTAATAATTCATGATCACAAAGCTGTGCCGGCCGCGGTAGAGGATGAGGTTCTCGCGGTCGCGCTCCTGTTCCGGCTTATCGCAAAAGATGCAGCCCGCCGGTTTTGCCTGCTGTATATACTCCATGCGCCATGGCGCCCACAGCCTTTTCATGATCTCTCCTTCGCATTAAAAAAGGCCCTCCCGCGCCGGCCGGCGCGGGAGGGCCTGGTCGTTTCATTCCTGTGCGCTTACTGCGCGGCGGCCTTTTCAGCCTGCGCCTCGGCAATGACCTTGGCCTCTACCTCTTTGGGCATCGGGTCATAGTGTGAGAACTTGCGCGTATAGTTGGCGCGGCCCTGGGTCAGGGAGCGGAGGGTGCTGCTGTAACCATGCAACTCCGCGAGGGGAACCTTGGCCTTGACCACCTGGAAGCGGCCGATCGATTCCATGCCCATGATGCGGCCGCGGCGGCTGTTGAGGTCGCCCATGATATCGCCCATGTTCTCCTCGGGGCACTTGATCTCGACATCGTAGATGGGCTCGAGCAGAATCGGCTTGGCCGCCTGGACGCACATCTTGAAGACCTCGCGGCCGGCGATCTGGAAGGCGATATCCTTTGAGTCGACCGGATGCTCCTTGCCGTCATAGACCATGGCCTTGACGTCGACGATGCGGTAGCCCGCGATGGCGCCCTCTTCGAGGATCTGACGCACGCCCTTTTCGATGGAGGGGATGAAGGGGCCGGAGATGGAGCCGCCGACGATATGGCTTTCGAATTCAAAGCCCGCCCCGCGCGGCTGGGGTTCGATGCGCATCCAGACCTCGGCGAACTGGCCGGCGCCGCCGGTCTGCTTCTTGTGGCGGTATTTCTCATCGGACTTGCCGGTGATGGTCTCGCGATAGGGAATCTTGGGTTTCTTCTGTTCCACTTCGACCCCGTAGCGCTCCTTGAGGCGGTTGACGATGACCGCGAGGTGGATTTCACCCTGGCCCGAGAGCACCGTCTGCTTCAGCTCGGGATTGACCTCAATGGTGAAACTGGGGTCGGTTTCGTTGAGCGTGTGCAGTCCGCTCGAGATCTTGTCTTCATCACCCTTGCTTTTCGGGGTGACAGCGACCTGGACCACCGGCTCGGGGAAGGCGACCGGGGGAAAGACCACCTGTTTGCGGCGGTCGGAGAGGGTGTTGTTGGTATGGGTGTTCCTCAGTTTCACCAGGGCGCCGATGTCGCCGGCGATGAGGTTGCCCTTCTCCTTGCGGTTGCGGCCGTTGAGCTCATAGATCTGACCGATCTTTTCGGAGATGTTGTTGGAGGTGTTGAGTACCTCGTCGCCGGGCTTGATCTGTCCGGAGTAGATACGGATGAGGGAGAGTTCGCCGACGTGCATCTCGGAGAGGGTCTTGAAAATAAAGCCGCTGAAGGGAGCTTTTTCATCCGTGGCAATGGTGATCTCTGCACCGGCGCCGTCTTTGGCAGGCGCAGCCGGCCGGTCGATCGGGGAGGGGCCGTAGTCGGAGATGAAGTCGAGCAGAAGGGTGCTGCCGTAGTTTTTGGCGGCGGCGCCGCAGAGGATCGGAAAGATGGTGGCGTTGCGGATGCCGGCGCGCAGGCCTTGCGCTGTCTCTTCCGGCGTCAGTTCACCGGCCTCGAAATACTTTTCGAGGATGGTATCGTCCGCTTCGGCGATCTTTTCGATCAGGGCGTTGCGCATCTCTTCGGCCTTGCCCTTCAGATCGGCGGGGATCTCCTCGCTTTTGTACTTGCCGCTGCCATCGCTCTGGAAGGTCACTTTTTTCATCGTCAGCAGGTCGACTACCGCATCAAAAGTTTCACCTTCCTTGACCGGGAACTGGACCGGGATCGCACTGTTGCCATAGGCCTCCTGGGCGTTGGCGACAACCTTGCTGAAACTGGCGTGCTCCTTGTCGAGGCGGTTGATGAAGAAGAGGCGGGGCCCCTTGTTCTTCTCGATGATGTCCCAGGCCAGGTCTGTGCCCACCTCGACTCCGGAGACGCCGTTCAGGAGCACGACGGTCAGGTCAGTCACGCGCAGGCCGCAGTGGACCTCACCGATGAAATCGGGATAACCGGGCATATCGAGGATGTTGAACTTGTTCTTTTTCCAGTCGATAGTCATCAGCGACGCGCTGATGGAAATTTTGCGCTCGATCTCGTCGGAGCGGTAATCGGCGGTTGTGGAACCGTCGTCGATAGTGCCGAGACGAGTGATGGCGCCGGCCGCGAAAAGCATGCCTTCGACCAAGGTTGATTTGCCTGTTGACTGGTGTGAAACGAGGCCGACATTTCTGATGTCGTTGGGGCCGTAATCTTTCACGATGGTTCTCCTTTTGTTAAACCCCGCCCGGGGCGGGGGAATCGCAGTATATGATGAAATGTGCTACTGTTTGCCATGTGCGGGGGCCGCTGACCTGGCCTGGGCTGCCTCGCTGCGCAGAATATTCTTGAGCACCCGCCCGGTGGGGCTCTTGGGCAAAGCGGCGACGAAATCGATCATCTTCGGGCTCTTGTAGACCGGCAGGGAGGCCCGGCACCAGCTGATAAGCTCCTCGCGTGAGGCCCGCTCCCCCTCCTTGAGCACCACGCAGGCCTTGACCTCCTGCCCCTGCGCCGTATCGGGAATTCCAACCACAGCGGCCTCGGCGACCGCCGGATGGCTGAGCAGTACCTCCTCCACCTCGAAGGAAAAGATCTGAAAGCCCCCCTTGATGATGATGTCCTCCTTGCGCTCCTGGACGAAGAGATAGTGTTCGTCGTCGAGATAACCGACATCACCCGAGAAAAACCAGTCATCGCGCAGGCGCTGCTGGGTCCGGTCCGGTTTGCGATAGTACTCCTGCATCAGAGTCGGACTCTTGACCCAGATCTCGCCGCTCTGGTTGGGGCGGAGCAGCTGGCCCTCCTCATCGAGGATCTGCAGCTCGACGCCGACCAGGGGCAGGCCGACCGAACCGGGCTTGCGGTCGCGGTTGATGCGCATCGAGGTGACCAGGGGGCCGGCCTCCGTAAAGCCGTAGCTCTCGAGCAGCTGCGCGTGAAATTTCTCCTCAAAGGCCGCGAGCACCCCCTCCTGGATCTGCCCCCCGTAACTGAGGGCGTAGCGGAGAGTGGTGACGGGGGGATCAGGGGGATCCATCTGCGCAAGGAGTTTGTACATCCCTGGCACGCCGGCCAGGAAGGTGACTTGCTGCTCGCGCAAGGCTGCGACCACCTCGGCGGGGAGAAAACGCGGCTGCAGGACAGCCGTCGCCCCGGCATAGAAGGTCCCGTGCATGAGCAGACTCTGGCCGAGGGGGTGAAAGAGTGGCAGCACCGCCAGCACCCGGTCATCCACGGTGATGCGGAACATCTCTGCGCTGGTGGTCGCGCCGGCGACCAGGGCGGCATGGGTGAATTCAGCGCCCAGGTTCTCCTCAGAGCCGCCGGAGATATAGTTGATCACAGCCAGATCGTCGGGACCGGCGCCGGACGTCTCCGCCGCTTCGGATGACTGGGCGATCAGCCGCGTGAGGGAGTGGGCATGGTGCGGAATCTGATCGCCGAGCAGGAGCTGCAGAGTGCATTCAGGCGCCTGCGCCAGAGCGCCCTGCAGTTGCGCGAGAAAACCGGACCACGAAATTATCGCCCGGCAGCCGCTGTGCTGGAGAGTGGCCGCGAGTTCGGACTCTTTGCTCAGGATGCTGACCGGTACAACCACAGCGCCGATATGGAGAAGGGCATAGTAGCTGATGCAGAAATGGGGGAGATTGGGGAGATGCAACGCGACACGATCGCCCCGTCCGATCCCCAGACTCTGCAGGCCTCCGGCCAGACGGCGCACGGCTTGATAGAAATGGCGGTAATCTACTTTCTGGCTGCCGAAAACCATGGCGCAGTTTTCTGGCACTCTATTTGCAACTTTCTCGAGATGGGCGATGAGGGTTGGCAATAAATATACCTATAAAAATTTGATAATATTATAAATAAATTATAAAAGCCCTGGGCGGGCGCTCCGGCCTCTATGCCAAAAAAAGGACAGAAATGGCTCATCGTGAGACCCGCATCGCCGGCTTTGCCTTGTTTTATATCTTGAAAAATTACTTCTAAACAATGAAAATGTCAAGAGAATTTTCTCTTGCATCTTGTTTCTCACTGATAATATTGCTAAATTTAGGCATGCTTCATATCCGCAAGAAAAAAACCGCCGCTCTGACTGCCGGCGGCCTGGTCGTGATCGCCGCGCTCTGGATCGGTCCGGCCCGTATTATCCATGCCGCGCAGAGCACCTATAACAAAATGATGGTGCTGACCATGGTGCTCGACAAGATCGAGCGCTTTTACGTCGATGACCGTAAACCCGACGAACTCATCGACAGTGCCATCGACGGCATCCTCGGGGCGCTCGACCCCCACTCCATCTATCTCACTCCGGATGAATTCACCGAATACAAGGGCACCTTCCTCGGCTACCAGGGCATCGGCCTGAAATACAATCGTCTGCCCGAAAAGCTGCTCGTTGCGGCTGTGATGCCCGGCTCACCGGCGGCGGAGGAGGGAATCCGTCCGGGCGACAAGATCATGCGTATCAGCGGCAAAATGACTCAATTCGTTGATGATGCGGAGCTCTCCGCACTGTTGCGGGAGCCGGTGGTACGGCTGGAGATCGAACGGGAAGGGGTGCGCGATCTCATCCCCTTCGCCATCAGCAAGCGCGCGGTCGTGCCGCAGACCGTGAGCAGCGCCTTTATGCTCAACGATTCGGTTGCCTTTATCAAGCTTGAGCGCTTCATCCAGACCACTCCCGCCGAGTTCGACCAGGCCTGGTCGCGGCTGCGGGCGGCCAAACCGGCCGCTTTGATCCTCGATCTGCGCGATAATCTGGGTGGTGATCTCCAGGCCGGCGTCAAGATCGCCGACCGTTTCCTGCCCGCCGGCAGGATGATCACCTATACCACCGGGCGCGGGCCCGGGGCCAATATGGAGTTCCGCGCTGGTGCGGAGAACAAGCTGCCCGCCCTGCCGGTGATCGTGCTGATCAACGGCGGCTCGGCCAGCGATGCCGAGATCGTCGCCGGGGCGCTGCAGGACTGGGACCGGGCTCTCATCGCCGGCAGGCCCAGCTTCGGCAAGGCCCTGGTGCAGAGCGAGTTCACCTTTCCGGACGGTTCGGCGATGCTGTTGACTACGGCGCGATTTTACACTCCGCTCGGCCGTTCTCTCTTCCGCGCCGGGCAGACGCGCCCGCAGAGCAGCGGCCGCAGCAGCGGCAAGGAGGGGGCGCCGCTGCGTACTCCCGGCGGCCGCCTCATGACGGCCACCGGCACCATCGTCCCTGACGTCGAGCTGCCCGGAGATTCACTGAACTACTCGCCGGCGCTGCGCCGTCTGCTCGCCGCGCGCGAGAACCCTCTCGCCATCTTTAGCGAGACCTACGCTGCGGCCCATCCCGAGCTGGCGCGTGACCGGGAGGGGTTTATCCGCAATTTCGAGCCCCCCGAGTCGCTGCTGCGCGATTTGCAGCAGCAGGCCAGGCGGATGGGGGTGAATTTTTCCGCCCAGGATCTCAGCCGCAACCGCGACGGCGTCCGCCTGCTCCTCAAGCGGGAGATCGCCGCCATGATGTGGGGTGAAGAGGCGCGCACCCGGATCACCCTCCTTGCCGATGCGCAGGTGCAGGGCTGCAGCGCGTTGTGGCGGCAGGCCCGGCAGCTGGCCTGGCGTTGAGACGGCCGTCTGAAGTGATGCCCCGCCCGATACCGGGCACTCCCTGAACTCTCCTCTTCTGTTCCGCCGCTCTTCCAGTCACGGGAGTGGGCCGGCCGTTCGCGCAATAAAAAAATAGCTTGACATAGTCTGCGGGATATTGTATGTTTACTGGTCGGTTTTCGGCCAGTTTTAGCCCCCACCGGCCGCTGCAGGGACCGCGCCGGCGCGGGCAGGTCGTGGTGCGGGGTGGTGTGGAACTCCCGAAGGGGAGGTTGGAGCTCTCCACAGCAACGCCCACAGGATTTCTCTGTGCTCACTGATCGGCGATCTATTCGCCCGGACGATGCTTTGGAAACGCTCAACACCGTGAACAGACCCCTCATTCTGGTGGTCGATGATCTCCCGGTCAACATCCAGCTGATCCAGAACTACCTTGCGGCGGTCGGGTACGACACCATGTCGGCCCACAACGGCGAAGAGGCCCTGGTGCGGATCCGGGAGCGTCAGCCTGATCTGGTCCTGCTCGATGTCATGATGCCGAGGATGGATGGCTTTGAAACATGCCGGCATCTCAAACACAATCCATCCACCCAGTACATTCCCGTGATCATGGTCACTGCGCTCAACGAACTGGATGACAAGATCCGCGGCATCGAGGCCGGAGCGGACGATTTCATCAGTAAGCCGTTCAACCGCCTCGAGCTGCTGGCCCGCGTCAAGTCGCTTCTGCGCGTCAAAACCCTGCATGATCAGCTCCAGGTCAAGATCCGCCAGCTCGAGCAGATGAGGGAGCAGCTCCGCGCCCTGGCTGTCACGGACGGCCTGACCGGAGTGTACAACTATCGTTACTTCCGCCAGTACCTCGCCCAGGAGATCCGCCGTGCCGAAAGGCATCAGCTTGCGGTCTCGCTGGCAATGCTGGATATCGATTTTTTCAAGCGGTATAATGACGCCCATGGCCATCTCGCCGGCGATGAGGTGCTGCGCATCGTCGCCCGGCTGATGAAAGGCCACACCCGAGCCATTGATGTCGTGGCCCGCTATGGGGGTGAAGAATTTGCCATCATCCTGCCCGAGACCGGCAAGGCTGCGGCCGGTATCGTAGCGGAAAAAGTGCGCCGCCTGGTGGAAAATTTCCCCTTCCCGCAGAGCAACGGCAAAAGTCAGAATCACCTGACCGTCAGCATCGGAGTGGCCACTTTTACCGATGACGCCAAAAATGCGGACAGCCTGATCCATATCGCGGACCAGCGGCTCTATCGAGCCAAGGCGGAGGGCAGAAATTGTGTCGTGGACAAGTGATGGGAGAGTGCTTCTGTGAGCAACTGGATCGCATTGCAACTTAAAAGCAGGCTGTTCCGCAAGGTCTTCTTTTACACCTTTGCCGCCACGATGCTGCCGCTGGTGCTGATGGGCTTTTACTGGCTCCGGCTGACCGACGGCGGGAGCGCGGTTCTTTTTCCCGGTTTTTTCAGCGTCGTTGTCCTCGCCCTCCTTCTGGCCGGCGTCGTCGCCTATTTCCTCTCGCGCAATATCACCCTGCCCATCTCCGATCTGGCCAAGAGCGCGACCGAGATCGCCCGCGGCAACTTTTCGCACGAGATCAAGGTTCTCTCCAACGATGAGATCGGCCGTCTCGCCCGCCTCTTCAATTATATGACCACCGAGCTGCGCCGCCTCAACAACATGAACCTCGCCCAGATTATCGCCGAGCGCAACAAAACCCAGACGATCATCAAGAATATCGCCGACGGCGTTGTCGTCACCGATCCGCGCGGCAAGGTGCTCCTCCTCAACGCCTCGGCGGAGAAATGGCTCGGACTGCGCGAAAAGGACGCCCTGGAGAAGCCTCTCGAGACTTTTATCCAGGAAGAGAAGATGCTCCAGCTTTTGGCCGACGCCGGGGAGAACAACGGTACGACCCTGCCGCCGGTGGAGATCACCTTCCGCCCGCCCGGCGAGTGGAAACCGCGCGTCTTCCAGGCGCACGCCGCGCGCGTTCTCCAGGATGACAACCAGCTCATCGGCATCGTCACCGTCCTCAGCGATATCACCCAGCAGAAAGAGATCGACCGGATGAAGACCGAGCTGGTCTCGATGGTCGCCCATGAGCTGCGCTCGCCCCTGACCAGCATCTCCGGTTTTAGCGAGCTGCTGCTCGATCCCGACCTCAGCAGGGAACAGCAGGAGGAGTACGCCGGCATTATCCTCAAGGAGTCCAATCGCCTCGGCGATCTGATCAACAAGTTTCTCGACATTTCGCGCATCGAATCGGGCCGCATCCAGCCCAAGAAGAACGCGATCGATCTGGTCGAGACCGTGCAGATGGTGATCGGCAACAATTCCTTCCTGGCCGCGAAAAAGAACATCGATGTCGAGGTGCATCCCCCCGATGAGCCGGCCGAGATCTGGGCCGACAGCGGCATGATGGAGCAGGTTTTCATCAACCTCTTCTCGAATGCGATCAAATATAGCCCGGAAAATACGCGCATCGATATCCTCGTGCGCCAGAACGAGAACGAGGTGATCGCTGAGGTTCACGATCAGGGCTATGGCATTCCCCGCAACGCTATCGGCAAGATTTTTGACAAATTTTTCCGCGTCACTGAACACGAGGCCGTCCGCGCCAGCACCGGCACCGGCCTCGGACTGGCCCTGGTCAAACAGATCATCGAGCTGCACGGCGGCCGTATCACCGTCGAGAGTGAGATCGGCAAGGGATCGGTCTTTACCATTTATCTGCCCAAGGCTCACATCGCCCAGAGCGGCCTCCCGCAGACCGAAGAGGATGCCGAGAATATTATCCGCTGAACCAAGACCCGTGCGCCGGGAGAGAAGAGGAAGGGAAGGAATATGAAAAAAGGCACAGTGCTGATGGTGGATGACAATCTGGACATGCTGCTGATCGGTCAGCGCATCTTCACCAAGGCCGGATTCGAATACCTTTCGGCGCGCAGCGGCCTCGAGGGGCTGGAAAAGATGGCCGCCGGCGGCGTGGATATTGTCATCCTCGACTATATGCTTCTTGACCTCAACGGGCTTCAGTTCCTCGAGACCATCGCCGCCGACCAGGCTTACGCCGCCCTGCGCACCGTCCCGGTTATCGTGCTGACAGCGCGCACCGATTATCTCGAGGAGCTCGACGGCCATTTCGCCGCCAATCTGCGCGCCGTCCTCACCAAGCCGTTCGGCCACCGCGAGCTGGTCAATGTGGTGGAAAACGCCCTTCGTCTCGAAAAGAACCTCCGGCCTCTTTTATCCGCCGCCGCGGCGCCGGCCCGGCCCGATGCGGCTGCCGAACCGCTGCTGCAGGATCCCGCCGCTTCTGCTCCGGCGGCGCACTGGAATGACGACCTGCGCATCGCCGCCGGCACCATCGCCCGGCTCACCGCCGAGCTGCGCCGCACCATGCCGGAAGGGCTCAGCGAACAGCAGCGCCTCGATCTTGACGCCGTGCTCACAAGCAGCCGACGCCTCGTGCGCATGATCGACGAGCAATTTCCCGAAAGCGAGATCTTTTCCTCTTCCACCCTGACCGCGTGACGCAGCGCTCTTGCACAGGCCGATACCATGGAATTTGACTATCAGGAACTGATCGAAAGTGTGCAGGACATGGTCTTCGCCGTGAGTCCCTCCGGCGGATTGATCTACTGCAACCGCCAGTTCGCCCTTTTTGCCGGCAGGGAGAGGAAGGAGCTTTCCGCTTCTCCGCTTTTCGAACTGGTCCATCCCCCTGACCGCAGCCGGGTGGAACGGATGCTGCAGGAGACCCTGCAGGGATCGGCGCGCACCTTCGAGGCGCGTTTTGTCGGTGCGAGCGGCGCCCCCCTCTACTTCTCGACCAACATGACGCCCATCCGCGAAGGCGGCCTGGTGGCGGGTGCGATCGGTATCTCCCGCGACATCAACGAGCGCATGATGCTCGAGCAGCAGATCACCGGGCTGAAGAACTTTCAGGAGAGCATCCTCAAGAGCATCCAGGCCGGGTTGATCACCATGGACCTGGAGGGACAGATCACCTCCTTCAACGCTGCGGCCGCGGAGGTGCTGAACTGCAGCGCCCGGGAAGCCGTCGGCAGGCCGCTCGAGCAGATCGTGGGCGAGGAGGCGGCCAGCGTCTTTCTGCAGCGGGTGCCGCGCGGGGATTTTCCCACCAACCGCGAGCTCTCGCTGAAAACTCCCGCGGGTCACGAGACCTATATCGGCTTCACTGTGACCCCCCTGCTCGATGAACACGGCGACCGCACCGGCACTATTCTCAGCTTCAGGGACATCTCCCTGATCAAGCGCATGCAGGCCGAGGTGATGCGCATGGACCGCCTCGCCTCGCTCGGCGTCCTCGCCTCCGGCATCGCCCATGAGATCAAGAACCCCCTCGCCGGCATCAAGGCCATGGCCCAGACCCTCCAGCAGGATCTGGACCGGGAGGAGGAGAGCTACGACTATCTCGAGCGCATCGTCCGCCAAGTCAACCGCCTCGACGAGCTGCTCAAGACTTTTTTCGACTATGCCCGGCCGCGGCCGCCGCAGCTCAAGCTGCACCGCATCCAGGATATCCTGCACGAGGTGATGACTCTGGTCGACAAGCGGCTGCAGGAGAAGGATATCCGCTTCATCCCGCTGATCCCGGCCGGGACGCCGCCCGTTTTCGCCGATTTCCACCAGATCCAGCAGGTGATCCTCAATCTCATCATCAACGCCATCGATGCCATGGAGGAAGGCGGAGAGCTGGTGATCCAGGCCGCGCCGAGCCGCGGCACCGCTCTGCGCTCGCCTGCGGCCGGAGCAGATCCGGAGCGGCGCTTTGTTGAGATCACCGTCACCGACTCGGGGGTCGGCATTGCGGAGGAGAATCTGGAGGTCATCTTCGATCCCTTTTACACTACCAAGCCGCAGGGGACGGGCCTCGGGCTTTCGATCGTTTACCGCATCATCGCAGCGCATGACGGGGAGATCAGCGTCTCCAGCAAGATCGGGGAAGGAACCACTTTTCGGGTGATACTGCCTACAGAGGGAGAGAGTAAATGAAGGCGAGCATTCTCGTCGTCGAGGATAATGAGGATCTCTGCAAAACCATCGCCGATGTGATGAAGCGAGAGGGCTATTTTGTCAAGACCGCAGCGAGCGGGGAGGAGGCGCTGGCGCGGCTCGAGAAGGGGCTGATCGACCTGGTTCTGCTCGACATCAAGCTGCCCCGCAAAAGCGGGCTGGAGGTGCTGGCGCGCATCCGTGAGCTGCAGCCGGAGCTGCTGGTGATCATGATCACCGCTCTCACCGACGCCCGTCCCGCGGTGGAGGCGCTGAAATCGGGCGCCTACGACTATCTGCTCAAGCCCTTCGAGCTGGACGAGCTCAAGCTGGTGGTGGCCAAGGCGCTCGAAACCCATCGCCTCAAGCTGGAGGTCGCCCGCCTCAAGGAACAGCAGCGCCGCCGCGCGCCGGAATCGGGCCTCTATGGTGAAAGCGCCGCCATCCAGGAGGTCCTCAATCTGGTCAAGATCATCGCCGAAACCCCGCGCACCTCGGTGCTGCTCGAAGGGGAGAGCGGCACCGGCAAGGAGCTGGCGGCTGATGCCATCCATGCGGCCAGCGCGCGCGCTGAAAAGCCCATGATCAAGATCAACTGCGCCGCCATCCCGGAAAATCTGCTCGAGAGCGAGCTCTTCGGTTATGAAAAGGGGGCCTTCACCGACGCCAAGGGGACCAAGCGCGGGCTCTTCGAGCTGGCCCACGGCGGTACGATCTTTCTCGACGAAATATCGAGCATGAAGCCCTCCCTGCAGCCCAAACTCCTGCGCGTGCTGGAGAGCAGCACCTTCCGGCGCATCGGCGGGACCAACGACATCACCATCGATGTGCGCATCATCGCCGCCACCAACCAGAATCTGGAAACCTGTGTGCGCGACGGACTCTTCCGCGAAGACCTGCTCTACCGGCTCAAGGTGATGGTCATCCAGCTGCCCGCCCTGCGCGAGCATCCGGAAGATATCATACCCATGGCCAAGCTCTTCATCGAGCAGAACAACCGCGAGTTCAACCGGTCGATCAAGGGGATTTCGGCCGAGGCGGCGGAGATGATGCTGCGCTATCCCTGGCCCGGCAATGTGCGCGAATTGAAGAATGTCCTCGAGCGCGCGGTGATCCTCTGCAAACGGGAGGAGATCACGCCCGAACTGCTTCATCTCGACCCGATCGAGATGCCGGCGGCAGCCTCCGCTCCCCTGGCGGCGCGCGTTGCCGGCGCCAGCGCTGCCGAGGCCGAAACCCTGGCGGAGATCGAGCGCCAGCACGTCCTGCGCACGCTGGAGAAGTACCATAACAACAAATCCAGGACCGCCAAGGCGCTCAATATTTCGCGTTCCACGCTGCGGGAAAAGCTCAAGGAGTACGGGCTGGAGTGATCTGCCGGTGATTTTACCGCCGGCATGGTCACCTGTCTGGGCGGGGAAATCTCGAGAGAGATGGGTTAGAGTGACAAGACGGCGGGGGCGAGGGGTCAGCGCAGATTGCCCTTGAAGGGGCGCTCCCGGTTGAAATCGGGGAGGAAGGGATCCTCCTCTTCAGGGCCTCCCTCCATGTGCTGGACGAAGCAGTTTCTGAATCCGAGTTCGAGGAGGTGTTCGTAGACGCGGCCGAATTCATCGGGCCGCAGGGAGCGGTTAAGTTCCGCCTGTTTGACCATGCGGGCGGGCCGGTATTGCGACATCAGGCTTATGGGCAGCTCCGGGCCGAATTCCGCAAAAAGCATCGAGAGCGCCTCGATCGAGTTGGCGATCTGGCCGGGCAGCACGAGGTGGCGGACCAGCACGCCGCGGCTCGCGATTTTCCTGCCTGAGGTAAAGTGATCCAAAAACCCTTTCTGTTTCACCATTTCCGCAATGGCATCGAGAGCGACCATGGGGTAGGAGCGGCAGCGCGAGAGGGAATGCGCCAGCTCCGCGTCGCTGTATTTGAAATCCGGCAAATAGATATCCACATACTCCGCGGCCTGCTGCAGGATCTCCACTTTTTCAAATCCCGAGCTGTTGAATACGACGGGGAGCTCTACACCCCCCGAGCGCAGGCGCTGGATCAGGTCGATGGCGTGCGGCAGAAAATGGTCGGGCGTGACCAGATTGAGGTTGTGGACTCCCTGGCGGTGCACCAGCTCGAAAACCTGCTCAGCCACCCTCTCCACAGTCGTCAGGCCACCCATATGAAAACAGGAAATCTGGTAGTTCTGGCAGAAGGTGCAGAGCAGTGTGCAGCCGCTGAAGAAGATGGTGCCTGAACCGTGGGTGCCGCTGATGGGGGGCTCTTCGCCAAAGTGCGCATCGATTGAAGCGACGCGCAGGATGGCCGATTCGCCGCAAACCCCCAGTTTGCCGGCAGTGCGGTCGACCCGGCACTCGCGCGGACAGAGAGTGCACTCTTGATAGGCCTGGTAGAAGTCGCTCATCCGGTTTGCCGCCGTTTCAGTTCGCGCTGAAGGTGAGGTCGATGACGACGATCTCGGGGCGGTTGCCGAGCCGGACCGGCGGTCCCCAGGTGCCGGCGCCGCATGAGACATAATACTGGCTCTTTCCCTTGCGCAAATAACCCCAGCTCACCTCATACATCGCTCCGGTGATCAGGTTGAAGGGGAAGAACTGGCCGTGATGGGTGTGACCGGAGAGCTGCAGATCAATGCCTTCCGCCTCCGCCTCTTGGAGATGGAAGGGCTGGTGGTCGAGCAGGATGAGGGGCTCGGTGCGGTCGACTCCCTCCATCAGACTCGCCAGGGGCAGCCGGCCGTCTCCCATATAAGTGGCCTGGCGGTCTTCCCGGCCGATGAGCCAGAGGGCTTCCGCCACCCTTACGCTGCGGTCGCGCAGCACGGTGATTCCGGCCTCCTCCATGTAGCGGACGGCGTTCTCGCTGCCGCTGATATGTTCATGGTTGCCCATGATGGCGTAGACGCCGCGGGGGGGGCGGAGCTGGCGGAGCACCGCCGCCATATTCTGGCGGGAGAGCGAGAGGATGTCCTCGTCGAAAAGGTCGCCCCCGAAGAGGATGAGATCGGGTTTTTGCGCCTGCATGAGAGTCACCAGCTCCTGCATGCGCGAGTTGTGGACCAGGGTGCCGAGGTGGATATCGGTGGCGAGGAGCAGGCGCATCTGCCGGAAGGGGGCTGGTTTGTCGATGGCGAGCTCGAGGTGGCGCACGCGGGGATGGCGGGCGTTGATGGCGCCGGCAAGGGTCAGCAGGAGGGTGAGAGCAGCGACGCCGGCGAGGAGAAGGGGGCGCGCGCTGCTGCGGGCCTCATGCCAGGCCGCCGGCAGGAAGGGGAAAAGGTGATCGGCCAGCCGGACGAGATCGATGACGATGAGGGCGAGCAGGGCGAAGATCAGAACGGCCGTATAATAGGCGCCGATGTGGACGAGGAAAGCGCCCAGGCTGGTGTTGAGGCTGCGTTCGCAGAGCCTGCCCAAAGGGTAAGCCGCCGCGAGCAGGATGATGAGAATGGTGAAGGTGCTGCGCAGTCCCGCCGGGCCCGGCAACGCCTGCAGGCCGCGCCGGATGACGTACCAGTTCATCCAGGTGTAGAGGATGAGGACGATGGAGAAAAAGATGACAAATCCGCTGTGTTTCATCAGTGGGAAGGCTTTCGGTTAAATTAATTTCCGCAAATTTACATAATTTTGCATATAAAAGAAAGAGAATCCTCATTACTTCACACTGGCCATAAAAGGCTTGATTCTTTGGTGATTTATAGCTAATTTCAGTAAATTGATTTTCTTATCCTGGGTATATCTGACATGAATCCGAAACTCCTGGCGCTCCTTGGCCTGCTCCTCTGCGCTGCCGCCGTCCTTGCCGGTCCGCCTCTCATCGATGAGCAGGACGCTCTGATCCAGATCCGCAATGACCTTGAGTACATCTTTTCAGATCCGTCATTCAGCGCCGCCCATTGGGGCGTCGCGGTGCAGTCGACCCGGACGGGCGAGTACTTTTATCTGCGCAACGAAAACAAGGCCTTCATGCCGGCTTCGAACATGAA
The DNA here is from genome assembly GCA_029560815.1 of bacterium. Next base: position 38,548 of record JAKQKF010000058.1, read on the forward strand.
GCTTTTCACCACCGCCGCCGGCTTGCTCGGGCTGGGGCCTGATTACCGCTACGTCACCCGGCTGATGGCGCACGGGTTGATTTCGGCTGAGGGGGTGCTGGAGGGTGATCTGATCATCCGCGGCTGCGGCGATCCCTCGCTGAGCGGCAGATGGGAGAACGGCAAAATCACCGCGGTTTTTGAGCGCTGGGCGGACAGCCTGCAAGCGCGCAAGATCACCGCCATCACCGGCAAGGTCATCGGCGACGGCCGCTACTTCAACGACGGCCGCATCGGAGCGGGCTGGGCCTGGGACGATCTCACCGATTATTACTCCGCCCAGATCAGTGCGCTGACCTTCAATGACAACTGCGTTGATCTGATTTTTATGCCCGGCGACAGCCTGGGCGGGCCCGCCCGCTACCGGCTCGAGCCCAACACCGCCTATGTGCAGATCGTCAACCGGGTGACCACAGGGTCGCGCAGCAAACTCGGTTTCTGGCGCGACCCGGGCAGCAACAAGATCATCTGTGAGGGCACGATCAGCCAGAGCAGCAAGGAGCGGCGCGACTGGATCACGGTGGAGAATCCGGCCAAGTACGCGGCCACGGTGCTGCGCGAGATCCTGCTCAGCCGCGGCATCCGTGTTTATGAGGAGGCTTTTGAGATCGATGAGCTGCCGGGCTATTTGCCGGTTGAGTACAAAACCGTGCAGCTGGCCTCGCACACCTCGCCGCCCCTGAGCGAGATCGTCCGCGAGATCAACAAGGAGAGCAATAATCTCTTTGCCGAGCTGCTGCTGCGCACGGTGGGCCGCGAGCTTGAGGGCAACGGCAGCGCCGAAGGCGGTGAACAGGCGGCGAAAAAGCTCTTCGAGCCCGCCGGGATCAGCCCGCAGCAGTTCTACGCCGCCGATGGTTCCGGACTCTCCCGCCAGAACCTGGTCTCGCCGATGAGCGTGATTCTGCTCCTGCGCCATATGCGCGAGCAGCAGGCCGGCCAGATCTACTACGACAGCCTGCCGGTGGCCGGTGTCGACGGCACCCTGAAGGGCCGGATGCGGGGCACTGCGGCCAAGGGCAATGTCCATGCGAAAACCGGCTACATCGGGCGGGTGCGCGCACTCTCCGGTTATGTGACCACCCGGGACAGCGAGATCCTGGTCTTCTCCATGATCGTCAACAACTATAACGTGCCGACCGGCACGGCCAATCACCTGCAGGATCTGGTTTGCGAGCGTCTCGCCAATTTCACGCGCAAATAGCCGGTATGACCGCTTCCGCCGCGCACATTGCTGCCCCATGCTGATGCCGCCGGCTGCGCGCCTTCTGATGATGAGAGCCTGAACGACTGTTCGGCGAGAGGGATGATGGCTTCTGGATCGAGACATATTTTCCGCTGGTTCGAATCGGCCCCCCTGCGGGTGAAGCTGATCCTGACCATCGGACTGCTTTTCATCGGTCTGATGTCGATCCTGAGCTTCGTCGTCATCCAGCAGGGTAAAAGCATCCTCAATGAGCGTCTCGCGGAGACCTGCACCATGGTCATGCAGCATGTCTCCACGGCGATCAAGGATGATCTGCTCCTCTACTATCGCACCGACATGGATGCCAACAGCAGTTCGCTTCAGCTCGGCCATATCCGCGAATCGATCCTCTCGGTCTATAACGAAAACATCTCCGGTCTCGCCTACGTCGGGGTGATCGACCGTTCGGGCATCATCATCGCCCATACCAACACCGAGCGGCTTTACCGCAAGCTGTCGCCGGCGGACAGCAGCTGGATGCTCGCTCTCGAGTCGACCATGGTCCGGGAGCGCGGCGCCAATATCGAATACCTCCATCCCATGTTCACCCGCCGCGAGAGCGCCGGCGACCGGCGGATCTTTCTCGGCATCACGGTGCTGGGATTCGATAAAGATATCATCATGAGTCCGATCCAGCGGGTCACGCGGGCGATCCTTTCGGCCACGGCCCTGATCATCATCATCTCGATCGTGATCATCTTTATCATTGCGCGGCGGATGACCGCCCAGATCGATCTCCTGGGAGGAGGGCTGCGCCAGGTGAGCGGTGGCAACCTCAACGTTCAGATCCCGGTTCTGGCCACCGACGAGCTCGGGCGGCTGACCATGGAATTCAACGCCATGATCGTGCAGCTGCGCGAAAAGCTGCAGATGCAAAAGTTCGTCTCCAAATTGACCCTGCAGATGATTCGCTCCAGCTCCAACGGGGATCAGCGCTCCGCATCAGCGGGGCAGCAGCGGGTGATTACCGTTCTCTTTTCCGATATCCGCAGCTTTTCGGCGATGACCGAGCGGCTCGGCGCGGAGGAGACCATCAAGTTGATCAACATCTATCTCGATTTGCAGGCCAGGATCGTCGAGGAGAACAACGGCATTGTCGACAAATTTATGGGGGATCAGGTGATGGCCATTTTTCTGGGCGAACGCCAGGCCGACACCGCAATCCACGCCGCCGTGGAGATCCAGCGTTCCATCCGCGAGCTGAATGTGCGGCGCAGCCGCCAGGGCGAGGTGACCCTGCAGGTCGGCTGCGGCCTGCATATCGGCGAGGCCATCCTCGGCCACATGGGATCGCAGGACCGGCTCGACTATACGGTGATCGGCGAAGTGGTCAATCTCGGTTCCCGGCTTTGCGGCCTGGCCAAGCCCGGTCAGATCATTGTGCCGGGCGAGATGGTCGGGCAGCTCGACGGCGAATATCCCACCATCCACCTCGACAGTGTGCAGGTGAAGGGGCGCACCCAGCCTGTGGAGATCTATGAAGTGGATTATGACCGGTCGATGATCGTTTAGGGCGGATCCGGATGAGGAGAATTCCGCGCATAGCTGTTCTGGTCATCGTCCTTGGGGTGAGCCTTTCTTCCATACTCTTCTCCCAAACCAGCCAGGGTCTGCTGCCCGGCGTCCGGCCCATGCTGCAGGGGGGGCAGGGGGTGCTGGGCATCGGCGATGTTTCGGCCCTGTTCTGGAATCCCGCCGCGCTGGCCCCCTATCGTGGCCAGCAGGGCTATCTCTCTCTGGCCGAATCCTTCAGCATCGAATATGCCGGCGCCGCCGCCTTTTTCCCGGAGATCGGCACAGTGGCGGCGGCCATCGGCCGTCAGCCCGCGCCGGGGCATGACCAGCTGCTCTCGGCGGGCCTGGGACGCACCTTCATCGGACGCATCCACGCCGGCCTCAGCCTCACCAATCACCCCGACGGCCGCACCAGCTATACCGCTCTCGGCATCGGCGCCGTCTGGCAGCCCCTCGATCTGACCGAGCTCCCTGAAGAAGCCACCTTTCCGCGCTGGCTCATCCCGTTCTCCGCCGGCTTGAGCCTCACCGAGATCTCCCTCAACCCCGCCAGTGGTCCCGCCTACCGCGGCTCAGCTGCCCTTTCCTACGCCATCACCCGGCAGGGCCCCCGGCTCAGCTACGGCTACAGCTGGCAGGGTGGATACGGCGAGCACCATCTCGGGGCCACTTTTTCGCCCACCCCCTGGCTCACCCTGCTCGCCGGCATGCAAGATTTTCGTGACGACGGCATCGCCGCGGGGCTCCATCTTGCGATCGATAATCTTCAGCTTGAGGCGGGCTACGATTTCGGCCGGGAGAGCGGCAAACTGGGCCTCTCCTTCGCAGTCGGCAGCTCACCCCGTCAGCGTTCGCGGGCGGCGCGTGAGAGCGCCACCGCCATGCTCAAACAGGGGGACCAGCGCCAGGCGCTCTACTACGCCCAACGCGCGCTCGCCTATAATCCCGCCAGCGTGGAGGCGCAGGAGATCATTCACACCCTCACAGGACGGGTGCGGATCCAGGACAGCGCGATCGATTCACTCCTCCAGCAGGCCCAGCGCAATCTGCAGAAAAAATGGTTCATCAGCGCCGCCGTCAATTACCGGAAGGTGCTGCAGGTTGATCCGGGGAATCGCTACGCCCTTCTCGCCCTGCAGACCATCGCACCGAGCGTCGCCCAGCACAGCGAGCGCTGGTATGAAAACGGCCAGCAGCTCTACGAACGGGGCGATCTCAAGCGCGCCCGCGAGGTCTTCCGGTCGATCCGTCTTGTCCTTCCCGATCATGCCAAGGCGTCTGAGTACCTGGTCAGGATCGACAAGGAGATCGCCGAGAAGGCTCAGGAGCATTACTTCGCCGGCCTGGGCTATTACACCCAGAAAAAATATTATGATGCGGAGGAGTCTTTCCGCAAGGCCCTGGGGCTCGATGCTAATTTTCATGAGGCGGCGGAGTACATCGAGCGCATTGTCGCCGAGCGCAAGGAGAGCAAGCAGGCGGTGGATCATCTGCTGCTCGAGGCGCGGCGCCGGGAGGAGGCCAACGACTGGCTCAAGGCCCTGCAGTTGTACCGTCAGATTCTCGATATCGAGCCCGATTTCGCCTATGCGCGCAAGCGCGAGACCGAGATGCAGGGACGGGTGAACACCTATATCAACCAGCAATACGCCAAAGCCGAGGCCGCCTTCGCCAATGGCGATCCCGATACCGCGCGCAAGCTTTTTCGCGCCATCCTCGATATCCGGCCCGGCCATGCGGGCGCGCTGCGCTATCTGAGCGAGCTGCAGCCGACAGCGGCCAACAAAGGGCAGTACTTTCTAGATCTTGCCCGCCGCTCCTTCGCCCAGGGGCGCTGGGAGGCGACTCTGACTGCTCTCGATTCGCTTGGCCGCTACGATCCCGCTTCGGCGGAGATCCCCGCCCTGCGCCGGAAATGTTATGTCAATCTGCCGGTGGAGCGGCTGGTCCAGATCGGCCGGGCGGATTTTCTCAGCGGACGTTATTTTGATGCGCTCGAGGCGATCGAAGAGGCCCTCAAGAAGAATCCGGCCCATGTTGATGCCCTCGCCCTTGAGGCGCAATGCCGGAACAGCGTCACCCGGCTGGTAGATGAACATTTCAATCGCGGCCTCAACTATTATACCGAAGAGAAATACCGCGCGGCGATCGTTGAATGGGACCGCGCCCTGGTCATCAATCCGGATCATCGCGGTTCCATCGAATACAAGCGCCGCGCCCAGGAGCGGCTGGATGCCCTGAACCAGCTCCCCTGAGCGGGCGGCCTCTCATGTGGCTGTGCGGCCTCTTCCCGTGAGGTAACTTTTTGTCCTCTCTCCGATCCACACGCGAGCCAGCCCCGGCCGGCCGTCTTCTCACGCATGCCGATCTCTGGCTGCTCGGCGCGGGAATCGTTGTCGGCCTGCTGCTCTCGGCGCTACTGCTGCCCGGCCGGCATGCCGGCCGTGAGGTGCTGATCGAATCGCGCGGCGCTCTTTACGTGCGCGCCCGGCTTGATGCCCCCGCCCTCTATGAGGTTCCCGGTCCGCTCGGCGTCACCGTCGTCGAGATCAGGGGAGGGGCGGTCCGCGTGCTCTCATCCCCCTGCCCGGAGAAATACTGCGTCCACAGCGGATCGGTCAGCCGTCAGGGCCGGCTCATTGTCTGCGTCCCCAACCGGGTGGTTGTCCGCATCCCCGGCGGGACCTCCGGCTCACTCGATATGATCACGGAGTGAACGGATGAGCCGGTCGTCGAGCATCAAGATCACCCGTCTGGCTCTGCTGGCGACCGCCGGCCTGGCTCTTTTCCTCTTCGAGTCCCTGATTCCGCGCCCTTTGCCCTGGATCAAACCCGGCCTCTCCCAGATCGCCACTCTCCTCGCTCTCTATATCTACGGCTGGCGCGAGTCCCTCGCCGTGGTCGCCCTGCGGGTGGCGCTGGCCGCACTCCTGACCGGTTCATTTGCGGGGCCGGGATTCTGGCTGGCTCTGCCGGCGGGAGTGACCGCGGCGCTGGTGATGGCCGCCGCCCGCACGGCGGGGGGGAGGGTGCTGAGCATGGCCGGGGTCAGCATGATCGGAGCGCTGACCCACAATCTCACCCAGCTCGCCCTTGTCCGCCTCTTCTATGTCCGCAGCAGCGAGGTGCTCTATCTGCTTCCGCTGGTCTGGCTGCCGGCCCTTTTCACAGGGCTGGTTGTCGGGCTTGCCGCTCATCTGCTGCTCGAATTCAGCCGCCGCGCCGGTCTGGTCTGGGGAACCAAAGATTCGCCTGGAGAGTAAACAGAGGAGCGGCGCAGGGCAAGTCACAACCCCGGCGGCTGTACGATTTTTCAGTTGTTATTTATGCCAGCAAAGCGTAATTTAGCTTTTAAATCAGAGCGGCATAATCGAGAGTATCCCATGCGCAAATTTCACACCCTGTCCGTCCTTGGTATGACGCTGATCCTTTTCAGCGGTTGCGCCTATTACAATACTTTCTACAATGCCGAGCAGTTCTTCAAGGACGCCACCAAAGAGCGCAAGAAGCGCGAGCGAACCCAGGTGGTGGAGCTCTCGCCGGAAGAGCAGCTGGAGGAGAAGCGGCGCGGCAATCTGACTGCCGCCGCCACCGCCAACAAGCCTTCTGCGACCGAAATGCAGAATTATCAAAAGGCCATTGAAAAGGCCTCCAGTATCCTCGAGTATTACCCGCAAAGCCGCTGGGTCGATGACGCTCTGATCATGGTCGGGGAGTGCTTCTTCCACCGCGGCGAATATACCAAAGCGAAGCGCAAGTTTGAGGAGATCCACCAGCTCTATCCCAACAGCGAGTTCGTCCCCCTGGCCGAACTGCTCCTCGGCAAGACCCTCCTCTCCCTGGGGGAGTTCGATGCGGCCGAGAAAAAGTTGCGCGACATTACCCTCAACGACCGGTTCCCCAAAGCCATCCGCCAGTCGGCCGAGTACGAGCTCGGCTCCCTCTATTTCGAAAAAGGCAACTATGAAGCCGCCGCCGTCGAGTATGCGCGGACGGCCAAAGATTCGGATGACCGGCTGATCCGGGCGATGTCTTTATACCGGCTGGGAGAGTGCCGGGTTCAGCTTCAACAGTATGAGGAGGCGGTGCCGATCTTTCGCCGCGCGGTCCAGGCCAGTCCCAATGAAGATTTCAAATCCCAGGCGACCTACAAGCTCGGCGAGGCCCAGGGCCTGCTCAAGGATCACGACGGCGCCATCCGGACCTTCTCACTGGCCCTTGCCAAGGAGCTGGAGGTCAAACGTATCCCCATGATCAAGCTGCAGCTGGCCAACAACCAGAGGGCCAAGGGTGACGAGGAGGCCGCCATTAAATGGTACCGCAATATCATCGAGGAGCACAAGGGGACGGAGGCCTCGGCGCGCAGCTATTTCAGCCTGGCGGAAATCGAAGAGCAGACCAACAGGAACTATCTCAAGGCCAAGGAAAACTATGACCTGGTGCGCGGTGAGCAGTCCGCCTCTCTGCTGGCGACGCGGGCCAAGGAACGTTCGGACGCTATCAAGGCCATGCTCGATCTGAGAAAGTCGATCAACGAAATTCTGGGCATCGCCACCGCCGAGGATTCTCTGGCCACCAGTGGAGCGAAAGGGGAGGAAAAAGAGCAGCTGGATGACGCCCCTATCGATCTCGGCGCCGACGGCATGTGGATGAATTATACCGGACGCGACCGGCGGCCGCCCAGGAGCTTTGCCTCTGAAGATGCGGCCGGTGCGATCGGCCCTGCCGCGGCCGATGGCGACTCCCTCAAGGCCACCGTCGCCATCTCCGACAGCGCCCGCCAGCTCCTGCTGCAGGAGGAGGCCGAGAAGAAAAAAAACGTCACCCTGGCGGAGAAGCGGCTCGAACTGGCCGAGTTGCTGATGTTCAGCTTTGACCGGCCGGACTCCTCCATGCGGCTCTTTCTGCAGGTTGTGGAGAGCAAACCCGACAGCGCCATGACCGCCCGGGCCCTCTATTCGATCGGCTATATCATCTACGCGATCAAGAAAGACACACTCCAGGCCGATTCTCTCTTCCGCAGCCTGGTCTACCTCTATCCCGGTTCGCCCCATGCCGAAGGGGCGCGGCGTATTCTCGGCTGGCCCCTGCTCAGCGAAAAGGTCGACACCGCCGGCATCGTCTACCGCGAGGCCGAAAAGGCCTTCTGGGATGAAAAGGATCTCACCAGGGCGATCCGGCTCTATGATGCGATCGCCGCCGACTATCCCGCCTCGCCCTACGCCATCAAGGCGCAGTACAGCAAGGGCTGGCTCTACGAACACGAGATGAGCGCCTATGACAAGGCGATCGAAACCTACAAAGTGATCGTGGAGAAATACCCGGATTCGGCCTACGGCAAGAACCTCAAAGGCAAGCTGACCCGCCATGAGCAGGCCATCCAGGCCATCGAGGCGCGCCGGAAGGCGGTGGCCGATTCTATCAAGATGGCGGCCGAGCAGGCCAGGGCGGCGAGCGATTCGCTCAAGCGCGCTCTTGTGCCTGACAGCACGGCGCAGGCGGCCGGCAAGATCGATTCGACCGGTATGCCGGCTGCTGCGGCTGATTCGGCGGCGGCTGATTCAGCAGCGGCTGCAGAAGCGACCGAGCAGAAAACCCTCCAGCCGGATGATGCCAAAGCCAACGCTGCCGGCGCCGTCCAGCCGGGTGTAAAGGATCCGCGGGATGAGGAGCGCCCGGCAGAGACGCCGCAAAAGCCCCGGCTGCGTGAGGAGGCGGAGATTGAAAAAGCGCCGGATGGCGAGGTCATTCCCGCTGCCCCCCCAGGTGCGGAGCGGCCCCCCGGTGAAGGGGCGCAAAATGCCGTTAAAAAGCCGGTCAGACCCGAATAAGCGGAGAAGGAGAGCCCCTGTGTCAAAATCCGTGCTGCAGCTTCCGGTCATCGAAACCGCGGAAGCTGCGCGCCAGACGGTGCGTTTGACCCTGCACGCCCCGGAGTGGGCTCACACGGCGCATGCAGGCCATTTCATCAATCTGCTGGTACCCGGGCGCCGGGATCTGCTCTGGCGGCGCCCCTTCAGTGTCCACCGCGCCGACCGCTCGCGCGGCACAATCGATCTGCTCGTCGGCAAGGCGGGACGGGGCAGCGAGTCCATAGCCGCCAGCAGACCAGGGGAGCAGCTCGATGCGATCGGCCTGCTCGGCAACAACTTTCCGCTCGATGCCGGACTGCGCGAGATCATCATGGTCGCCGGCGGCATCGGCATCGCCCCTTTTGATCTCCTGCTTCAGGATGCAAAAGGCCTCTCCTGCCGGAAGAGCCTCTTTTACGGCGCACGCAGCGCCTGCGATCTTTGCAACAGCGCCCTCTGGGCGGAGAAAGGGGCTGCACTCCATATCACCACACAAGACGGCAGCGCCGGCAGCCGCGGTCTGGTGCTGGACGAGCTGCGCCGTTATCTCGAGAGCGACCGCGATTACACAGGCCGGGTGATCTACGGCTGCGGTCCCACACCGATGCTCGCCGCCTTGCGCGAGATGGCCATGGGACTCGGGATCAAGGGCTACGTCTCGGTTGAAAACCGGATGGCCTGCGGCTTTGGGGCCTGTGTCGGTTGCGCGGTCGAACTGGCGGCTGTACGGCCGGACGGCCAGAAATACCTGCTCGCCTGCAAGGACGGCCCCGTCTTTCCCATCGAGGAGATCCTCATTCATGACTGATCTGAGGGTGCGCATCGGATCGCTCGTGCTCGCCAATCCCGTGCTCACCGCGAGCGGGACTTTCGGCTATGGCAGCGAATTCGCCGATTTCTTCGATCTCAACCGTCTGGGCGGGATCGTCACCAAGACGGTCACTCTTGAGCCGCGGCCGGGCAACGCGCCGCAGCGCATCTGGGAAACCCCCGCCGGGATGCTCAACTCGATCGGTCTGCCCAATGTCGGCGTCGAACAGTTCAAGGTCGAAAAATGGCCCTTTCTCTCGACCCTGAAGACGGCCGTGATCGTCAATGTCGCCGGCCGGAGCAGCCAGGAGTATGCAGCCGCAGTCGAGGCCCTCGAAAGCGTGGAGGGTATCGCTGCTTACGAACTCAACTACTCCTGTCCCAATGTCAAGGAGGGGGGGCTTGCCTTCAGCAGCGATGCGCGGGTCGCAGCGGAGGTGACCAGCCGGGTGCGGGCGGTCACCCGCCGGCCGCTGATCGCCAAACTTACCCCCAACGTCACCTCAATCAGTGAGATCGGCCGCGCCTGCGCCGACGCGGGCGCGGACGCCCTCTCCGCCATCAACACTCTGGTGGGGATGGCGGTGGATATCCGCACGCGCAGGCCCCGGCTCTCCACCATCACCGGGGGGCTGTCAGGGCCGGCGATCCGGCCGGTCGCTCTGGCCCGGGTCTATGAGCTGGTCAGGAACGTCTCCATCCCGGTGATCGGGATCGGAGGGATCGCCACTGCGGAGGACGCTCTCGAGTTCCTCATTGCGGGGGCCGCTGCGGTGCAGATCGGCACGGCCGGCTTTGTCCATCCCGACGCTGCAGTACGCGTGGTGGAGGATTTGGAGGCTTTTTGCCGCCGGGAGGGGATTGCGGGCATGGCGCAGCTGTGCGGCTCGCTGCGGCTTTAGACAGCTTCACCGGAGGGCACCATGAAACGTCGCTCCCTGCTTTTTTGTTCGCTTTTCACCCTGATCGTCTCCTGCTATCCCAATACGCGCTGGTGGGATGACGGAGCGGATTACGGTCCGGAGGAACAGGGTCAGCCGGGACCGGCGTCGGAAGCGGCTCAGACCCGGGAACCACGGGCGGCCGCCTGGCGGGAGACGGAGACGGGCATCGCCTCTTTCATGGCTGATGAGCTTCACGGCCGCATGACGGCCAGCGGCGAACTCTACGACATGCGCAACCTGACCGCTGCCCATCCCAGTCTCCCATTCGGCACGCTGGTGGAGGTTGTCAACCTCGCCAACGGCCGCAGCGTCAAGGTGCGCATCAATGACAGGGGGCCCTACGTGGCGGGTCGCATCATCGATCTCTCCTTTCAAGCCGCCAGGGATCTGGAACTGACGGAGCGAGGGAGCGGCAAGGTCGAGGTCAGAGTGATCGAGATGCCGCGTTGATCCTTTCGCATGGTCCGGAATCAAACTCAACTGCCTGGGAGGTCCCTTGAATTTAAAATCTTTCGCTGTCCGCGCCCTCGTCGCCCTTATTTTCGGCCCGCTCATCATCCTCGCCGTCTTGCAGGGGGGAGTGTGGTGGCTGGGCTTTGTCACGCTTGTGGTCATGCTGTCGGTCTGGGAGTTTTACGGGCTCGCCCGCGCCAAGGAGAGCCGCGCCCATTACGCGCCCGGTCTGGTCTGCGCACTGGCTCTGGTGCTCTCGCTTTACTGGTTCGATGTGCGGCTCATCCTGCCGATCATGCTGGTATTTTTCGTCTGGGTGCAGTTTTCGGCCCTTTATCGGGGCAGCGGTTCTCCCACCCTCGAGGTGCCGGTCACGGCTTTCGCTGCAATCTACTATCCCCTCGCCTTCGGCAGCTTTGTCCTCATCCGCGAGCTGCCGGCGGCCCGTTTCGGGCTTGACAGCTCACCCGCGGGGGGCTGGATCCTGGTCCTGATTTTCAGCATCTGGATTTGCGACACCGCCGCCTATGTCGGCGGCAGCTATCTCGGCCGTCACAAGCTGATGCCGCGCATCAGTCCGAACAAATCGATCGAGGGCACCGTGCTGGGCTTTATCTTCGCCCTTCTCACCGCCTGGCTCTGCCATGTCTGGTTTGTAAAGGGGCTGCTCCTGCAGGATTCCCTCATCATCGGCGCCATCGGCGGCGGTTTGGGCCAGTACGGCGACCTCTTCGAGTCGATGTTCAAACGGGATGCAGGGTTGAAGGACTCTTCCCATATCATCCCCGGGCACGGCGGGATTCTCGACCGCTTCGACAGCCTGACGATCACTGCGCCGGTGCTCTACCTCTATCTCTATCTGCGTTTTTTCGCCCTGTAAGCTCTTCTCCCGGCAATAAAAAAGCCAGGCCGCATATACGCGGCCTGGCTTTTTTATTGGTTGAGAGATCGATCAGGCTGTTTTAGCCAGCCGGAACAGGGCGAGGAAGCAGCGGTAGAGCTGCGGATAATCGCCTGGACGACAGGTTACCGTGCGCGCTGCGGTGCGTTCACTGCCGGGCAGGAGGCTCGCCGCTTCGGCCATCTCCGCTTTGGGGAAATCGACCTCCAGAGTCAGCGGTTCGGCGAAGAGAAAGGGCTTGCGGCTGCCGAGTCCGCGCACGGCGGCCTCGGCCTGCTCCCGGATGGCGGCGAGGCTCTTGCCGAAGGGTTCGCAGAGAGCGCAGAGGCGGCCGCGCCCCTCCTTGACAGCGACGGCGGCCACGTCGGGCACGAGGGCGCGTGCCTCATCGACCAGGGCGCGGTCCCCGGTCACAAGCAGGGCCGGGACCCCGTAATGGCCCGCCAGGCCGGCGTTGAGACCGAATTCCCCGACATGGATGGAGTTGATGCGGATATCCTCGATATAGGAGTAGGCCCAGGTGTGGTCGTGCACCGCCAGGGGGGTGCCGAAGGCGGCGTGGTAGCCGAGGAAAAAGGCCCCGGCGAAAGTGCCGTCGATCTCCTGCATCATCGAAAAGGGCTTGCCGGGGCCGGAGACCAGCCGCGCCCCGGGGTGCAGCTGGTCGGCCGGCAGGTTGGCCATGTTGTTGTGGGAGTCGTTGACGATCACATCCGTCGCTCCCCCGGCGAGTGCGCCCTCGACTGCGGCATTGACCTCGGCGACCATCCATCCCCGGGCCATTTCGTATTCGCGCGCGGCCGGGTCGACGTGCTCACGGAGTACGACACCATTGACCCCCTCCATGTCCGCGGTAATATAGATCTTCATGTTCACTCCACCTTTAATGCGTTCAGAGCAGTGCGGGGATCGCGCCGCGAAACTCCGGATCGCCGGTTTACTCCAGCAGCAGTCTGCCGCCGTCGATGATCCTGCGGCCGTCGATGACTACATTCGCCTTGTAGACGACGGCGTCGAGATGGATGGGCACATCGTTGGTTCCACCGAAAGTGAGATTGTTGCCGAGGGCGAGGTGGATGTTGCCGAGCACGGTTTCGTCCTCGAGGGCGCAGCCGCTGAGGCGGGACGCATCATTGGTGCCGATGCCGAACTTGGCTATCATCCTGGCCTCGGGGCCGTGCTGGGCGAGGCGGCGGCGCAGGCGCAGGGCGGGATCGCCGCCGGCGATGCGGACGCACCGGCCCTCACGGATGGTAAGGATGAGGCGGTCGCGGTCGTCATGCTGCACCCCCATGCCGCTGTCCACGATCGCTTCGCCCTCGGTCCCGGAGGCTGCGGGGGCCAGTGAGGCCTCCCCGGCGGGCATGTTCGAAAAGGATCCGGGGCGGGTGGCCTCGCCGGTATTGGCAAAACCCCTGGCTGACTCCGCCCCGATGCGCAGGCGGGTGCCGTTCGGAGCGGTGATCTCGATCACCTTGGCGATGGTGAGGATATCCGCGATCTTGCGGCTGAGACGGCCGATGCGGGCTATGTCCATGTCGGCGATGCGCGCAAAAGTCTCGTTGGTGATGGCGGGCATGGTGATAAAACGGGCGCCGCGGCGGCAGGCTTCGCGGCGGCTGGCGGTGTGGGTGATCGATTCAGAGGTCAGGACCAGAACCACATTCATCTCCTGCATCAGCCGTTCCACCGCCGGGCAGAGGGCATGCTTGTGGATATAGGGCTGAGAGAGCTGGAGCAGATGGGTGTGGCGGCTTTTTCTCTCCGCCGCCGTGAAGAGCAGACGGGCGAGATCGAGATAGGGCTCATCGGCGATGATCAGCACCGCTTCATCCTTGCGGATATCCAGGGCGCGGTTGGTGATCGCCTGCGCAGCTTTTTCCAGCCTGGTCATGAGCGCGGCTGCTCCCCGGCTGCTCCGGATCGGTCCGGACCCTGATCCGCCGGTTTGACGAGAGTGACATAGGAGCGCTCGACCATCAGATTAATGAAGCGGCCGAGCCGCTGATGGACCGGCTGGATCTCGTCGCCGAATTGCTGCTCAAGGCCGGAGGCCATCTCCCTGACCGTCATCCGGCCATCCATGTGCTGCCACACCCAGGAACCAAAGGCGTCGAGATGCACGGCGATATGGGGATGCTTGAGATGGGGCATCAAATATTTCTGCAAAAGCCGGCCTGAAAACCTGGCCACGCGCAGCGTCACCAGCCCATCCGCAGACGCATCCCAGGGGAGATTACGGTGGGCTGTATAGTCGAGCAGATTTTCCGCCGGGGCTGGCGCGCTCCCGGTTGTCTCTTCGGCCATCGTGCACACTACCTGTCAGTTAAAAGGGTGAGAGGGCGGGTGTAATCCGTCCCGCAACGGAACGGCCTGTGCGTAAAGCCTGCCAACATAACAATAAATTGAGAAAAGGTCAAGCAAAAAATCGCCAGCACTTGCCAGCTCGCGTCAGATGATACGGGAGGCACCGGGGGGCGCAGAACACGCCTCCCGGCGGTATGGCCCGGGGCCCTCACCGGCCGGGGCCAATGGAAGAGC
>JAKQKF010000519.1 GCA_029560815.1 bacterium
CCGCGCGGAGAGGGCGGGCACGCGGGGCCGGAATACCGGCCCGACAACCCGGCGCAGAAACGGCTTGTGCTGGCCCCGGTCGTGCTGCTGGCTGCGATCACGGTGATCATCGGCCTCTACGCCGGCCCCTTTTTCGAACTCGCCCGGCAGGCCGCCGCTCAGCTGCTCGACAGCTCCGGCTATATTCACGCCGTCCTGGGGGTGCGATGATGAACAGCCTTTTAATCAATCTCCTGCTCGCTGTGGCCTGGATGCTCCTGGTCGGCAAGATCGATGCGGGCACCTTTCTCGAAGGGGTTATCGTCAGCTACCTTATCCTCTGGGTCGCGAGTCCTGTCCTCGGCGGCCGCCGCTATTTCCGCAAGATCCCCTTGGCGATCCGTTTCATTTTCTATTTCATCAAGGAGCTGCTGCTGGCCAATCTCAAAGTCGCGTGGGATATCCTGACTCCCCGCCATCACATGCGGCCGGGGATTGTTGCAGTGCCGCTGGAAGCCCGCAGCGACATCGAGATCACCCTCTTCGCCAATCTGCTCACCCTGACGCCGGGAACCCTCAGCCTCGATGTCTCGTCGGATAAAAAGGTGATCTATGTGCATGCCCTCTACGTCGACGACGCCGGCAGTTTCCGGCGCGAAATCAAAGAGGGACTGGAAAAACGGCTGCTCGAGGTGCTCCGATGAGCTTTATCGCATGGGCTGCTACTATTTCGGGAGTCCTCATCGGGCTTGCGCTGCTCTTCATCTTTGTGCGCCTGGTCATCGGCCCGACCATCGAGGACCGCATCGTCGCCCTTGACCTTTTCGCGGCCAACGCCATCGCTTTCATCGCCGTCTACGCCATCCAGCACCGCACCACGACTTTTCTCGATGTCGGGGTGATTCTGGCGCTGCTGGCCTTTCTCAGCACGGTCGCTTTTGCCTATTACCTGGAGAGGAGGAACCGGCCATGACGGAGATCATCAGCGGTCTGTTCTTGCTGGCGGGATCGCTCTTCATCCTGCTATCGGCCATCGGGGTGCTCAGGATGCCCGATCTCTTCACGCGCATGTCCGCCACCACCAAGGCCTCAACCCTGGGGGTCGGTTTTGTGCTCATCGGCACCGCCTTTTTCTGGATGGATCTGGGCATCGCCACGCGGGCGATTGCCATCATCCTCTTCCTT
Source organism: bacterium (assembly GCA_029560815.1). The sequence continues at coordinate 1,165 of JAKQKF010000519.1, forward strand.
TTTCTCACCGCGCCGGTGGCCGCGCACATTATCGGCCGGGCGGCCTACTTCGACAAGGTGCCGCTCTGGGAGGAGACCCATATCGATGAACTGAAAGGCCATTACGACGAACAATCGCACCGGCTCTCGTGACCAGTGGAGCACCGTGACGATGACCCCATGTGACTTGGCAGGAGTTTCGGCATCATCTCCGATTGTGAAACCCCTGTGCACTCTATCGAGGGAGTGAAATGATCAAAAAATTCATCCTTGTCACAGCTCTTCTCGGCCTGGCCGGTTGTGCCTCCCTGCAGAAAAGCCCCTCCGTTGCGTCCATCCGTGGCGATATTCGCGATGTCATGCTTACGCAGCCGGAGAGTTTTTTTTACGTCGATACCGCAGCCTACCCGCAGCGTGACCGCACCCTGCCGGTCGGGATGTTCGACTCCGGCACCGGTGGGCTCACCGTCCTCGACGCCGTCGTCCGCTTCGACGGCTTTGACAACAACAGCCACGCCCCTGATCCCGATGGCGACGGGACCGCCGATTTCAACCGGGAGAAATTTATCTACCTCGGCGACCAGGCCAACATGCCCTACGGAGACTATGCCCAGGAGAACAACCTTCCGCTGCTGCGGGAGCATATCTTCAAGGACCTGCAGTTCCTGCTCGGCACCAGATACTACCCGGCCCCGCAGAGCGCCAGGCCCTCAAACGACAAGCAGCCGGTCAAGGCGATCGTCATCGCCTGCAACACCGCCACCGCCTACGGCAAGCGGGAGATCGA
>JAKQKF010000528.1 GCA_029560815.1 bacterium
AACGCGATTATGGAGGCCTTTCACCTGGTCAAATGGTACGCGCGCGAGCATGTGCTGCTCTGTCTGGTGCCGGCTTTTTTCATCGCCGGGGCGATCGGTGTCTTTGTCAGCCAGGAATCGGTGATGAAATACCTCGGTCCAAAATCTGACAAATGGCTGGCCTATGGGGTCGCTTCAATTTCAGGTACGATCCTGGCGGTCTGCTCCTGCACCGTGCTGCCGCTCTTCTCCGGCATCTACACCATGGGCGCAGGGCTCGGACCGGCGACCGCCTTCCTTTACTCCGGACCGGCGATCAATGTTCTGGCCATCATCCTCACGGCCCGCATCCTCGGGCTGGAGCTGGGCATAGCGCGAGCGGTTGGCGCCATTGTTTTTGCGGTCATCATCGGCCTGCTGATGCATTTCATCTTCCGGCACGAAAAAATGGAGGAGGAGGGTCCGGTTCTGGTCGAGGGGAGTAAAGCCGGCCGGCCGCTCTGGCAGACGGCGATCTATTTTGCCCTGATGATCGCGATCCTGGTTCTCGCCAACTGGGGCAAACCTGCAGTGGAGAGCGGCTTCTGGCATTCCGTCTACACCCTGAAATGGACTCTCACCGCGGCAAGCGCCCTCGGACTCGCCGTGGTACTCGGACTCTGGTTCAAAATAAGCTGGTTGCGCCTTGCTCTGGCCGCCGCCCCGGCGATTCTATTGGGACTCTTCACACCCGCCAGTCCGGTACTGATCTTCGCGGCCGGTTCGATCGGTTTGGCGGTCATCACCGCCATGGACAAGGGTGAAGCCGGCGAGTGGTTCGCTGCCAGCTGGGGTTTTGCCAAACAGATCCTGCCGCTGCTGCTGATCGGGGTTTTTATTGCCGGTGCCCTGCTTGGCCGTGTTGGCCAGGAGGGGCTGATCCCCTCCGCCTGGGTGAGTCAGGCGGTGGGCGGCAACTCCCTCTTCGCCAACTTTTTCGCCTCGATCGCCGGCGCCTTTATGTATTTCGCCACCCTGACCGAGGTGCCGATTTTGCAGGGGCTGATCGGCAGCGGCATGGGCAAGGGCCCGGCGCTGGCGCTGCTGCTGGCGGGTCCGGCGCTTTCACTGCCGAGCATGCTGGTGCTGCGCTCGGTGATGGGCGGGAGAAAAACACTGGTTTTCATCGTGCTGGTAGTGATCATGGCCACGATCACCGGATTGCTTTTCGGCTGGCTGTTTTGAGGCGGTCAGACTGCTGCAGCTTTCCGGATCCGGCCGGGCACAGCACATCTATTGGAATGAAACAGGAGCGTTCGTCATGAAAAAATTGCAAATTCTCGGTATGGGCTGCCCCAAGGGCAACAAGCTGATGGAAATGACCGAGCAGGCGGCTAAAGAACTGGGCCTCGAATATGAGATTGTCAAGGTCAACACGCTCGACGAGATCAAGAAATTCCGCATTATGATGACCCCGGCCCTGGCGGTGGATGGCGTGGTCAAGGTCTACGGCCGGGTCCCCGGACTGGATGAACTGAAGCAGATGATCAGTTGAGGTGCGCATGAGCGAAGCCAATGAAGATAAAATCCGTGAAGCGGTGCGGACGCGTTACCGCACGGCTGTGCAGCAGGGAGGCTCCTGCTGCGGGGGGGATTCCGGCTGCTGCGGAGGCGGCGACCCTGGTCTGGAGTCGGCGCGAATCGGCTATTCCGCCGCGGAATTGGGTGCCGTGCCCGCCGGGGCCAACCTGGGACTCGGCTGCGGCAATCCCCAGGCCATCGCCGCGCTCAAGCCGGGTGAGATCGTGCTCGACCTCGGCAGCGGCGCCGGGTTCGACTGTTTTCTCGCCGCTCAACAGGTGGGCGAGGAGGGCTACGTCATCGGCGTCGACATGACTCCGGAGATGGTCGCCCGGGCCCGCGCCAATGCCCGCGAGGGCGGCTACAGCCAGGTCTCTTTCCGCCTGGGCGAGATCGAAGCGCTGCCGGTCGCGGATAATCTGATCGATGTCATCATCTCCAACTGCGTGATCAATCTCTCCACCGACAAGCTGGCGGTCTTTATGGAGGCCTTTCGCGTGCTCAAGCCGGGCGGC
>JAKQKF010000533.1 GCA_029560815.1 bacterium
CCGCGCGCCTGATAGCGCTGAAATAGCCCGTCGGTCATGACGTCAAAGTAAGAGATCAGCCTGCGTTGATAGGGCGTAATGAAGGCGGTCGCGATATCGGAATAGGTGCGCCCGCTGAAATGTGTGCCAAGCAGTTCACCGGCCAGAACCCTGCGGCCCTCCGCCAGGGTTGAATCGGCTAGCAGAAGATGAAATATCCCGAACTGGAAATCGGGATACTCATCCGAGCGGATCCAGATCTGGGTGCCGAGGAACTCCTCGAAGCGCCAGACCACGGTGCCGTTGACCGGGGCGTAAATACGCGCGCTCTCCCAGCCGGCGGAGCCATCCAGCCAGAAGTAGTGCTTCATACTGCGGCAATCCTCTTCATCGTCGGAATAATCGTGGCCGATCGCACTCCGGAAGCGCGAGATTTTGTAGACCCGTTCGAAATCGATATAGTTGACGTCGACGAAACGGGGGATGCCCCAGCCATCCAGGTCCCAGTCGCAGTTCATGACCGCCCAGTTTTCGAGACCGCCCCCGCTGGTGAAGAGCCCATTGCTGCAGGTGAGCGGATCGGCATCGCGCTCCTCCCGGCTGATGATGAATTCGGTTGCGTTCCCGATACCACATTTGCCATATATTTGCAGGAGGGAATCGGTCAGGACATCGAACCAGGAGATCAGCCGCCGGCCCCGGGTGGTGTTGACGCTGACCGCAATCGCGGAGGGGGTTTGACGCTCCACATAGCTGCCGACGCTCTCGCCGGCCCGCACAGCGTTGCCGGCCATCAGGGACTCGAGCGGGCTGAGGTTGAAGATATGGAACTCGAAATCGGGATACTCCTGCGCCTGGATGACCATCTCCAGGACAGGCTGGTTTTGGACAATCCGGACGATTTTTCCGTTCACGGGAGAAAAAACGGGCAGGCTCGACCATTCGAGGTCGGAGCGGGGCTCGAAATAGTGCAGCATGCTGCGGCAGTGTTCAAAATCATCCGAGTAATCCCCGGCGGCGGCGGAGCGGAACCGTGAGATCCGCGCCATCCGCCCCGCATCGATGTAATTGACCCGGACGAAGCGGGGGACAGGATTTTTGTCCAGATCATAACCCGATGGTGCGGCAGGATTTGCATCCTCCCTGCAGGCCATGCCGGCCGCCGCCAGCATCAGCAAAATCGCAGGCCAAAGAGATCGTCCATTCCATTTTTTCATTGGGGCCGCTCTCCTCTACTGGAACTCTTCCAGCGCTACAGGAGGCTGCTCAGCCAGGCGCCAGACAGGATACCGGTTCTTGTCCTGATCATAATAGGGCGAGCGCTGATAGAAAAAGGCGAGCCGCGCGCGCGGATTGGCGGCGAAGAGCGTGTCAGTTTGCAGCTTGTGGACAAAGGCATCAGCCAGCTCTTTATCCTCCGCCATCATTTTTTGCGCCAGGGGCTCCATGACATAGGATTCAAAGTATTCCCGGTCTTCAAAGATGGTATTCATCAATCCCCATGCCACCAGAGCGTCCGGAGCCTGCGGCTCCAAAAGATGCATGATCAGCTTGCCGCGGGGATTACCCATGGGCACATAGATGGTGCCCGGGGGGAAAAAGCACTTTTCGGTCACTGCAACCGTCTGGTAAAGGGGCAGTGAGCGGCCTTCATTCGATCGCGGCTGGAATTTGACATCCTTGAAGCGGTACCCTTCAAACAGCCCCTCGCATTCCCGGGTGAGGCGATACATTTTGATACCGTGCGCGCGCAGGACATCGATGACGGCGTGCCAGCCTGATGGTATCAGATAGGCGTAAGGAGGAGCCACCTCCGCCGTCGCTTCGATCTCGTCAAAAAAGAGCACCGGCGTGGAGAGTTTTTCCGGGGTATAGACCGGATATTCGCGTCCGGAGACCGGCCCGGTTTTTCTTTCCACACGATAGCCCTGGAAAAGAACTGTGTCCCCCCGGTCGAAGCGGGTCTTGAACTGCAGGGGCACTGTCAACTCCCCGGCGGGGTAAGCCCCCCACGCTGAAACACGCTGCTCCTCCTCCGCGATGGCCTGAAGAAAGGCGTCCGGATCTTTCAGGATCTCCCGCAATCCGATCAGGATAAAATCGAGAGTGGCTTGCACACGCAGCGCATAGGGCTTTAAAGAGTGGGTTTC
>JAKQKF010000542.1 GCA_029560815.1 bacterium
CCAGCTCACAAAATAGTCCCAGGGGCGGATGCCGCCGGGGAAATGGGCGCGGGTGCCTTCGATGAATTGTTTTTGCAGCACGGCATATTCGTCCGACGATCCGGCCGCAGCATGATAGACAAAATAGCGGCTGGTCCCATAGGCCGAGTGCATGTTGAGGGCGATCTCGATGGGCGCACTGGATGTCATCAATTCATAAAAGCGTTTTCGCAGCGCGGCGACCTCTGGCTGGAGGGGATATTTGTTCCAGTTGCTCTCGATATCGATGCCGTTGGCGTTTTCACGCGGATACTCCAGTTCCACGCCATCCGGGTTGTACATCGGGATGATGTAAAAGACGCAAGAGTCGCGCACAGAACGGGAAAATTCATCCTCCGCCAGCAGGATTTTGATGATCTCCCGAGTCACCCACCAGGACTGGACCTCGCCGGGATGGGTGCGCGCATGGATATGGATCGTCCTGCGCGGCCTCGACGGAACCGAGTCCGCGGTGATGGCCAGCTCCCAGATGGCGCGATTCTGCACACTGGCGCCGATGGAGTCGATGGTCACATAGGGGCTGCTCCGCCAGACCTGCAGATCGGCGAGCAGATCGTCATAGCCATAGCCCCAGTGATCCCCCAGGCTCTTGCGCAGGCTTGCCGCTTGTTCCGGATCGAACCCGCATTTGTCCGGCTCACCGGATTCATCATACAATGTATAAGCGGAATGCGGCAAGGCGGTAGCCGTTTGGGACCAGGCATGAAGAGGCATGAGAAAGAGGAGGGGGAGGAGGATCGAAACCAATGGGTTCTCATTCAGTACTTTCACGAACAACTCCAACGCTGAAAGGAATTTGCCAATACTTGACCGTCTGTGGGGCCGCTCGTCCAGCCGCTTCTCAGGAGGAGTGACGGCGCGGCAGTCAGAATCACCTCCGGTGCGCCTGTCGAGAGGGTGGAGGTGCTGAAGAGAGCGGCGGGAATCCGGCAACGGAATAATACAACATTACAGCCGCGAATGCAAATGAAAACCAGTGACAGCCTGCTCCAGCCTGAAGGGACC
>JAKQKF010000004.1 GCA_029560815.1 bacterium
CTCCCTACTACACCTGGTACACGTTTGAGCGGTATCCCGATCAGTACCGCTGCTGGTGGGGGTTTACGTCATTGCCCGAAATCAACAAGCAGGATCCGGGCTGGCAGCGATATGTCATCACCGGCGCCGACAGTGTCGTGAAGCACTGGCTTCGGGCGGGCGCGGCAGGCTACCGCCTCGATGTGGCCGACGAGCTGCCCGACGACGTGCTGGCGAAGATTTACGCCGCTGCAAAGCAGACCCGGCCGGAGGCGGTGATGCTGGGCGAGGTCTGGGAAGACGCGACCACAAAGAACAGCTACGGCGTAAAAAGACGCTACGCGCTGGGAGGCATCCTGGATTCGGTCACGAATTATCCGCTGCGCAGCGCCGTGATCGCTTTTCTGAAGGGCCAGTCCGACGCCTGTGACCTGAAGCATTTTCTGGTGGATCAGGCGGCCAATTATCCCGCACCCCTGTACTATGCCCTGACCAATCTGCTTTCCTCCCACGATGTGGAGCGCGTGCGCACCGCGCTCAGCGCGCGCATCGATCCGCATCAGTTGACCCGGGAGCAGCAGGCTTCTTTTGTTGTCAGCGACAGCCAGAATAAAAAAGGCGCCAGGCGCCAGCGGCTGGCCGCGGTGCTGCAGTTCTGCCTCCCCGGTGTTCCCTGCGTCTATTACGGCGACGAGAAAGGCATGACCGGTTTTCTCGATCCCTTCAACCGCGCTCCTTTCACCGAAAAAGCGCCGTACGACCTCACGGACGAATACCGGAAGCTGGCCAGGCTGCGCGCCTCGGCGGATGCGCTGCGAACGGGCCATGTGGTGTATTTCGCCCCTGATGCCGACTGTCTCGGCGTTTTGCGCTACATTATCGGGGGAAAGGACGCTCTGGGCCGGCCGGCCGGGGACGGCGTCTATTTCATGGCGGTCAACCGTTCCGATGCGCACCGGCTGGTGGTCTTCGATTTTGCGGGAAAGCATTCGCTCTTTGCCGAAGCGGATCAGCAAAGCCTGCTCCCGCTGTTCAACGGGAC
>JAKQKF010000017.1 GCA_029560815.1 bacterium
CTACTATCTGATCTTCTCCACTCCCGCCGGCTATGGCTTCACCTCCGCCGACGCGGGCGACGACAACCTCGACTCCGATCCCGATCCGGTAACCGGGCGCACCTCCACCATCACCCTTGCGCCGGGCGCCAATGATGCCTCGCAGGATGCCGGACTTTACGCCCTGGTGCCGGCCCTCCGCCTCGAAAAAGTAATCAACGGCGAGGATGCCGATCTGCCGGCCGGACCTTCAGTGCCCGTGGGCGGCACGGTGACCTGGAACTACCAGGTCAGCAATCCGGGTGACGTCGCTCTCGCGGAGATTCAGGTGACCGACAGTGATGCCTCCGTCACACCCGTCTATCAAAGCGGCGACGATGGCAACAGTCTGCTTGATCCGGACGAGACCTGGATCTACTCGGCCACGGCCACCGCGGTGCCAGGCCAGTATCAGAATGTCGGCACTGCCACCGGGCGCTATCAGGAACAGACCCTCACCGCCAGCGATCCCGCTCACTATTTCGGCGGCCAGGCGGCTATCGGAATCAAGAAATCGACCAACGGCGAGGATGCCAATGAACAGCCCGGCCCCTACATCACCCCCGGCGAGGCGGTAACCTGGAGCTACCTCATCACCAATTTGGGCAATGTCGCCATCAGCAATCTCCTCGTCACCGACTCGGAGAGCAGCGTGACTCCGGCCTACCTCAGCGGGGATGATGGCGACGGCATGCTCAACCCCGGTGAGAGCTGGCTCTATCAGGCCTCCGGAACAGCCCTGGCGGGCCAGTACGGTAATGTCGGCTCGGTTTACGGCACCGATATTTTCGGACAGCCGGTCACGGCCAGCGACGCCTCGCACTATTTCGGCCCGAGTCCCTCACTGCGGATTAAAAAGATGACCAACGGCGAGGATGCCGACCTGCCCATCGGCCCTGCCATTCCGGCGGGTCAGCCGGTGCTCTGGAGCTACGTCGTCACCAATACCGGTAACATCCACCTTGCCAACGTCACCGTCACCGACGACCAGGGGTTGACGCCCCAGGCCGTGGATATCGCCCCCGCTGACGGATACAACGACGGCGATCTGGACCTGGACCATCTCCTCGACCTGGAGGAGGTCTGGACCTATACCGCGTCAGGTTTGGCCGTGGCGGGACAGTACGCCAACACCGGCACTGTCACCGCGGAATTCAGCGGCCAGGTGGTGAACGCCAGCGATCCCAGCCACTACTTCGGCGGCCAGGGCGCCATCGAGATCGAAAAGAGCACCAACGGACTGGATGCCGACAGCGAGCCGGGACCGGCCATTCTCGCCGGCGCGCCGGTGGAGTGGCGCTATCGCGTCCGCAATATCGGCAATACCCCGGTGCGCGATCTGGCGGTCAGTGATGACCGCGGCGTCACCCCGGCAGCGGTCGATATCGCGCCCGCCGACGGCTTCAACGACGGCGATACCGACCTTGACGGCCTGCTCGATACCAGCGAGATCTGGGAGTTCATCGCCTCCGGCACCGCCCTGGCGGGCCAATACGCCAATGTGGGCTCGGTGACCGGCCTCGACGCCCTCACCAGCCTGCCCCTGAGCGACGAGGATCCCAGCCATTACTTTGGCGCCGTGCCGGCGATTGCCATTGAGAAACTGACCAACGGGGAGGATGCCGACAGCGAACCCGGGCCGGCCATCATCCTCGACGGCACAGTAACCTGGCGCTATGTGGTGACCAATACCGGCAATGTCCCGCTCGACAGCATTACCGTAGTGGACAGCGATACCAGCGTCCATCCGCTGCTCATCTTCGGCGATCTGGACAGCGATCAGAAGCTCGACCTCGACGAGACCTGGATTTTCGAGGCCTCCGCCGCGGCCAGGGCCGGCCAGTATGCCAATATCGGCA